>DASUEF010000060.1:0-14172 GCA_036275215.1 Limnobacter sp. | reverse complement strand
CACTTCCAACATGGGGATCACGCTGCCCAGCACATTCAAAGGCATGTCGTCGCTGTATTTGTCCAGCCATTCAATGGTGAGGCGCAAGTTGATGTTGGGCTCGGGCACTTCGCCCTCCTCCAGCATGCCCCAGCGTTTCATTAGCGCAAGCTCGGCATTGGCATGGCGCTGCTCTTCGGCGTGGAACCAGGTGTAAATTTCACGCAAGGTGTCGTTGGGTGCCTTTTTGGCCATGGCGGCAAAGCCGCGAGCGCCAATGTGTTCAATCCAAGTGAGGTCGGCCATGAAGGCCTTCAGCTTGGGCCACTGTTCCTCGGTGATCATCTCGGCCCCAGGCGCATCCCAGTCAAAATCCGCCAGGGCCCATTGGTTGTCCTTGATGCGGCGCAGTGTTTTTTCCAGATCCAGTTGTGGCATGTTGTGTTACTCCTAGAGGGTTTTGCTGGCCAAACGGCCCAAAAGTCCTGCCCCACGGGTGTAGCTGCGGGGCATGAGGCGTTTTGCACGCCAGATGAGTCGCGCATCCAGTTGCGGCAGCACATAGAGCTGGCCTTTGTCGAGCGCATTCAAGGTTTGTTTGGCCACGCCATCGGCCTCCACGCCGGTGAGCGCCATGATTTTGTTGGCCAGTTGGCTGGAGCCGCCTGCAATGCGGCCGTCCTGTGTGATGTTGGTCTTCACGAATGTGGGGCACAAAGCGGTCACGCTCACCCCGCTGCCAGCCAGCTCGGCGGCCAGGGTCTCACTCAAGGCCAAGGCCCCGGCCTTGGTCACGTTGTACGCCCCCATCAGCGGGGCAGCGGCAAAACTGGCGGTGGAGGCCACATTCACAATCCCGCACTTGCGCCGCTTGGCACGTGCCCGAAGGCGCGGTGCAAACACATGGCAGCCGTGAATAACGCCCCACAGGTTCACACCCAGCACCCACTTCCAGTCGTCCATGGAGGTTTCGCCAATCGGTAAACCGCCCGCCCCCACCCCTGCGTTGTTCACCACCAGGTCGATGGCACTGGCTTGCTCCGAGCCACCCAGCAGCTGTTCGGCGCGCAGGGCCAGCTTCTCCACGTCGGTCAATTTGCTCACATCGCATTTCACCGCCCAGGCCTTGGGCAAAAACACCAAATCCGGGTTTTTCAACTTGCCAGCCACTTCATCCATGATTAGACCCACGGTTTCCTGGGCGCGCTCCAAAGAAATGTCGGCGCATACCACCTGGCCGCCCCGGCGAACAATTTCCCGTGCAAAGGCTCGGCCAATACCGCTGCCTGCGCCGGTGACCACGGCATTTGCGCCTTTGGTGATTTTTTGCCCAAACATTCGATATCCTTGTTGACCGTTACATTGAACAATGTAATATTAGATCGAACGTTTGTTCGGATTCAATTCGGATTTATTCATGACCAGAAAACCCAAACAGAGCCGCGCACAGCACACGGTGGACTCCATTGTTCAAGCAGCATTCATCGCTCTGGCACGGCACGGTGCAGAAGGTGCAACCACCCGCCAAATTGCCGAATATGCCGGCGTGGGCGTGGGCTCCATTTATGAATACTTCGAGAACAAGGATGCAATTTTCAGAGCCATGGGGCAACGGTTTGCGCAAGAGCTGGTGGCCTTGATTCAGGAACAAACCCCCGCCCTTGTTCGGATTCCGCTACGCGATGCCGTGTTTCAATTGATTGCCCGCACCGCAGAATTTCTTAAACAAGAAGATGAGCTTTACCTGCGCTGCGCAAGAGAATCGGCGCTGATGGAGCGCCACGTGCCCTTCGGCGCGGTGTACCGCGCACTGGCCGACCTGTTTGTTCAACACGCCATTGCACACCCTGAAATTTTTCGACTCAATAAGTTGCAAACCGTGGCTTATATCTTCATCAACAGTGGCATGTCCACCATGATCCGCTACCTGAACCACCCCAACCCAGGATTTAGTTTTGATGACCTGGCCCATGGCTTGGCCGACATGGCTGGGCATTACGTTGAATGTGAGTTGTTAATGCACGAAACTTCCCCAGCCCAAATGAAGGGAAGCACAAGCGCTTGATTTGAGGTAGTTTGAGTGCTGACAAAGGCGCTCCATGCAAAACACCACCCCCCCGAACAAGCAGCTGAGACAACTGCGCTTGCTGCAGCAGATCACGCGCGCAGTGGCAGAGCAATCCTCGCTCGACGACATTTATGACGCGGTGGCTCGCCGGCTGGAGCATGACATGGCGCTGGACTTTTGCCTACTGGCCTCTTACAACGCCGGCAACAACATGCTCACACCGCGTGCTGTGGGCCCAAATACCGAGACCTTGGCAAATCTATTGCACATTGGAATTGGAAGCCAGGTGTCTGGCTACGGTGTGAATCTTGAAAAAGCTTTGGCGGGCATCACCGTTCATCAACCCGACCTATCCGTTGAAAGGGGACCCATTGGAGCAGCCATGCATACACATGGCCAATTGCACAGCTTGATCATTTGCCCATTGAAGAAAACTGATTCGGTGTTGGGCATTTTGGTGCTTGCACGCAGGCAGAAAAACAGTTTCTCAGACGATGAGCTCGAATTTATCGTACAACTGGGTGAGCATCTTGCGCTCGCGCTGTCGCAAACGGCTCTGTTGCTGGAATTGCAGGAAGCAAACGCAAGGCTTAAGCACACCCAAGCGCTTGTGCTTCAACAGGAGCGACTCCGCGCCTTGGCGGGAATGGCAGCAGGCATTGCGCATGACATCAACAATGCGATCTCTCCGGCCTCGGTCTATGTGGACACGGTGTTAATGAACGAACATGGACTTTCTGAACGTGGCAAAAAACAATTGGAGATGGTTCAAACGGCCATTGACGATGTTGCCAACACTGTGACACGCATGGGCCAGTTTGCCCGCAATCGAGATGAACAACCGATACACACCGACAAAGTCTGCGACGCCAACACCTGTTGTGTGCAGGCGTTGGAGTTCACCAAGCCTCGCTGGCAGGCACAAGCGTTACGAGAAGGGCGACTGATCGACATCAAACCCGATCTGATGGACGATTTGCCTTTGGTCAAGTTGGATGCCAGTGAGTTGCGAGAGACCATCACCAACCTGCTCTTCAATGCAGTGGATGCCCTGCCTGATGGAGGCAGCATCGTGCTGCGCACCTCACTTGCGGGCGTAGATTACGAGAACCACGTGCTCATTGAGGTTCAGGATAACGGCACTGGCATGGACGCACTCACCCTGGGCAAATGCATGGAACCGTTCGTGAGTTCAAAGGGATCGAGGGGAAGCGGCTTGGGCCTCTCGATGGTGTATGGCTGTGTACAAAGAGCTGGTGGACACACCACCATAGAAAGTACGCTGGGCAGGGGCACCTGCGTGCAAATCTATCTACCCTTTGAGCCAAACAGTCTCGCTCCCGAGCAACAGGCGCAATTGACTGCAGCCAAACACACCCGTGTACTTAACATTCTGGTGGTCGATGATGAGCAGCGTGTGCTTGAATCAACAGCCGACGTGCTGATATCAACCGGGCATCGTGTGGTGGCCATCACCAGTGCTGTAAAGGCACTCTCGTATTTTGAAGATGCCATACAGAAAAACAATCCATTCGATTTGCTCATCACAGATTTGGGCATGAGCGAAATGGACGGCCAAGACCTTGCCAGACGGGTCAAAAGCATGCGTCCTTCCACTTCCATTATTTTACTTACAGGTTGGGGCCAACAAGTGAAAGAAGATGGCTTGAAAGACGACGCAGTCGACCTGGTTTTGGCCAAACCCATCAAAGCAAGAGAATTGATTCACCATGTCAACATCGCTGCGTCCAACGCCTGATCTGGGGCTCGCCCCACCACTTAAGGCTATACTGCATTGCTCAATAACACCAAAAGAAGGGAGAACGACCCATGCGCCCACACAAGGCCGCACTGGCCTGCACACTGGGCTTCGCCCTGGCTGCTTGCAGTGCCCCCGCCCCCGATTCCATGGAGAAACTGGCCAACGGCAACATCGTGGAAATCACAGGGCTGAACAGCGAAGAACTCACCTTCGTGACACGCAATCGCATCGTCAATTTGTTTGCCACGGATGCTTACAACATCATGCGCGACATGAAACGGTATTACACGGCAGAATTCAACAACCACCCCACACTGTCGGTCAAGGCAGTGACAGAACTACAAAACACCCAAACTGGCGAGGTGCTCAACAATCAACCGCTATTCACCGTGAGCTGGCGCAGGCCCGACCTCAACCAAATGGACCTGGACTCCAAGTTTAGTCTGGACACGGAGGAAATTCTTTTGTACGCAGACCGAGTTCAGTCGCACAGCTTGGTGGGAGATCAAGTGTTGATTGACCACTGCAGAGTGAGTAGCAACACCAACAAACGCGAACGTTTTTGTGATCTGGTGGTAGAAGGCCTGCACGCCAAGTAAAAGGCGCCCTGGGGCTTAAAGTTGATGATGGGTCAAGACCATCTCCACCTTTCCGCCTTTCATAATGTCAGTGTTCAAAGGCTCCTCGCGAAGCAACTTCACCAAGCCGACCCCCGGTGCATACCATTCGGTGTGGTTCACCAAAATCTCCTGGTATCCCGCACTGGCGTCGGCGTAAAACACCATCTTGCCTTCACCGTGCACCCTCACACAATTCTCAAAGGTGCCCAGCGGGGTTTGCACAGT
Organism: Limnobacter sp.; assembly: GCA_036275215.1. Classification (GTDB taxonomy): domain Bacteria; phylum Pseudomonadota; class Gammaproteobacteria; order Burkholderiales; family Burkholderiaceae_B; genus Limnobacter. Next base: position 9,518 of record DASUEF010000060.1, on the reverse strand, counting down.
TTCCTTCAACCCAGCAATTTCATACACCATGTCAAAGGGCTTGATGCTTGCATTGGCTTGGTCAAAGGGTGGCATCCAATGCAGCACGTAAGGGCTGGTCTCCAGCGTCCAAGTGTAGCCCTTGCGCAGGTTTTTGCCCTGTGGCAACACCATGCGAATCTCCTTGTCGGCCATGGGCTTATTTTCTACCACCACGCGCTTGCCCACCCTGTATATGCCCGTGTCGCGAACATCGATGTAATAGTCTGTGCCGTCGCTGGTTTGGCGAACATGGCCACTCACGGTCTCACCCTCGGCGTTGTGAAAGCTGGCCTTGCCCAAGGTTCGAATTGTTAAGGTTTCCTTGCGCTTGCCGTCGGGCATGTCATAAGCCACGCGATACTCCCAGCGCTGCCCCTCCTGTAGGGGGAACAATGCATCCGACCCGCCAGAGGAACACCCAGCCGCGAACATCATCAAAAAGCCCAATTTACACAGTGTGTTGGAGCGCATCATCATTTCTCCGGCAACTGGGGGTCGGGCAAATCGGTGAATTCCAGATCCACTTTTTTGTCAGCGATTCGTGTGTTGTCTCGCGTGGCCGCAGGATCGTATTGCTCCCCGCCCACCTCACCAATCTGCAGATTGCCGTTCTTCAACTCACGTAGGGCTGCATCAAACTTCACATGCAGGCCTTTGTCGTAAGGAACGACATACGCCCTCGGCGTATCTGAGGGGCGGTTGTTCTCTAGGCTGGTGGCCCACACAAAAAACTGCCCAGCGGTGCCCTCCCGCTCGTCAGGTTCTTCCACGATCACAAAATGAAACAGGAAGCGCTCGGGCAAATCTGCGGCGCTGGGCCAACCCTGTGCATGTTGCCAGCCCTGAAAGCTGACCCAGTAAAATGCAGAGGCAAGAAGGATCAAGCCCAATTTCCATGATGTACGGATACGACCATACACCAGCACCAGAAGCAGCAAAGCTGCCAAGAAAACATAAGCAATGGTCAATGCCATCAGCACTTCATTCATGAATTCTCTGCCTTCACAATAGATTTTTCGACTTGATTGATATTGCTCACATTGCCATCGATGTCGATGGTGAAGCGCACCGCTGTGACCTCATCCCCTTGCTGTTGAACCATGGTGGTGCCGTAATGCAGCACCTTGAGCTTGGGGTTAACCTCAGCCACATACACATTCACAGGGACCGGCTGGTTGTTCTCCGTCTTGTAGTAATGCAAGTTCACAATGTATTCACCAGGGGGGCGACCTCGAATGGTAAGCACCTCCTGATTGAGAGGATTCACGATGGTGCGACCATCCACCTCTTGAGTGTCGTTGGCCAAGCCACGGTCATCGCGGTCGATGTGCATAAGCCCATCCTGCGGGCGCATGTACCACACCTGGCGAGAACCTGGCCCTGCGGCCCACACGTCAATATCGTTGGGGTCGTTGTCGGGCCAACTGATCGTGATCAAAAACTCGGCTTTGGGATCGATAATGCCGCTCTTTGCGGGCGGATTCAGAAGTAGCAGCGCCATCAAAAACAGAAAAGTGAAAATCAACAATGCGTTGAAAATCAAGTCAGTGAATGGGTCCAGTTCAAAATCCGGTTTGTGGTTGAAAAGCGCCATGCCGCCCTAAACTCCCCGAGTCGGCGAGATACTCAAATCTCCAGCCACATTTCGGTGGGCAAAGGCCACCGTCTCGGATATCAGTCGATCCGCGTGCCGATCCAGCATGAGAAATTCAAGACTCAAAAGAATACTTGTCACCAACCCCACCAAGGTGGTGTTCATGGCCACCGCCATGCCTTGAGTCATTTGCTGCATCAGGCTTTTGATATCGGAAATGTCTAGTTGCTCTAGTCCCTCTAGGCTGCCAAGCATCATGGTAAAACCCACCACCGTGCCCAACAAGCCAAGCTTGAGCATCAATCCTGTGATGAACCAACCAAGCGAATGCGAGCCGCGGGCGCGTTCGGCCATGACCTCCGCGAGCAGCCCACTTTCACTGGGGTGGGCCACGGGATTCTGGTGCGCAAGGTAATCGAAACAAATGGATTGGCCTTCAGCGAATTCACGGTCACCCTGCTTGATGCGCTCAAAGCATTCAATTTGACGCGACAGGTAAACGCTGCGCCAGCCTGCCATTGCACTGCCAACAACAAATGCCAGCAAAATCACCATGCAAATGCGGGTGTTGTCTGTCATCACCACCCACTGCAACAATCCGAAATAAAAGGTCACTGCTGTTGCAAACAACGTGACGGTCATCAATAACACCCAATTCAACATCAAGGTGTGGGATTTGGTGGCGATCAAGATTCGAATGGTCCTTTGTGTTTGGGCTGTTGCAATTTGTAACAAACGGCCGGGCGGCAACGGAGATTCCCGCACAACAGAATCAACAAAGCAAGGGCCATTCCATGCCGCTAAAACACCAACGGCTCTGTCTGGCGGTAAATGCGCTGGATATTCAACTGGTGGGTCTCCAGATCTCTTGATTTGCCTGGATCGGGAAGCGTGGAAACATACACAGCGCTGTTTGACGTTGAGTTAAGCGTCTCGGCGGGTTCACTGAGCTGCTTAATCAGCTCCACCTCACTAACCCCCTCCTCTAGGCCCACCAGTACACGTCGGTGCAGGTCCACAAAATAATCAAGATTGCGCTTGACCGTGTCGCGATTCAGCGCACCATGCGAAGTCAGCAATGTTTCATCGCTTTTCAGCACCGTGTAAAGACGCGCTAGGAAATCGATTCTCGCAACCACATCGCCATCGTACAAGTCGGGGACCAGTCTGTCCTGCACGGCTGAGCCCACCCAACGCAAATTCAAGTCCCTGTTCTGCAAGATCAAGGCCTCTTCGGTTTCAAGGTCTTTGTATAAGCGATACTTCCATGGCACCCAGTCACTGTTCAATGTGCCCAAATGGCCACGCTCCGCACGCAGCAGGCGCTGCGGCACCACCGGCTGGGTGCCCTGGACGGAGTTTGAACCCATGCGTTCTGCAAAGTTTTTGATGCATTCAGGGCAGCGCTTGACCATCAAATCCGAGGTTAGCTTCCCCGCAACAATCCGTTGCCCCAGCGTCTCTTCTTCTTTGAGCGTATCGCGGATCACTTCGCCAAATCCGACATTGCCCAACACATGTTCGGGCTTGGGTTGGGTGTTCAAAATCCACACAGGCTTGCTGCCAAACTTGATGCGCACAGCGCGAGCCAGACTTTCGCCAACCGAGGCGGTGGCCCCCGAATCTATCACCATCAGAGAACGAGGGGAGTCCACCACCACCACGCTGAGCGCGAAATCACGGCCGGAATCCGGCAAACTCTGATGGGCACAAATCCATTCGTACACTGTGGCGCGGTGCTGCAGCCAACAGGCATCCGATTGCTGTGCATGCACCAGTGCAGGAAACAAACCAAGCAACCCGCACAGCGCACGGGCAAAAACACGACAAAACGGCATGAGCGGCTAATCCTCGCAGTTGCAACTCAGAGAGGATAGCCGATTGCGTTCAATCATCAAAACCGCATGCTCAACCCCAGCCACGCCGAGCGTGGCATGCCTGGCGCGAGAAAGGTCTCGTAGGTGATGTCACCCTCGTCTTCCACCAATTGGCCGTTCGCATCAAACACGTTGCCACCCAACACGCCGCCATTGAAGTATTCCCGGTCAAATACGTTGTTCAAGCGGGCAAGCAATGTGACGCCCCTGCTCAGCGTGTGATTCAGCCCGAGGTTGAACACAGCAAAACCCGGCACCTTGCCACTGTCTTGGAATGTCACCGGCCCCTCGCCAGGAATATTGACAACCCCGGCCTGGTGACGATTGTTCTCGTTGCCTCTTGCAAACTGCTCGCTCTGCGCTTGCATGTCTACGAACAGGATTGTAGACGCCGTGGCTTTCAATCCCAAAGACAACTTCAGATTGTGCTCAGAAATGCCAGGGATTTTGTTGCCAGGCTGCACCTCAATGAACCCTCCCTCCACGGCTGGGTCTCCATTGGCATCCACTGCACTGCTATTGCCCTCGCTGGCCAAACGTGCTGGGCTGCGGAATGTGGCATCCAGGTATTGGTAACGGGCAGCAAAATCCCAAATGCCCCGCTCAACCTCAAAATCCAGTTCCACCCCTTGCCGGCGGGTCTTGCCGTAGTTCTGGAAAAAACCGCCCGAGCCCGCCCCGTCGGTCACGAATATGATGTCGTTTTTGTTGTCCGCCTTGAAGGCATTGAACGAAAAACCATACTGCGCAACACCGCGTGCCCACCGCGTGCGGTAACCTCCCTCGACCGTGGTTGTCACCACTTGCTCCAGAAACGGGTCAGCGGCCATTGCATTGGGCAACAGGCATGGAAACTCGGGGTCTGAACAGGCCAACTCCACTGGTGTGGGTACCCGGTTGCTGGTGCCCGCACTGGCGTACCACGTGGTGTTTTTCTCGGGTGCAAACGACAGGCCCACCGATGGGTTGAACCGCTTGTACGTGTAATTGTTGTTCAAGCCCGGGCCCGCCTCGCCTTCCTCGTTGATAAGTGGAATGGCCAATCGATCATTCGTCTTTACCGTGGCGTGGTTATAGCGCCCAGCCAGCAGCAAGGTGCTCCGCTCTGTCAATGCAATCGCATCCTGTGCGTACACACCAAACTGATTGTTTTGAGCCTCCACATTCACTTGCTCAATGCGACGATGCAATTCACGCACCGTGCGATCGGGGTTGAACACGCCCAGGGCGTACTCACGCCTGAAATCGGAGCGACCGAATTCTGCTTGAGCCCCGAGCGCCACGGTGTGTTTTCCCTGCGGGGCAAAAGCGTATTGCACACTCAGGCCAAACAGGTCTTGGTTCAACACACCATAATTGTTCGCACCCGGACAATCGGCAGAGTCTGGATCCATCGCAGAGGGATCCCCCTCTTCAAACGTCACGGTACCCGGTGCGTACGGCGCACTGGCGGGCGCACTGCAATTCTGGTTGTAAACAATGCCGGGGGTCATCTCCACCTCGGCGCGATCCGGTTCAAATTCAGCCACGCCAAACCGGAAGTCTTCATTTTCATTCCCATCGCCATTGAAGGTGCGGGACTTTGAACTGCGGTAATAGGCATTGGCAGACAGATTGTTTCCATTGTCAAAATAACGCGTGAAATCCACAGCCAACTGCCCGCCCGTGTTTTGGGTATTGTCGAAGTAGGTGTATGACTGCGCTCGATTCTGGTTGTACAGGCTGCGTGGCACCACACCATTCCCATTCAGATCGGAGTCATACAGGTTGATGCTGAAGTTGGTGATCGTGGAATCAGAGGCGACACCCATTTTCCCAAAGAGCTGGTTCACCGTGCTTGGAGAGAGCAGGCGCCATCCCTTCTCGTCAAAATGATTCACATTGAAATAAAAATCCCGTTGGGTGGCTTCATCTACCCAGCCCGTCTGGAAGCCCAAGCGCTTTCTGCCATAGTCCCCCACCTCCAGATCCAGTTGCTGACCTTGAAAATCTCGACCACTTTTGGTTTGCATCACAATCGCCCCTCCCAGTGAGTTCAAACCAAACTGGGGCATGGTGCCAGGCAAAACCGTCACTTCTTTCAACGCGGATTGCGGTATGGCATCAAACCGCACCACATCCCCAAAAGTTTCGTTTTGCCGGACACCATCTACGTACACCGACAAACCGGGTGGTGTACCAAGCAATGGCGTGACAGAAAAACCTCGGTACGTCACATCAGATTGATATGGGTTGCCTTGATTGTCCGTGACCTGCACACCACTGATGCCCTTAAATAGGCTTCTGGAGAGCGACTCGCGGTCACCATCGCGTTGCAAGTTATCCACCTCCTTTACACTGAAGGGCGCCCGGTCTTTGGCGATGACGGAGCCCGGCAACGGGCTGGTTGAAATGACCTGGACCTCTTCCAGGGTTTGCGCTCGGACAGGATTAAAAATTGCAGACAAGGCAGCCGCAAGTGCGCCTGCCCGCAGAGATACGCGGTGATGAACCAAAGCCATGGTCTAAGCCCTTTGCTGTGTGATGTTGTCACGCAGCGGCCTGCTCTGCACGCCACATCACATGGCCAGGCGCTGCGTATTTTTAGTTATCGTCGTATATTGCGGCAATCGACACTAGGGAAGTTTTCCCGAAATTGGCTGAGTGGCTTTTTATCCAGACTAAACTGAGGCACATTACGAAAGCTGCTCAAAGCGCAGCAGGTTGAGGCAATAAGCATGCGTTTAAGTGATTTGCTCGTGAGACGATTGTTGGTGTGGCTGGGGGTTTGGGCCCTGATCTGCACCGGCTTTGTGTTTGCCATGGGCAGACAGGATGTGAAAACCGAATACAACGCCGCCAGCGCACTCATCGACGAACTGCATGTTGCTTTGAACCAAGCAGAACCGATGAACAACCTGGCACTGCAACGTTTTCGGCAGCAACTGGCAGAAAAAAAAGCCAATCAAGAGCGCAGGGAAACACGCCGGGAACTTTTCCTGATTTCTGGAATGCTGGTGCTAATGGCCTTGGGAAGCGGCGCTGTCGTTTGGCTAACACTGCGCCCCAGTTTAAACAAACCGCTACTACAACTGGTGGATTGGCTCAAACAGCACGAACAACGTCATCGCACAGGTGCACTCACCCCCGTGGTAGAGCCCACAAACCTTGGCTTGCGCGAACTTCAGGACATTCACCAGTCGGTTTCACAACTGCTGCAAACGCTTCAGCAGGAACAAAGCAAAAGCCGCGACCTGCTTCAACGGGTGGTAGAGCTTCAAGAAAGAGAACGGCAAACAATTGCGCAGGATTTGCACGATTACTTCGGTCAAAGCCTCACCTCAATTTCCGTGAATGCGGCTTTTCTGGTCAAGAATACGCAAGCCCAAACCCGTGAGGCAGCCAAAGCTGTGCACGAACAAGCCTCGCAAATGATGGTCTGGCTGCGCAGCTCCCTGCGAGAGCTCAAGCCACACCTGTTGCTGGAAGTCTCGTTGCGTGATGCTGCGTTGGATTTGCTGGACAACTGGGCAAGGCGGCACGGCTGGTTCGTGGATTTTGCGTGGGATACAAAACCCGTGAAACTCGGGCCAGATGCCCCCATCGCCCTGTACCGCAGCTTGCAAGAAGCGCTGACCAACGCTGCACGGCATGCAACGGCCAAAAACATCAAAGTGATGGCCGGTTTTGACCCCACCCAAGGGCAATTTGTGATGATTGTCGAAAATGATGGATTAAAAACTGCGACACCCAGCGTCGCTCCTTCACTTGGACTAACAGGTATTCGGGAAAGAATGGCAGCGCTGGGTGGAGAGGTGTTCTGGCGAATTAACGAACAATTCTTTTGTTTGCAATGCAACGTACCTGCTCAAGCCCTTCGGGAGGAGTCAAACACGCATGGGGATTGAAGCAAACATCATTCTGGTGGACGATCACGCTGCTGTACGCTCTGGCTACCGGCGCTTCATAGAATCTGAGCATGACCTGCGCGTGGTGGGCGAAGCTGCGAATGCAGAGGAAGCATTTGCCTTGCTCAAGGAGATTCCTTGCGATGCCCTGGTGCTGGACATCAGCATGCCCGGGCAAAGCGGACTCGAATTAATTCGTCGAGTAAAAATAAAATGGCCCAAACTGCCCGTGGTGATTCTGTCCATGCACGACAGCCCGGTGGTGGCCAGCAAAGCACTCGAACAGGGCGCCAAAGGGTATATAACAAAATCCAGCGACCCGGATGAGCTTGTCCTCGCGCTGCGCAAAGCATTGACTGGTCAGCGTCATGTGTCCAAGGATGTGTTGGCCCAAGGCATCGAAAACACCCTGTTCTGTTTTCAGGGCGACACCGAAAAAAGCGAGACGGACACCCCCTTGCCGGACCCCACAAACACAGGAGCACTTACCCCCAGAGAAGTCGACGTGGTGAGGCTTTTGGTGGAAGGGAAGACCATTGAACAGGTTGCAAGCAACCTGGGAATCAGCAGCAAAACCGTGAGCAATAATTTGTCACAAATACGCCAAAAAGTGGGCGTACAAACCGACTTTGAACTGGCTTTCTGGGCGTGGAGCCAAGGTTTCGGCAAACAGCCGCCCAACTTCAAAAGCTAATCAACATCGCCCCAGAACAAGGGCAAACCCTGCCCTGTGGGCCACAGCCGTCACAGGTCTGGCACTTGCAGCAACGCCTGCCAAGGCAGAATTCATTAACATTCTCACCGGAGGTGCCTCCGGCATCTTTGCGCTTTGAAGTGCACCGGGGCATGCAAAGCGAGAGTGTCGCTGTTGCATCCGGTCCGTCTTGTCGCCAAGCAAAGCTTGTCGACAGCGCCGTTCCGGCCCCTGGCTGTGGGTCAAACCGGGCGGGCTGCCCTGAATCGGCCAGCAAGGCATCACTCCGCGGGTCTTGTTCCGCACCGGGGCTGCGCAGGTGCATGGCGAGGCACGCAGCAGCCCTGGGCCCAGGCCGGTGCAGAAGGCTTGGTGCGAGCATCCAGAAAACCTGCCCTTGCGTGCCGCAAAGGACCGGTGCCGGTCAACCGACAGGTTGCCGGCAGGGGCCGAGCCCGACCTCTTTTTTGGAGGGGCGGACCCAGGGCATTCAGGCCCAGCAAGGGAGAAACAGGTTTTCAGCGAGAAACAAGCCTCTGCCTGGCCTCGGGCCAGTAGAGAGGCCAGGCTCAGGGAGGGAATCACAGATTGGCGGACGCCTTGGGGCTTGGCCCCGGTGCGCTTCTGGGCCCAGGTCTCTTCAGGCGGAGCCAAGGGAGACACAGGTTTTCAGCGAGAAACAAGCCTCTGCTCGGCCTCGGGCCAGAAAGGTAACTCTCTCGGCCTGTGGCCAGCAGGAAGGCGCTGCCAGAGGTCAACAGCCACCGTAGCAGGTCGCCAAATTCAACTGGCCTCGTTCAACGCCGCCAACAAACGGGCTTCGGTCAAATCTGCATTGCACAGCTCGATGAATTTGTAGGCAAACGAGCGAAGGTAATGCCCCTTGAGAATGGCAATGCTGGTGGTGTTGGTGGGCAAGTCGGACTCCACGTTCAGCACCGCAAGGCCAGTGTCTTTCACCGGGTTGTACGCCATGCTGGCAATAATCCCCACACCCAGGCCCAACTCCACATAGGTTTTGATCACATCGGCATCCAAGGCCGAAATCGCAACATCCAATGTCAAACCCAACTTGCGGAAAGTTTCGTCAATCTTGATGCGACCGGTGAAGCCCTCTTGATAGGTCACGATGGGATACTCAGCCACGTCTTGAAGGGCGGGTTGCTCAAGCTTGAGCAATGGGTGCCCTTGCTGCACCACCACTTGGTGTTTCCATTGGTAATACGGGAAAGACACCAACTCATCGACATTGCCCAGCACCTCGGTGGCAATCCCAATATCGGCCTGGCCATCCAGAAGCATTTGGGTGATTTCTTTGGGGCTGCCCTGGTGCATGCGCAAATGCACTTTGGGGAAAATTTTCTTGAATTCGTTCACCACCGTGGGCAAGGAGTACCGGGCTTGGGTGTGGGTGGTGACCACTGTCAGTTGCCCCACATCCCTGC
>DASUEF010000059.1:0-8502 GCA_036275215.1 Limnobacter sp. | reverse complement strand
GGCATATTTGTCTCGAAGCGCCACATGTTCCGGCAGTTCCTTATTTGAGGGCCGCCTTGAGCACCTTGCTTCTGGATGATTGCTTCTCTGGCGCTCGCAATATATTGCTTATTGGCCTTGGTGCCGGCGTGGTTCCGCGGTTTATTCTTCGAAACTTTCCAAGCTGGCATGTCACTGTGGTTGAAATTTGCCCGGAGGTGATTGACACGGCGGTGTCCCATTTCTATTTTCCGAAGACTCATCCGAGGCTGGCCGTTGTGTGTGGCTGTGGAGATGAGTATATAAAAGCCTGTAACCGCACTTTTGATTGGATTTTTGTTGATGGATTCGATCAAGAAGGACTGGTTGGACCACTCTTGAGTTCTGACTTTATTCAGAATTGCCAGCGCGCACTGAAACCTTCATCTAGTCTTGTAGTCAATTCAATTGCCTTGCATGAGAATTCAACAACTGTGTCGATGCGATTGCAGGGTGGGTTGGGTCGCCAAGTGCATGTCATTGAATTAACAGAGACGCCCAATTTCCTATCGCTTGCGTTGCCCTCCGGGTTCTCTGCCTCTCCGAAAGAGACTCTTTTTTCACGGGCAGGACGATTAAAGTTAATTTCCGGGCTTGATTTATCCTCCGAGCTTGACCGCTTGCCCTGTAGTGCCCTTTAGTTTTGTAACTTGATAGCACAGCAATCCGCTTTTTATCCTGATTTTGTTACATGTTGATTTGACAGGTTTCGGTAAACGGTCAATAATTCAAACAAACGTTTGATTTATGAATTCGGGGGAGACCGGAGTGAGACTAAGCCAGGAACACAAAGAACTACAACGCACCATCGAACGCTTTGTGGAGAATGAAATTAATCCACACGTGGCCACCTGGGAAAAGGAACAAATGTTTCCCGCCCATGAGCTGTTCAAAAAGATGGGTAATCTTGGCTTGCTGGGACTGACCAAACCAGAAGAGTTTGGCGGCATGGGTTTGGACTACAGCTATTCCGTGGTGGCGGCGCAAGCCTTGGGAAAAATCCATTGCGGTGGTGTGCCCATGGCCATCGGCGTTCAGACCGACATGGCGACACCCGCTTTGGCGCGGTTCGGCAGCGACGAGCTGCGCCGTGAATTCCTGGCACCTGCCATTGCTGGTGACATGGTGGCTTGTATCGGTGTTTCAGAGCCCGGGGCAGGGTCGGATGTGGCAGGTGTCAAAACCACAGCGCGCAAGGACGGCAGCGACTACATCATCAACGGCAGCAAAATGTGGATTACCAACAGTTTGCAAGCCGACTGGATTTGCCTGTTGGCCAACACCAGCGAAGGCAAACCTCATCAGAACAAATCACTGATCATCGTGCCCATGAAAACACCGGGCATTACGATTGAGAAGAAGATTCACAAAATCGGCATGTGGGCATCCGACACCGGTCTTATTCACTTTGACAATGTGCGTGTACCCCAGCGTAACTTGATTGGCATGGAAGGCGCTGGCTTCATGTACCAAATGATTCAGTTTCAGGAAGAGCGCCTCTGGGGTGCTGCCAACAGCATCGAAGGCATGATGCATGTGCTGAACGAAACCATCAACTACACCCGCCAGCGCAACTTGTTCGGCAGCACCGTGCTCGATCAACAAGTGGTGCATTTCACATTGGCTGAGTTGAAAACTGAAATTGAAGCCTTGCGTGCCTTGGTGTGGCAGGCCACCGAGACCTACATCGACGGGCAAGATGTGACCGAATTGGCGAGCATGTGCAAGCTCAAAAGTGGCCGCTTGGTGCGCCAAGTGGCGGACAAATGTTTGCAGTTCTGGGGAGGCATGGGCTTTACCTGGGAAAATCCCGCTTCACAGTTGTTCCGCGATGGGCGTTTGATCTCGATTGGCGGTGGTGCGGATGAAGTGATGTTGGGCATCATTTGCAAGTTCATGGGCATTTTGCCTGGCAAGAAAAAATCCAGCTGAGTGATCGCACCCATGACCACTGAGAGCGCAAAAAAACGCATTCACAAGTTGCTGATTGCCAATCGAAACGAGATTGCGCGACGAATTCAGCGTGCAGCGCGTGGCTTGGGGATTCGGACTGTGGCAGTTTATTCTGAAGCCGATGCGCGGGCACTGCATGTGCAAGAGGCCGATGAAGCTTACTGCATCGGCCCAGCCCCTTCGTTGGAGTCTTATCTACGGATTGACAAGCTGATCGACACTGCCTTGAAATCTGGCGCAGACGCGATTCACCCAGGATACGGGTTTGTGTCGGAGAACCCATTGTTGGCGATTGCCTGTGCCGAGGCTGGCATCACCCTGGTAGGCCCCACGGCACAGGCGATTGCAGACATGGCCGACAAAGCCCGTGCCAAACAGATTGCCCAACAAGCTGGCTTGCCTTGTATTCCCGGCTTCAGCGAGCCCAACGCAAGCGTAACCGACCTGATGGCTGCGGCGCAGCGTATAGGCTACCCAGTCATGATCAAGGCACTGGCGGGAGGCGGTGGTCGCGGCATGCGGCTGGTGATGGGGGAGGCGGAGTTCGCATCGCAGTTGCATTCTGCTCAGTTGGAGGCAAAAAGTGCTTTCAATGATGATCGGGTGATGTTGGAGAAAGCCATCATCAATCCGCGTCACATAGAAATTCAAGTGCTCGCCGACACATTTGGACATGCCATTCACTTGGGTGAGCGGGATTGTTCCGTGCAGCGTCGCCATCAGAAAATTGTTGAAGAGGCACCCAGCCCGGCCGTGGACGCAGACTTGCGCGCCCGCATGGGTGACGCCGCCTTGAGGCTGGTGCGGGCCACGCAGTATGTGGGTGCGGGCACCGTGGAGTTTTTGCTGGATGCCACTGGCGAGTTTTATTTCATTGAGATGAATACCCGTTTGCAGGTGGAGCACGGGGTGACCGAGGCCATCACAGGCATTGACCTGGTGCAGTGGCAATTGCGGATCGCATCGGGCGAGCACCTCAGCCTGAAGCAGCAGGACATCCGGTTTTTGGGCCATGCAATTCAAGGACGGCTGTGTGCCGAAGACCCTGCCCGTGACTTCATGCCGCAGACTGGGCCGGTGTTGGCTTGGCAACCCGATGAGCTTTGCCGTTGCGACCATGCGTTGCAAGTCGGGGGTGAGGTGAGCCCATGGTATGACAGCTTGTTGGCCAAGGTCATTGTGCACGCGGAAAACAGACTTTCTGCCTGTGAAAAGCTAGCCGATGCGTTGGGGCGTACCACCTTGGTGGGCTTTGAGCACAATGCTTTGTATTTGCAGCGCATTGCCCAGCACCACGTTTTTCAATCGGGTGACTTCGGTACAGGCTTTCTGGCGCAGCATGCCGATGCCCTGCTTGCACCCCAAAGCACACGGCACGCCATGGCCTTGCTGGCTGTATTGCTTGCATTCAAGCCAGAGCAGCCACAGCCGCCTTGGCCGCCGTTGATGAACGGATTTTCCAGCACTGGCGCACTGGCCCGCCCTGTGATGTTGGCCTCGGGCGGCGCAAAACATGCACTGCAGGTCTTGGCCATCGGCCCCTCGGATTACTCGGTACAGGGTTTGGGCGAGTCGACTTTGCATGTGCGCCTGCCAACCGGTTTGTCAGAAACAGCCACGGTGGATGGCCTGCCCCTGCGTTTTGGGCATTGGCAAGAGGGCCCTATGCATTGGGTGAGGCTGAACAACAGCCCACAGGCCTTGTGCGCAGAAAACCTGAGTTTGCAAAGCACGGCCACCGGTCAAGAGAATGCCTTCCAGCCCAAAGTGAAAAGCCCGATGAGCGGCAAAGTCACCCAAGTGCTGGTGCACCCTGGTGAAGCTGTGAAGGCTGGCGATGTGTTGCTGTGCCTGGAGGCGATGAAGATGGAACACCGGATCAGTGCGAAGCATGCAGCAGTGGTTCAGGAAGTACTGGTGCAGGTCGGTGACCAGATGAATGTCAATCAATTGATGTTGACCTTGCAGGAAGTGGAATCCTCCACCTCGCTTCAAGCCAACCCAGCATGAGAACAATTTGACCGGCCTGGTGGGCTGGCGGGAGACAACGTCGTGGATGATTTCTTTCGCTCCGTTGAGCGCTTTGTGGATCAGCAGATCAAGCCGCATGTCAATGCATGGGATGAAGCGGGTGAATTTCCGCGCGAGCTTTATCGCCAGGCAGGCGAATTGGGGCTGCTGGGGTTGGGCTACCCCGAGGAGTATGGTGGCTTTGAATGTTCTCTGGGGGACAGGCTCAAGCTGTCCAACCTGATTTGTTCGGCTGGCTCGGGTGGCTTGTTGGCTGGTTTGTTTAGCCACAACATCGGCTTACCACCCTTGTTGAATCACGGCAGTGAAGCCCTGCGCAAGATGATTGCACCGGCGGTGTTGAAAGGCGAAGCCATCAGCGCACTGGCCATCACCGAGCCGTCGGGGGGGTCGGATGTGGCCAACCTGAAGACCCGAGCGGATTTGATCCACAAGGACGGCGTACCGCATTACCGCATCAACGGTGAAAAGGTGTTCATCACCAGTGGTGTGCGTGCGGACTGGCTGACCGTGGCGGTGCGAACGGGTGAGCCTGGCGCGCGCGGGATTTCATTGATCATGGTGCCCGGCCATGCCAAGGGCCTCACGCGGACCGCCTTGAAAAAAACGGGCTGGTGGATGAGTGACACTGCAAGCATCCATTTTGACAATGTGGAAGTGCCAGCCGATTATCTGGTCGGCAAGGAAGGCAAAGGCTTCCGGATCATCATGGAAAACTTCAACACGGAACGATTGATGTTGGCCGGCGCATGTGTCGGGTTCTCAAAAGTTTGTTTAAAGGAAGCGTTGGACTGGGCGCAGAATCGCGAGACCTTTGGCAAACCTCTAATTGAGCACCAAGTGATTGCGCACAAGCTTGCAGACATGCGCATGAAGGTGAGGGCCACCGAAGTGTGGTTCAACGACACCATCGACAGGATTGACCGGGGCGACATCAACCAAGAATTGGTTGCAGACATTTGCTTGTTGAAGAACCAATCCACGCAGACCTTGCAGCATTGCGCCAACGAGGCAGTGCAAATTCTGGGCGGCATGGGGTTTATGCGCGGCTCGGCCACGGAACGCATTTATCGTGAGGTGAAGGTGATGTGCATTGGCGGTGGAGCCGAAGAAATTATGAAGGAGCTTGCGATTCGCCAACTGGCATGGTGATTTTGAGTGGGGGTGCGAAAACACCCCCCGAAAGAGTTACACTAATCGACTGATGTTACTGCTGGATTGGCAAATAAGCTCACGTTGTAGTCAGGCTGAATCACAACCCCACTAGAATGTAAGTAATACCCTTACAAATATTGTTAACTATTGTTAAATAATAGTCAATATTCGCATCCATTCTGTGGGTCTACTCAGTAAAACTCTCACAACGGCGAAGTTTGCCGAACCGTAAACAAACACACCATTGTCGGAGAATGTACTGTGGCTGATATCACCGGAATCATCAAAAGCGTGTTGGGCGAGGTCACCGTGACCCGCGCTGACGGAGAACAAGTTCAACTGAAAGAAGGCGACATCATCGCTGCTGGTGACACAGTGACCACCAGCGCGGAAGGGTCTGCCTACATCGAATTCCCCGCCGCGGAAGGTCAAATTCCCACCGAGGGCATTCTGAAAGCCAATTCTGTGGCCACATTGAAAGCTGGTGAAGCCGGCGCACAATTTGAGGTTTCCCAGGGCGACTTTGAGTTGCTGTCGGAAGGCGAGAATCAGTCCGTTGCCGTAACCGGCGCGGGAGGCATGTTTGGATTGTTTGGCGCAGGCTTGGCCGCAGGCGGTCTGGCGGGTCCTTTGGCTGCTGCTGCAGGCGCCGCGTTTGTATTGAGCGATGACAGTGGCGACGGAAGCGGCGGTGGCACTGGTGGCGGCAATGGCGGCTCTGGCGAAGCAGCCGCCGGCACACTCGACCCCGTGACTGGCGCGGCGGGCCCCGCTTCTCCAGCACTGGATGGAACCGTGGACGCCGCAAGCCCCGCGACCACCGTGGTGGATGCACCGGTGGGTGCCCTGGCCCCTGTGACCGAATCTTTCAATCCGGTTGTGGAAGAGACTGCACCGGTAACAGATGCAGCCGAACCAGTGCTGACCCCCGTGAACGATACCGTTGTAGGTGCGCAAGATGGCTTGAGCCCCGTGACCGACTCCTTGGATCAGAATGTTACGCCGGTGACCGAGGCTGTTGAGAGCGCTCTTTCGCCTGCCGTGGATGTGATTGCTGGCAATGAAGATGGTATGGTGACAGCGGCCGCAGACACACTCCCCGTGAACTTACGCGTGGTGGCCGAACAATTGGGTGGCGGTCTCAGCATGGTTACCCCCCAAGTTGCGGATGGCTTGGGTCAAGTGATACCCCAGCTTGAGCCAGTGCTGACACCCTTGAATGAAGGGCTAACACAGTTGGCCGATGGCGCAGCTCCCGTGTTCGATGGCTTGATATCCGGGACAGCGCAGCTACGGCAAGTGAGCGAACCCCTCGCTGGTGGACTCGACCAAGTGTTTGATGCACTCTCCCCAGTCACCAGCCAGTTGATTGCAGGCCTGGAAGGCGGCGGCGATGGTGGTGGCTCAGAAGGCCCCACAGGAACTCCTCTGGATGCAGCGCTAGGCGCACTGCCAATCCCAAGTGGCGATGGTGGCGGTTCAGAAGGCCCCACAGGAACTCCTCTGGATGCAGTGTTAGGCCCAATTGAGGCTGCAATATCTGGCGAAGGCGGCGGTGATGCAGGTCTACCCAGTTTCCCAGAAACAGGCACACCGCTGGATCAAGTGACCGCCATGCTGGATCCCTCTGCACTCCCGATTTCTTCGAGCGGAAGTCCCCTGGATTCAATCACAGGTGCACTGCCCACAGACAGCTTGCCCCTCTAATCGATGGCGCATGGTTAAGAAGCCCAGCTTGTAGTATTGCCTGGGACTCCGACCCCCAGGCAAACAAAAGGGCACCCCTCGGGGTGCCCTTTTGATTGTAAAGTTATGGCGCTTACGACTTAGGATTGCATAATCCGTTGGCCAGATTGGCCCGAGGTTGCCACAACCTTGTCAAACAAGCTTGTATTGCCTTGCATGATTAAGCCAAGGCGACTCAAACTCGCTTGTAAAGACATCAAACTTGCCAAGTCGGTCGTGCCTGAACCTGCCCTAGCAGCAGTCAAATTGTAGTCGTTTTCTGTCAACATCAAACTCACACGCGCCCGTGCCATGGTGCCAAACAGCCCAGTGGCCGTAATTTCAGCGAACAAGGCCTCCCTAAGCGCAGAGTCCGATTCGGACAATTCGTCGGCATCTGCCCTGTAGCCCGTAATTCCAGAGCTACCTTGGTTGGTTACAAGCCCTCCGGTGGAGGTAAATAACTGGCCATTTGTCTTTAAATCAAAAGAATCCCCATCAGCAAGTGCAGCGTCGATGGCAATGCCGCGATCAATAAAATCTGTATACCCCAGATCATTCAATGCGTTTTGACTAATCCCGTCCACCATCATGGCATCATCGCCATACGTTACTATGATTCGGCGAACCACATACATTGCAGGATTGCCCTGCCAAGGCTCAGTCTCGAATGTGATTTTTCCACCACCCTCAAGATTAAATGTTGTTTGATTCCAAAAATCGAAATCCGTGGTCCCATCATTGTTCAGATCCACATGCGGATCACCCCAAATGCGCGTAGACCTTCCACCGGTTGCATTGTTTTGAATAATAATTTGCGAATTTCGTTCATCAATAAACAATGTCCATTGAGTACCCAGATTGACAGTCATCACGTGGGGATCCGTGGTGGACCTTGTAGCAGTAATTGAACTCACACCCATGTTGTTTCTCCTTAAACTGGACGATCAGGTCTTGATCCGTTAAGACGCCATCACTGCCTGATGGATTGTCTGACTCATACTTTGTGTGGCTTCCTTGGTGCGCTGAATTTCATCGAGAATGGCTTTCAGAGAGCTCGAGAGTCCTTCAACATTCTGACCATTCATAATTGCGTTGCGCACATCCAGAAAATAATTCTTCATTCTCATGATGTCGCCTTGGCTCAATTTTTCGCCCCTCAAATACTTGTTGATGTAATCCAGACCAGTACCATCTGCAAAATCAAATTGAACGCGAACATCGAGGTACACCCTGCCAAACCATTGATACTCTTCATAAACAATGTTTTTGAACCGATTCCCAGAACTAACAATTCTTGCTCTGCCAGCGTTGATCTCATCTCGCACCGCCTGGGGCAGATGATCAAGAGGATTCTCGACTTCATAATCACTTGCGTCGTAACCCGTGCCGAGTTCTATGGAAAATGTTTGTTCCCTGGGCGTACTCAAACGCTGGCGACCGTCCCACAACAAAGTGGCCAACTCCGGATCGAGATTCGCGCTCCCGAGACCCTTAATCAAACCCAACATCTGGTTGATATCCGTCATTGAGGAGACGTTCTGATCCTTGTTTGACAATGCTGCCAAAGCATTGTCAATATTCTTCAGCATGGTATCCACAGCGCCGTACCACTTCACT
>DASUEF010000058.1:0-31985 GCA_036275215.1 Limnobacter sp. | reverse complement strand
CCTAGCGGCAATTAAGCGGCTAGAGCGAAACGATCGTCGTTTGCGTTTAAAGTTTTCCAGATGGATTTACGAGGTCACTGGTCCTCGACACGCCCCAATAGCTTTGCAATCCACGTCGAAACCGGATCGGCCCCAAGGGAGGTACAGTATAAGCCTGTGGGCACTGTGATGCAAATCAGGTATTGTTCATCACCCAGCTGGACAGTTCTTGTGGCGAGTTGAGGATTGCGTCGGCCCCCCATTGCTCGATATCGCTGGCGATATAGCCATAACGTACTGCCACACAAAACATGCCTGCAGCGCGACCGGCCTCGATGTCTCGTGCATCGTCGCCCACCATGACGCATTGCTCTGTTGGTAATCGCAGCTCGCTGGCAGCCAACAGGCAGGGCAGGGGAGACGGTTTGGGTTTGTCTGCAGTGTCTCCTCCGATCAAAACAGCACAGTCGTTCAATAAACCCAGTTCACCCATTAATTTTTCAGCGAGGTAATAAGGTTTGTTGGTGACCACACCCCAACGCAGCCCCTTTGACTGAAGGCCGTTGAGTAAGGGCACGATGCCGCTGTATGGCGCACTGGCACGGGCGATGCGTGCTTCATAACGTTCAAGAAATTCTGCTCGCATGGCTGGAAATTCTGGGAAATGAGGTTCCAGCTTGAAACCCGCTTTGAGCAGTGCACGTGCTCCACCCGACGATAAATGTTGCATGCTCGCAAGGGAGGAAACCTCCACCCCACGATCACTTTGCATGTCTTGAATGGTGCCGCATAAATCTGGCGCGGTATCTACCAAGGTGCCATCGAGGTCGAACAGCACGGCCTTGAACTGCATAACAGGGTCCTCAGTTGGGTTTGCGACAGGCCACCATGTAGTTAACATCGGTGTCGCGGGCCAAGCGGTACACTTTGGTCAGGGGGTTGTACACCAGGCCGATAATCTCTGAGAATTCAAGCCCCGCGTGTCGACAATACTGTGCTAGCTCGGATGGCTTGATGAATTTCTCATAGGCATGTGTGCCCTTTGGCAAAAGGTTGAGCACGTACTCGGCGCCGACGATTGCAAAAAGGAAACTTTTTGGGTTGCGATTGATGGTGGAGAAAAAAAGCCATCCTCCAGGTTTGCACAGGTCAGCACAGGCGCGGACAGTTTGTGCCGGATCAGGCACGTGCTCGAGCATTTCCAGGCAAGTCACCACGTCGTAATGCGCCTGTTGCTCACCAGCCAACTGTTCAGCGGACACAGCCCGGTAATTCACGTTGTTCACCCCAGTTTCCAGCTTGTGCAACTCGGCAACCTTGAGGGATTTGTCGGCCAGATCAATGCCCAAGACGTCTGCGCCCCTGCGCGCCATGCTTTCGGCCAGAATGCCGCCCCCACAGCCTACATCCAACACCTTCTTGCCTGGCAGGTGAACGCGTTCATCAATCCAGTTTAGGCGCAGGGGGTTGATTTCGTGCAAGGGGCGGAATTCACTGTTCGGGTCCCACCACTTGGCGGCCAGTGCAGAAAATTTGGCCAACTCTGCTGGGTCGAAATTGCTATTGGGTGTACTGCTCATGATGTGCTTGGGTCAAGATTTGTTCCAACACCGATTCTACCCGAGCACCCAACAAAAAAGCCCGGCATTGCCGGGCTTTTCTGATTCAGAACCGAGAGTAGCTAATTACTTGGCTACTTTTTGTGTTGCGTTGAATTCGATTTCAACGCGGCGGTTCTTGGCGCGGCCTTCGCGGGTTTTGTTGTCCGCTACAGGCTGGCTCTCTCCCATGCCCTTGATCTGGATACGGTCGGCAGGTACACCTTTGCTGACCATGTAGTCCTTCACGGCCTGGGCGCGGCGCTCAGACAGCTTTTGGTTGTAAGCATCGGAACCGATGGAATCTGTGTGACCGATGGCGATCACGCTGTTCAGTTCAACTTGACCGAGCTTGGCGATTTCTGCGTCGATACGGTCCTTACCACCTTGCTTCAAAGTGGCCTTGTCGAAGTCGAAGTATGCATCGGCTTCCAAGCTGACTTTGGTGATAACGGGTGTTGGCGCGGGAGCAGGTGCAGGTGCTGGTGCAGGAGCAGCAACTGGTGCGGGAGCGGCTGCTTTCTTGGGGATCAGGTCAGGATCACATTCCTGAACTGCCAAAGCGGCGGTGAAATAGCTGGTGCGGATGCACTCGCCGGAGCCGTCTTTAACAATCTTGCCGCTGCCATCCACTACGTAACCGGACAGGCCTTCACCTTTGTCAGTTGTATGGGCCAAAGCGGCTGTAGACGCTGTACCAATGGCCACGGCCATCAACACTTGCGTGAGAGTCGACATTTTTTTCATTGTTGCTCCTTGGGTTAAATAGGGGTTCAAGCTGGTTGATAGTTTACAGCAGGCGCTGTCATGGTTGTCACCCGCTCAACCAACTTTCTCGACACGAGTCTGCCACACTCGTTGGGTTTTTCGCATGATTTCAGCCACTATTTGTGCCCTTTTGCCGACAAGTTGTTGCGATTGCACAACTTGGGTGCCCGCCACCCAAACATGTTCAACATCGCGCCCAGCCCCGCTGTATGCCAGTTTTGAGACGAGGTTATTGTTGGGCAATTGATGTGGATGTTCGCCCACGGCAATGGTGATGAGATCGGCTTGCATTCCTGGTGCAATTGCACCGATCTGGTGCTCGAGCCCGAGTGCCTGCGCTGCATCCACTGTCATGCTGCGCAACAATTTTTCCGCGGGCCAGGCGGTGGCGTCGCCACTGCTGCCTTTGCATAACAAGGATGCCAGCCGCCCTTCTTCCCAAAGGTCCAGTTTGTTGTTGCTGGCTGCGCCGTCGGTGCCGACAGTGACACGAACCCCAGCCCTCAGCGCCTGCGCAGTGGGCGCGAACCCGCTGGCCAGCTTCAGGTTGGAGCTTGGGCAATGAACGAGTGTCGCGCCTGCTCGCGCCATGATCTGAATCTCTTGTTCGTTCAAGTGCACGCCGTGCACAGCCAAAAACCGTTCATTGATCAGCCCGAGTCGTTGAAAGCGAGCAAATGGCCTCTCACCGCTTCTGGCAATCGCATCGCTCACCTCGCTGGATGTTTCGTGCAGATGGCAATGGATCGGCACGTCCATTTCTTCTGCCAGTGTGGCCATGTGGGCAAAGGTCTCGTCACTCACGGTGTAGGGCGCGTGGGGGGCAACGCTCCAGTGCACGGTGGGTTCATTTTTAAACTTGTCGCGGGCGGCGATGCCCAGGTCGATGTATTGACGCGCGTCGGAGGCGTATCGGGTCGGAAATTCAATGACAGTGATGCCGGCAACGACTCGGGAGCCGACATCCAGCGCTGCCTGAGCAATTTGTTCCGGATAAAAATACATGTCGTTGAAGGTTGTAATGCCGTTGCGAAGCATTTCCGCGGCGGCCAGCACTGTGCCGTCGTACACAAACTCAGCATCGGCCAGCGCTCCTTCAAGCGGCCAGATCCGCGTTTGTAACCAGTCATGCAATGCCAAGTCATCTGCTGCTCCGCGCAAAAGGTTCATAGCAGCGTGGGTGTGCATGTTGATCAACCCGGGCATCAAGACTTGATTGGGCAAGGGGATTTGTTTGGCTTGGGGATGGGCCAGGCACAGCTCGGGTGCGGGGCCGATGGCTAAAATTTTATCTTCACGAATCAAAACAGCTTGGTTTTCAAGCACTTCGCAATCATTGTGCAGGCTGAGCAGCCAGCGGGGTAACAGCAGTTGCATGGGTAGGGTCACTTGTTGAATTGGAACGCATGAGCGCACGTCGTCGGGCTGATTTTGGCTGATACAATCAAAAGCTTGCAAGTGCAACGCCTATGGATGTGTGGCTTTTCAACCCTCGGAGGTGAAAGGCCAGCGGCGGTCTTGTTCCTTCCGACCTTTCACGACAAGAAAAAACATGGATTCATTCGCAAAAGAAACGCTCCCGATTAGCCTTGAAGAGGAGATGCGTAGGTCGTACCTGGATTACGCCATGAGCGTGATTGTGGGGCGCGCTTTGCCCGATGTACGTGACGGCCTCAAGCCGGTGCATCGCCGGGTGTTGTTTGCGATGCATGAGCTGAACAATGATTGGAACCGGGCCTACAAAAAATCGGCTCGTATTGTGGGTGACGTGATCGGTAAGTATCACCCCCATGGTGACTCCGCGGTCTACGACACCATTGTGCGCATGGCACAAGATTTCTCATTGCGTTACACCCTTGTGGACGGGCAGGGCAACTTTGGATCGATCGACGGTGACAATGCCGCGGCCATGCGTTACACCGAAATCCGACTGGATAAAATTGCTCACGAAATGTTGCTGGACATCGACAAGGAAACCGTCGATTTCGGCCCCAACTACGATGGTAGCGAGAAAGAGCCTCGAGTATTGCCTGCGCGTCTGCCCAATTTGCTGGTCAATGGATCTTCTGGCATCGCCGTGGGCATGGCCACCAACATGCCGCCGCACAACCTGAAAGAGGTTGTGGCGGCTTGTCTTTTTGCGATTGACACACCTGATTGCACAATCGAGGATCTGATTGAGTTGATCCCTGCGCCAGATTTTCCAACAGCGGGGATTATTTACGGCATTGCTGGTGTGCGTGAGGGCTACCGCACTGGCCGTGGTCGCGTGGTGATGCGCGCCAAAACCCACTTTGAGGACATTGACCGTGGTAACCGTGTGGCCATCATTGTGGATGAGCTGCCTTACCAGGTAAATAAAAAGAGCTTGCTTGAGCGAATTGCCGAGCTGGTGCAAGAGAAAAAAATTGAAGGCATTTCCGACATTCGCGATGAGTCTGACAAAGACGGCATTCGCGTGGTGATTGAGCTGAAACGCGGTGAAGTGCCCGAGGTGGTGCTAAACAACCTGTACAAAAACACGCAGCTGCAAGACACCTTTGGCATCAACATGGTGGCTTTGGTGGATGGCCAACCCAAGCTGTTGAACCTCAAAGAATTGATCGTCTACTTTTTGCAGCATCGGCGTGAGGTGGTCACTCGCCGCACGGTGTACGAGCTTCGCAAAGCCCGCGAGCGTGGGCATGTGTTGGAAGGTTTGGCGGTGGCGCTGGCCAACATCGATGAGTTCATCGCCATCATCAAGGCCGCTCCGACGCCGCCTGTGGCAAAAGCCGATTTGCTGGCGCGTGCCTGGGATTCATCCCTGGTGCGCGAAATGTTGAGCCGCACGGAGTTGGGTGATTCTGGTGGGGCGAAAGCGTTCCGTCCTGAGGGATTGCCCAGCCGCCTAGGCTTGCAAGACGATGGCCTATACCGCCTAAGCGAAGTGCAGGCGCAAGAAATCCTCAACATGCGCTTGCAACGCCTCACAGGGCTGGAGCAGGACAAAATCATCAACGAGTACAAAGAAGTGATTGACCAAATCGCAGACTTGCTCGATATCTTGAGCAAGCCAGCGCGAATCAACCAGATCATCAAGGATGAGCTGACAGGCATTGGCAATGAGTTTGGCGATGAGCGCCGGTCTACCATCGAATTCAATGCGACGGAGCTGGGCACAGAAGACCTGATCACCCCACAAGACATGGTGGTGACGCTTTCGCATTCCGGTTACATCAAGAGCCAGCCGCTCACGGAGTATCGAGCCCAGAAGCGCGGTGGACGTGGTAAGCAGGCTGCCACCACCAAAGACGATGACTGGATTGATTATCTGTTTGTGGCCAACACTCACGACACCATTCTTTACTTCTCCAACCGTGGGCGCGTGTATTGGCTCAAGGTGTATGAGGTGCCGCAAGGTTCACGCACCTCGCGTGGACGACCCATCATCAACATGTTGCCGCTTGAGGATGGCGAAAAAATCACAGCCATGCTGCCAGTCAAAGATTTCGAAGACGACGACAAATATGTCTTCATGGCCACCAGCCTGGGCACGGTCAAGAAATCCAAGCTCAGCGATTTTTCGCGCCCCATGAAGCGCGGCATTATTGCGGTTAATCTGGACGAAGGCGACTACCTGATCGGTGCCGCCATGACCGACGGACACCATGACGTGATGTTGTTCAGCGATGCGGGCAAGGCAGTGCGTTTTGATGAAAACGACGTGCGTGCCATGGGCCGCAACGCC
Source organism: Limnobacter sp. (assembly GCA_036275215.1). Classification (GTDB taxonomy): domain Bacteria; phylum Pseudomonadota; class Gammaproteobacteria; order Burkholderiales; family Burkholderiaceae_B; genus Limnobacter. Next base: position 25,910 of record DASUEF010000058.1, on the reverse strand, counting down.
AGGGGCGTGCGCGGTATGAATTTGGAAGACGGCCAGCAAGTGATTGCGCTTCTGGTGGCTGAGAATGAAAACCAGTCTGTGCTGACTGCCACTGAAAACGGCTACGGCAAGCGCACCCCAGTGTCGGAATACACTCGCCATGGCCGAGGCACCAAGGGCATGATCGCTATCCAGACATCGGAGCGCAATGGCAAAGTGGTGTCTGCGGTGCTGGTCAATCCCACTGACGAAATCATGCTCATTACCACGGGTGGTGTGCTGGTGCGCACCCGTGTTTCAGAGATTCGCGAAATGGGGCGCGCCACCCAGGGTGTCACCTTGATTAGCGTGGACGAAGGCACATGGCTGTCTGGTTTGCAGCGCATTGTGGAATCGGATGCAGAAGAATCTGAAGACCTGGGCGATGCAGGTGAAGCGGACCTGGCGCCAACGCCTGGTGATACAGAGTAAGGCAGGGGTAACACACAGCATGTCTAGAGTCTGGAATTTTTCTGCGGGCCCTGCCGCTCTGCCAGAAGTCGTGTTGGAGCGTGCCGCCCTTGAAATGCTGGATTGGCAAGGAAAGGGTTTGTCCGTGATGGAAATGAGTCATCGCAGCCCGGAGTACACGACCATATTCGAGAAGACCCGCGCAGACTTTAAAACCTTATTGCAAGTGCCAGATTCCCATGAGGTTTTATTCATGCAGGGTGGCGCCGTAGGCATGAACGCGATTGTGCCGATGAACCTCCTGAAGGGGTTTGAGCAAGCAGCCTTTGTGAACACGGGCGCGTGGTCCAAAAAAACCACCAAGGAGTTTGGTAAATATGGTTTAGCCCGGGTGCTGCTGGACAATGGCGCACCCAGCTCAGATGCAGCCGCAGGAGCGTATGTCCCCGATTGCGCCAATTTGCCGGAGCGGGTAAACGGGCAGGGCATGGCGTATTTGCACTACTGCGACAATGAGACCATTGGTGGTGTGGAGTTCGACGGTCAGATTGAAGCCTTGAGTGCTCAGCTGGATTGTCCAGTGGTGGCCGACATGTCCTCCAATATCCTCTCCAAATCGCTGGATATTTCTCGTTATGGTTTGATCTATGGCGGTGCCCAGAAAAACATCGGTCCTGCAGGCGTCACCTTGGTGATCATTTGCAAAGACTTGCTGGGCCGGGCTCTGTCCATGTGCCCCTCTGCCTTTGAGTTTGCCACCGTGGCCGACCATGGATCTATGTACAACACCCCGCCCACCTACTCCATTTACATGGCCGGTTTGGTTTTTGAGTGGTTGCTGGAGAAGGGGGGCGTGCCATGGGCACAGGCCCAGGCTCAGCGAAAAGCCAGCTTGCTCTATAACGCAATTGATGCAAGCGAATTTTACAATTGCCCGGTGCGCCGGCAAGACCGTTCGCGCATGAATGTGCCTTTCACCCTGGCAGATGAATCCTTGAATGGCGAGTTTTTAAAGCGCGCTGCAGACGCTGGTTTGGTGCAGTTGAAAGGCCACAAATCGGTGGGTGGCATGCGTGCCTCCATCTACAATGCCATGCCTCTGACCGGGGTGCAGGCCTTGGTGGAATTCATGCAGGCGTTTGAGAAGGAAGTGGCATGATGGACATCAACAAAGACTTGGCCCAATACCGCGATCAAATTGACAGCATTGACCAAGAATTGCTCAAGCTGCTGAACCAACGCGCCAGTCTGGCCCAGTCCATTGGGCATGTGAAAGCCAAAACCGATGCCCCGGTGATGCGACCCGAGCGCGAGGCACAGGTGCTGGACAAACTCAATGCAGCCAATCAGGGCCCCTTGAGTGCACAACACATCAACACCTTGTTCAAAGAAATCATGTCAGTTTGCCGATCCCTGGAGCGGGAAGTGCAGGTTGCATTTCTGGGCCCTTTGGGCACATACAGTGAGCAGGCGGTGTGGTCTTTTTTTGGTCACTGCGTGCAGGCCGAACCTGTGGATACCATTGAAGAGGCATTTCGCCAATTGCACGCCCAGCAAGTAGATTTTGCGGTCGTGCCGGTTGAAAATTCCACCGAGGGATCAATTGCACGCACGCTGGATGCCTTGGTGGAATCCAAAGCGCAAATATGTGGTGAGGTTCAATTGGCCATTCACCACCAGTTGCTGTGCCAAACAGGCACGCTGGACGGAATTCGCAAAATTTGTGCGCATCCACAAGCGCTTGCTCAGTGCCGCAACTGGCTGCAGAAACATGCCCCCAACATTGCGCAGGAAACCCTGGCGAGCAACGGTGCCGCTGCGCAATTGGCCAGCCAAGACGCAAGTGTGGCTGCCATTGCTGGGCAGGCTGCGAGGGAGCGCTATGGCTTGAAGGCTTACCAAGAGCATATTCAAGACGACGCACACAACACCACGCGATTTCTTGTTCTGGGCCATCAGCTCACGGGTCCTTCGGGCAAAGACAAAACCAGTCTGGTGGCCTCGGTACCCAATCAGCCAGGTGCGGTGTACAAAATGCTGGAGCCTTTCAACGCTGAAAATGTGTCCATGACCCGCCTGGAGTCGAGGCCTGCCCGCAATGGTCGTTGGGAATATTATTTTTTCATCGATCTGGAGGGCCACCAGAGTGAGCCTGCTGTTAAAAATGCGCTTGACCAACTGCGCAAAACCGCATCCTTTTTGCACGTGCTAGGGTCTTACCCGGCAGCACAGCGCACTTGAATCGCCTAAAAGGCCCACGTTTTTGTAGCACCCATTTTGTTTGAGAGCACCATGCACACCTTGACCGAACTTGCCCCAGAATTTATCCGCGCCATTGCCCCTTACCGCGCAGGCAAACCCGTGGCCGATGTGGTGCGTGAGTTGGGCTTGGATCCAAGCCAGGTGGTGAAGCTGGCGTCCAACGAAAACCCGCTGGGCTTGGGCACCAAGGCAAAAGCCGCGATTGCGCAGGCCGCACAAGATCTGGGGCGCTACCCCGACGCCAATGGGTTTTCACTGAAAGCACGCCTGTCGGTCAAGCATGCTGTAAAACCAGAGCAAATTACCCTGGGCAACGGATCCAATGATGTGCTGGAGCTGGCGGCCAAAGCATTTCTAACCCATGGCACGAATGCGGTGTACTCTCAGTATGCGTTTGCTGTATACCCCCTGGCCACGCAGGGCTGTGGTGCGCAAAGCAAAGTGGTTCCTGCCGTGTGTTACACCCACGATCTGGATGGTTTTTTGCAGGCCATCGATGAGCACACTCGGGTGGTGTTTATTGCCAACCCCAACAACCCCACGGGCACCTTTTTGCCACAAGCCAAACTCAGGGCTTTTCTGGATGCGGTGCCGGCCCATGTGTTGGTGGTGCTGGATGAGGCCTACAACGAGTTTTTGCGGCCTGAAGACCAGTACGACTCCACACAATGGGTTGCGAAGTATCCCAACTTGCTGGTGTCCCGCAGCTTCTCAAAGGCGTACGGGTTAGCCGGTTTACGGGTTGGCTATGCAGTCAGCAGCGCGGCTGTGGCGGATTTGCTCAACCGTGTGCGCCAGCCTTTCAACGTCAATTCAATCGCCTTGGCAGCGGCTGAAGCCGCATTGGACGACACTGAGTTTCTCGACCAGACCTACCGGGTGAACCAGGCCGGTTTGGCGCAGTTGCAAAGTGGGTTCAAGCTTTTGGGCCTGGAGTATGTGCCTTCTTATGGGAATTTTGTATTGGTGAAGGTGGGTGAGTCTCCCGACTCGGGCATGAAGGTGTTTGACGCCTTGCAACGCCTGGGTGTCATTGTGCGCCCGGTCAACAACTACGGTCTGCCTCAGTGGTTGCGGGTGTCTGTCGGTTTACCCCACGAAAACCAAGCCTTGCTCACGGCCTTGCCCAAGGCTTTGGCACAGCTGGCGCTCTGAACATGCCCAAACCTTTGCTTTTTAATCGCTTGTTGGCCATTGGTGTTGGGCTGATTGGTGGGTCCATTTGCCTGGCGGCAAAAAAGCATGGCCTGGTGGGGCATGTGCTGGGCTATTCCCGCAAGCTGGAAACAGCCCACGAGGCATTGCGCTTGGGGATTGTGGATGAATGCATCGTGGGGCCGGGTGATTCAAACCTGCGCAATGTGGATGCGGTGGTGCTGTCCATACCAGTGCGCCAGTATCAGCGAGTGCTCACCCAGTTCTTGCCAGTGCTGCCAGCCAACTGCTTGATTTTTGATGCAGGCAGTACCAAGTCGGATGTGGTGGAGGTTTTGGAAGCACTTGAACCAAAATTCCCGGGTTTGTCAGCCCGTTTTGTGTTGGCTCATCCCATTGCAGGCGGGGAATCTCACGGGCCAGCCGCAGCAGTTTCTGATTTGTTCGAAGATCGCAATTGCGTGATCTGCCCCTTGCCCCGAACCCAGCCTGCGAATCTTCAAAAAGTGGAGCAATATTGGACCCGGGTGGGGGCTCGCCTGCGCACCATGAATGCGCTGGACCATGATGAAATGTTTGGCGCAGTCAGCCACTTGCCACACCTGCTGGCCTTTGCCTATGTGGCCAGCGTCCTGAACCATCCCAAAGGTGAGCGGTTTATGAAAGAGGGCGGTGCGGGCTATCGGGATTTCACGCGCATTGCTGCGAGCTCTCCAGAAATGTGGGCCGATATATTCCAGAACAACAGCAAGGCCCTGCTTTCCACTTTGACGGAGTTTGAGCGCACGATTGCACAGCTCCGTCAAGCCATTGAACAGGAAGACCGCAAGGCCCTCGAGGGCACACTCGCGCAGGCCGCTGCGTACCGCAGCGCCTGGAAACCCCAGTAACACCAATATCTAGCAAAGTACACACCATGTCAGATCAGAACCTGATTGAATTTCACGCCAGTCACACCCAGCAAATGGCTGGCACGGCGCGCGTGCCCGGGGACAAATCCATTTCTCACCGCTCCATCATGATGGGCTCCATCGCCGAGGGGGTCACCGAAGTCGAAGGGTTTCTGGAAGGTGAAGACGCCATCTCCACGATGAATGCATTTCGCGCCATGGGGGTGCATATTGAGGGGCCCGATCAAGGCCGGGTGCGGGTGCATGGCGTGGGCTTGCACGGCCTGAGGCAACCTGCAGTGCCGCTGGATTGCGGCAACAGCGGAACCTCCATGCGTCTTATCTCTGGGTTAATGGCAGGTCAGGGTTTTGACGTGACCCTCATTGGCGATGCCAGCCTGTCCAAGCGCCCCATGAAACGGGTGATTGACCCCCTCAAGCGCATGGGTGCGGAAATTGAGGCACAAGACGGAGGGCGCCCCCCCTTGCATATCAAGGCTCAAAAAGGTCTGAGGGCCATTTCATATACGCTGCCCATGGCTTCCGCGCAGGTAAAAAGTTGTGTGCTGCTCGCGGGCTTGTACGCCGATGGGGTAACCGAGACCACGGAACCGGCCGTGACCCGTGACCACACCGAGCGCATGTTGCGGGGTTTTGGGGTGGAGGTGGAAACCGATGGCGCAACCGCCCGTGTGCGAGGCGGCCAAACCTTAAAAGCCACACGGATTGACGTACCCTCAGACATTTCGTCGGCTGCGTTTTTCATGGTGGCAGCCAGCATTTGTGAAAATGCGGACATCACGCTCAAGCATGTGGGCATGAACCCAACCCGCACTGGCATCATCGACATTTTGACCCTGATGGGGGCCAACATCGAATTGAGCAATCCTGCCGTGGTGGGCGGGGAGCCGGTGTCGGATGTTCGCATACGCAGTTCCCAGCTGCGTGGCATCAACATCCCTGAGCATCTGGTGCCCTTGGCGATTGATGAGTTTCCCGTGATATTTGTGGCTGCCGCCAATGCGGTGGGTACCACCGTGCTGACGGGTGCCGAGGAATTGCGCGTCAAGGAGTCAGACCGCATCGCTGTGATGGCTCAAGGGCTTCAGGCTTGTGGTGTGGACGCGCAGCCCACCGAGGACGGAATGATCATTCAGGGCCTGGGCCACCAAGTTGGATTGCGTTACAAGGCCACAGCCATCCAATCGCAGGGAGACCACCGCATAGCCATGTCGTTCACTGTTGCGGCGATCCGTGCCGAAGGCACCATGACCATTCGGGGGGCGCAAACGGTAGACACATCCTTCCCTGGTTTTGTGGCACTGGCAAGCGGCCTGGGCATGAATGTTGTGGCCAAACGCAATGGATGAAAGCATGCAAAACACAGTGCCCGTGATTGCAATCGACGGTCCAACCGCTTCGGGCAAAGGCACCGTGGCTGGTTTGGTGGCCAAGCACTTGGGTTTTCACTATCTGGACAGCGGTGCCATTTACCGTGTGCTGGGCGTGGCTGCCGAGCGGGCAGGCCTGTCGGTTGATGTACCGGGTCACCATACGGCCTTGGTGAAGCTTGCCTCTGGCATGCCCGTGTCCTTTCAGGGCGATATTGTGTTGCTTCAGGGGGACAATGTCTCGGACGCAATTCGCACCGAGCAAGCGGGTGTGATGGCTTCCCGCTTGGCGGTGGATCCTCAGTTGCGCGCTGCGCTGTTGCAACGTCAGCGGGACTTCCGGCAAGCGCCAGGGCTGGTTGCAGATGGACGGGACATGGGGTCGGTGGTGTTTCCGGATGCCGTGCTGAAAGTCTTTTTGACCGCAAGCGCACAGGTGCGTGCGGAGCGCCGTGTGAAACAGATTGAAGGGCGGGGCCAATCGGCCAGTTTCGATGCCATTTACCAAGAACTGGTGGCTCGTGACAAACGCGATTCTGAACGCGCAGTGGCCCCACTGAAGCCCTGCGATGACGCTAGAGTGTTGGATTGTTCCGACATTGGTGTCAACGAAGTGGTGCAAACCATTCTAGATTGGGCTAGACAGGCACTTTAAACGCTTGATCGCAAAAGGCTTTCTTGGTACAATCTCAGCCCTTGTACGCCGTCTGGGTTAATCAGGACTCAGGCGTTTTTGAACTCCGTCGTGCATCCCGCATTGGCGTGTAAATTTTCACTTTTATGACCTCAACTCAAATTACCCAAGCCCCAGATAGCTTTGCAGCTATGTTTGAAGAAAGCCTGAATCGCAAAGAAATGCGCGCAGGTGAAGTGATCACAGCAGAAGTTGTTCGTGTAGATTACAACTATGTTGTTGTGAACGCTGGGCTGAAATCCGAAAGCTATATCCCTATTGAAGAATTCAAAGACGACCACGGCAACGTGGAAGTCAACGACGGTGACTTCATTTCCGTGGCCATTGAGGCCCTGGAAAACGGTTACGGCGAAACATTGCTGTCTCGCGATAAGGCCAAGCGTCTGTCTGCATGGCTGAGCCTAGAGCAGGCCCTGGAGTCTGGCGAGTTGGTCACTGGTACCATCACCGGCAAGGTCAAGGGTGGTCTCACCGTGATGGTCAATTCCATCCGCGCTTTCCTGCCAGGTTCACTGGTGGACGTGCGCCCCGTGAAAGACACCACACCATTCGAAGGCAAAACTCTCGAGTTCAAGGTCATCAAGCTGGATCGCAAGCGCAACAACGTGGTTCTGTCGCGCCGCGCAGTGGTGGAAGCCACCATGGGCGAAGAGCGCGAGAAGCTCCTGTCTAACCTGCAGGAAGGTTCTGTGGTCAAGGGCATCGTCAAGAACATCACCGACTACGGCGCGTTCGTGGACCTGGGTGGCATCGACGGTTTGTTGCACATCACCGACTTGGCATGGCGCCGTGTACGTCACCCGTCCGAAGTGCTGACCGTTGGCGAAGAAATCGAAGCAAAAGTACTGAAGTTCGACCAAGAAAAGAACCGCGTGTCTTTGGGTGTGAAGCAGCTTGGCGAAGACCCATGGGTCGGTTTGTCACGTCGTTACCCTGCTGACACACGCCTGTTCGGTAAAGTCACTAACATCACCGACTACGGCGCATTTGTTGAAGTGGAGCAAGGTATCGAAGGTTTGGTACACGTGTCCGAAATGGACTGGACCAACAAGAACGTGGATCCCAAGAAAGTCGTTACCTTGGGCGACGAAGTCGAAGTCATGGTTCTGGAAATCGACGAAGAGCGTCGCCGGATCAGCCTGGGCATGAAGCAGTGCCTGGCCAACCCATGGGAAGAGTTCTCATCCAACTTCAAGAAGGGCGACAAGGTGTCTGGTGCCATCAAGTCGATCACCGACTTTGGCGTGTTCATCGGTCTGCCCGGTGGCATCGACGGCCTGGTTCACCTGTCCGATCTGTCCTGGAACGAAACAGGCGAGGAAGCTGTTCGTCGCTTCAAGAAAGGCGACGAAGTTGAGGCGTTGGTTCTGGCCATTGATACAGAGCGTGAACGAATTAGCTTGGGCATCAAGCAGTTGTCTGGCGATCCATTCACCGTCTTTGCCTCCTCCAACGACCGTGGCTCCATGGTAACGGGCAAAGTGAAATCTGTAGACGCCAAGGGCGTTGTGGTTGATCTGGGCGACGACATCGAAGGTTACCTGCGTGCCTCTGAGATCTCCAACGACCGCGTTGAAGATGCCCGCAATGCGTTCAACGAAGGCGACGCCGTGACTGCCATGGTGATCAACGTTGATCGCAAGAGCCGCTCAATTGCCCTGTCCATCAAGGCCAAAGACCAGGTGGACACCGACGAGGCGCTCAAGAAGATTGCTGAAGAAAGCGCTGGCTCCGCTGGTACAACCAGCCTCGGCGCTCTGTTGAAAGCCAAGCTCGGCAATCAGTAATCCGTTGTAAAACCGACATGCCTGTCCCTGTGGCGGGCATGTCTGTGATGCTTAGAACAATGACAAAATCAGAACTCATCAACCAGCTGGTCAAACGTTTCCCGAAATTGCCTGTTCGGGATACCGATTTTGCGGTTAAAAGCATTCTTGACACCATGACTCAGGCACTGGCCGACGGTCAACGCATTGAGATTCGTGGTTTTGGCAGTTTTTCCCTGACTCGTCGCCCCCAGCGTGTGGGTCGCAATCCAAAATCTGGCGAGCAAGTGGTTGTTCCAGAAAAGCGCGTGCCTCACTTTAAGCCCGGGAAGGAGCTACGTGAGCGAGTTGATTTATACTCCAAGAAAGAGCGTTAAATCGGCTTTTCCTCGGTGAAACCTTGTTGATCACACCGATGGACTGTCGGTGTTGAACCAACTAAAAACAGGGGATTCGCCTTGAAAATCGTTGCTTGGGTGGTGCGTACAGCACTCTTTCTAGTTGTTCTCACATTCTCCATTCGCAACACCGATTTGGTGACCGTCAAATGGCTACCTGGGCTTGAAATTCAAGTGCAGCTTGTGGTGGCTTTGCTTGCAGCCTTTTTGTTGGGGGCCATTTTTGCCTGGCTGTCTTTGCTGCCCTCTTGGCTCAAAGCCAAACGTGCCTCATCTTCATCTTCCAAACAAGTTGAACGCCTAGAAAAAGAGTTGGCGCAACTCAAATCGGCTACTCCTCAGCAGTCGGTGGTGCAAGAACCCACCAGTGCACTGGCCGCGTTGCCCATAGGCCCAAGCCATGGAATTTGAAACTTGGTGGCTAATTCTTATCCCTCTGATTTTTAGTCTGGGGTGGATGGCCGCCCGTCTTGAACGAAAGTCGGATGTGAGCGCACGTGGCCAGTTGCCAGCGTCTTACTTCAAAGGCGTCAATTTTTTGTTGAGTGAGCAGCCCGACAAGGCCATTGATGCCTTTCTCGAGGTGGCTTCAGTCGACACCAACACCGTGGAGCTGCACTTTGCGCTCGCCAATCTGTTTCGCAAGAAGGGTGAAATTGACCGTGCCATTCGCGTGCATCAGTTTTTAACCACCCGGGAGCAAATTCAAGCCGCAGATCGTGAAAAAGCCACGTATGAATTGGGGGTGGATTTTTTGCGCGCCGGCATTTTGGACCGCGCAGAACAGGCTTTTCATAGCCTCTCTAATTCGCATCTGAAGGCCGAGGCCTCACTGCAGCTGCTGGAGTTGTACGAACTCGAGAAAGCCTGGGACAAAGCGATTGCTCAAGCCCATCGCCTCAGGGAATACTCTGCTCCAGTGCCCGCAGGGGACATTGCCCACTTTTATTGCGAGCTGGCCGCTCAGGCCATGGAGCAAAAAGATTACGCGCGGGCCAAGATCGAATTAAAGAACGCCTTGCTGACCGACGGTCAAAATGTGCGTGCCTCTTTGCTGTTGGGTGAGATTTATTTTATCCAAGGGGCGCACGACGAGGCCGTTGCTCAATGGCGCACGGCGGAACGTCAAAACCCGTGGTATTTGCCTTTGGTGGGGCCCAAAATGTGGGAGGCCTTCAAGGCGATGAATCGCAAGACAGAGGGGATTGAGGCTTTGGTTGCTTATTGCAAGCAATATCCGTCCATCGATTTGTTGTTGGTGTTGACCAAGGCTGTGGAAGAAACCCAAGGTGAGCTGGCTGCTTTCGAGTTGTTGCGGGAGCAGGTGAGAAGTCGCCCAAGCTTGCTGGGCTTGGACAAATTGCTGGAACACCAGTTGCGCGGCAAAATGGATGACGAACGGGTGAAAGATTTGCACCTCACCCGCGAGTTGATTTCTAGGCATACCCAACGGTTGGAGCGTTACCGTTGTCAGTCTTGTGGCTTTCAAGCCAAAAAGTTTTACTGGCAGTGCCCTGGTTGTGCGAATTGGGACTCCATTGTGCCGCGTCGCGCTGAAGAGCTTGACTTTTATCCGGTGTCGGCCAAAAAGCCAGCCCACAATTGAATCATTTTTTTACAACACACATGGTTGATACAACACAATTTGCCAAAGCAAAAATTCTTGTGGTTGGCGACGTTATGCTGGATCGGTATTGGTTTGGCGATGTTGATCGTATTTCCCCAGAGGCGCCGGTGCCCGTGGTGTTGGTGGGCCATCGGGATGAGCGCCTGGGTGGCGCTGCCAACGTGGCTATCAACGCGAGTTCTTTGGGTGCGCAATTGTGCCTCATGGGCGTGGTGGGCAACGACGAGCCGGGTGCCACGGTGGAGTCATTGCTGACCCGCGCTGGTGTCCGCTCCCGCTTGCTGAAGGATCCGCAGTTTCCAACCACGGTGAAGCTTCGCGTGGTGGCGCGTCAACAGCAATTGGTCCGCATCGATTTTGAGGAGCGGCCCACGCCTGAGCACCTCACCACCAAAATGGAGTTGTTTGAGCAAGAATACGGGCAACATGACGTCGTGCTGTTTTCTGACTACGGGAAAGGTGCGCTTGAGCATGTGGCCGACATGATTGCGCTGTGCAAAAAGGCGGGCAAGATCACATTGGTCGATCCCAAAGGGGACGATTATGCCAAGTACACGGGTGCCTCTTTTCTCACCCCCAACCGATCCGAGTTTAAGCAGGTGATGGGAAGCTGGAAAACCGAGGGGCAGTTGCTTGAAAAAGCGCAAACACTTCGGGCGCGCCTTTCGCTGGGGGCTTTGTTGTTGACTCGTTCAGAGGAAGGCATGACTCTGTTCACGGATGAGGGTGCATTCCATGTGCCAGCGCAGGCCCGTGAGGTGTTTGATGTGTCGGGTGCGGGTGACACGGTGATTGCCACCTTGGCCTGTGCCATCGGTGCGGGCATGAATATGCAGGACAGTGTGCGCTTGGCCAACAAGGCGGGCGGTGTGGTGGTGGGCAAGTTGGGCACCGCTGTAATCCTGCCGGAAGAACTGGCTTAATTCGGGATTTAACATGACAGTGATTGTGACCGGCGCAGCCGGATTCATCGGAAGCAATTTGGTGAAAGCCCTCAATGATCGCGGGATCAGTGAGGTGCTCGCTGTAGACAACCTCACCAAAGGCGACAAGTTTGTGAACCTTGTGGATTGCGAGATTGCCGACTACATGGATAAAAACGAATTTCTTGCCCGCATGGAGCGGGGAGAGTTTTCTCGTTGTATGGCTATTTTCCATGAAGGGGCTTGCTCCGACACGATGGAGCACAACGGCAATTACATGATGACGAACAACTTCCGCTACACGCAGACGGTGTTTGATTGGGCGCAGCGCACGGGAACACCCATGCTGTATGCATCCTCGGCAGCTGTGTATGGTGGTAGCAGCGAGTTTGTAGAAAGCCGTGAAGTGGAAAAGCCGCTGAATGTTTATGGTTACTCTAAGTTTCTGTTTGATCAGGTGCTGCGTCGGCATTTGTTGACTGGTCTTAAATCGCCTGTGTATGGCTTTCGCTACTTCAATGTGTATGGCGATCGTGAGCAACACAAAGGGCGCATGGCATCGGTTGCTTTCCACAATTTCAACCAATTCCGCGAGGGTGGGGCAGTGCGTCTGTTTGGGCCTTACGGCGGCTACGACGCCGGATGTCAGCAGCGCGATTTCGTGTCCATCGAGGATGTGGTCAAAGTGAATATGCACTTTTTGGAGCATCTCAAAAGCCCATCGGGTGTGTACAACCTGGGCACAGGGCGGGCACAAACTTTCAATGATGTCGCTTTGGCCACGCTAAACACCCTTCGTGCTCACAAGGGGGACACAGCGCTCAGCTTGGCTGATGCAGTTGCGGGTGGGCATATTGAATACATCGAATTTCCGGAGGCGCTGAAGGGCAAGTATCAGAGTTACACGCAGGCCGATTTAACCAAGCTAAGAGCAGCAGGTTACGTCGGCAGTTTTTACAGCGTGGAAGAGGGGGTGGCTCGTTACGTACAACGTCTTATACAAAAATATTCGGTGTAATGCGTTTTTTTTATGAACTTACACGGGGAGGCAGACACTTACTGAATGTTGGCTGATTCGGCCCCTTGAACCGAGTCGCCCTTGAACGATGGGGTTCCCCCTAGTTTTGAGGGTAGTCCAGCAACTTGCACAAAAGCATACTCGACCTTAGGGACGGGGCCTGCCGATGTGCAAGTGTCTCTGTCTCCTCAAGCCCTGTTTAAGCCCGCTCTTGAAGCGGGCTTTTTTTTAGCTCACCATGCCAGAGAAATACCATTGGAACAGCATGGCCAGCAAGGCCATGAATGCTGTGGTCGCAAATGCTAGCGATAGGCCAATCGCAGTGACCACCAAGCCGTTGGTTTGCCGAGTGTCTGCAGGGTATTCAGGATTTAGGGTTTGGTTGAATGCAGCATCGGGCATCAAGCCATATCGAATTGCATCAAACCAACCAGCAAATGCGGACACTGGGAAGCACAGCATGTAAAACCAGAACCGTTTTTTACCAGCATAGATCCAGTGCCCCCCAATTGGACCGGCCAGCAAGGCCAGCCAGCAAAACAATAGTTTGGACTTGAAAGGTTCTTGGGGGAGACTGCGCATATTAAATTGCTGCTTGTATGAATTGGATACGCCAGATATAATAGCGGGTTATCGGGTTTTGTGCGCTTTGGCACAAAGCCAAACCAAACACTTAGCACGTACATTTTGCAAAAGAGGACATTATGGTCGTAATCCGACTCGCACGTGGTGGTTCCAAGAAGCGCCCGTTTTATAGCTTTGTTGCTGCCGATTCACGCAGCCGTCGCGACGGTCGCTTCATTGAGCGCATCGGTTTTTACAACCCTGTGGCTCCCGAAGGCACCGAAAACCTGCGCATCGCCATGGACCGCCTGACGCATTGGCAAAATGTGGGCGCACAACTGTCCCCCACCGTCGCTCGTTTGGTTGATGAGTTCACCAAGAAGCAAGCTGCTTGATGATTGTTGACCACCCGTGTTGGTGGTAAATGTTTGTGGCCGTTTCAAACGGTTTACACATTCTGAGCAAATAAAAGTCCGTGAATCGAATGTTCGCGGACTTTTGCTTTTTTACCTGCAAGTTGATCCGCAATGACTGCAAACAAACCCGATGATTTGGTTGAACTTGGGCGCATTGGAGAGCCGTATGGCTTGAAAGGTTGGGTCAATGTGCTGCCGTCATCAGAAGACCCTGTGGTATTGCTGAAGGCGCGTGAGTGGTGGATTTCACGGTTGCCGGTTGCCTCGGAGGGTGCTGTTGGTCGAGTGGCCCGCCCGCGACCTGACCACTTGATCTTCGAGTCATTCAGGGTGTTGCAGGTTAAAGCCCATGCGGATCGCTTGGTTGCACACCTGGAAGGCGTGGAGCACCGGGAACTTGCGGCCACATTCAAGGGGTGCCGTGTGCATGTGCCGCGCTCCAAGTTCCCGGCGCCAGCAGATGGCGAATATTACTGGGTGGATTTGGTGGGTTGCCAAGTGAGCAATCCACAAGGCCATGATTTGGGTGTGGTGTCACAGGTGGTTGACCATGGTGCACATCCGATTTTGGTGCTTAAAACACCATCTGAGGCGGAAGTGCCGGGTGGCGAATGTCTCGTTCCATTTGTTGAGGCATATGTGTTACAAGTGGATGTGGTGGCCAGGCGCATTGTTGCGGATTGGCAACTCGATTACTGATTTTCCTTGCCAAGTGCTGTCTAAACCATGCCACATCCACGCTTTGATGTGATCACCATTTTCCCAGACCAGTTTCCGCCCTTGGTGGAATTGGGCGTGGTGGGTCGTGCGTTCAAAAAAGGCCTGGCAACGCTTCACTGCTGGAATCCCCGTGATTTTACGACAGACCCTCACCGAACCGTGGATGATCGCCCTTATGGCGGTGGTCCTGGCATGGTCATGCTGGCCGAGCCCTTGGTTAAAACACTGCAAGCTATTCGGGCCGATCGGGGCGATCAGGCTCCGCTGATCTTCCTTACCCCGCATGGGCCTTTGCTTCGCCAAGCCAGCTTGCGCAGCCTGTCCCAAACCGAGGGTGCCATTCTGTTGTGTGGCCGCTATGAGGGTGTGGATCAGCGATTCATCGACAGTTACGTGGATCAAACCTATTGTTTGGGTGATTTCGTGTTGTCTGGTGGTGAGTTGGCCGTTGCCTGCTTGCTGGATGCCTGGGTGCGCTTGTTGCCCGAGGCGCTTAACCATGCCGAGTCTGCAGTTCAGGATTCGTTTGAGTCGGGTTTGCTGGATTGCCCGCACTACACTCGCCCGGAAGTTTTTGAAAATAAAGCTGTTCCAGACGTGCTTTTGTCTGGAAATCATGGCAAAATCTCGGATTGGCGTTTTGAACAGTCTAAACTCTATACAGAACGCTTTAGGCCAGAGCTGCTAAACAAAAACTAAGCGGCCCTGTATTTAATTTTCATCCTCTGGCGGCCACCAGTTCTCTTGAGAA
Organism: Limnobacter sp.; assembly: GCA_036275215.1. Taxonomy (GTDB): domain Bacteria; phylum Pseudomonadota; class Gammaproteobacteria; order Burkholderiales; family Burkholderiaceae_B; genus Limnobacter. Next base: position 10,906 of record DASUEF010000058.1, on the reverse strand, counting down.
CAGCCTCAACGACCGTGAATGATGACTTGGAGCACACCATGAATTTGATTGAACAACTCGAGCAAGAAGAAATTGCTCGTCTGGGTAAAGAAATCCCCCCATTTGCACCTGGCGACACCGTGGTGGTTAGCGTTCGCGTGGTTGAAGGCAACCGTTCCCGTTTGCAGGCCTATGAAGGTGTTGTGATTGCAAAGCGCAATCGAGGCCTGAACTCGTCTTTCATCGTTCGCAAGATTTCTTCTGGCGAAGGTGTGGAGCGTACCTTCCAGTTGTACTCCCCTTTGATCGAGAAAATCGAACTGAAGCGTCGTGGTGATGTTCGTCGCGCCAAGTTGTACTACCTGCGCGAGCGTTCCGGCAAGTCCGCACGCATCAAAGAAAAGCTGCCAAACCGCGTGAGCAAGGAAGCTGCGGAATAATTTCTCGCCCTGGTGCGGTCAGCATTAAAAAGCCAACCTTCGGGTTGGCTTTTTTGTTGCGTGTATTGCCTGAGCGCTGTTAGCTGAGCCACCACGGCGTCTCTTCCAGCCATCGCCGCACATGCCGCTCGGCCAAACCTTTGCCTGGGGTCATGCTGGCAGCCAGTTGGCGTGCCTTTTCCAGCAAATCCTTGTCCATCACGGGGTCGGCGTATTTCAGCATGGGCATGCCAGATTGGCGTTTGCCTAGCAACTCGCCTGGACCGCGAATTTCCAGGTCTTTTTCAGCAAGGTAAAAGCCATCGTCACTTTCGTGCATGGCCTTCAGGCGCATTTTGGCAGTCGCAGACAGCGCGGCACCATACAACAGCACACACACGCTTTGAACTGTGCCTCGGCCCACGCGCCCACGCAATTGGTGCAGTTGGGCGAGGCCGAAACGTTCCGCTTGATCAATCACCATCAGGCTGGCATTGCTCACATCCACGCCCACTTCAATCACCGTAGTGGACACCAGCAGGTCGAGTTCCCCCCTCGAAAATGCCTGCATCACGGCCTGCTTGTGTTTGTTGTCCTGTCGCCCATGCAGTAGGCCGATACGTCGCCCTGGCAATTGGGTCTGCAATGTCTCGAAGGTGGCCTCTGCCGCTTGCAGGTCCAATGCTTCGCTTTCTTCAATCAGGGGGCAAACCCAGTAGGCTTGTTGACCAATCGCAATTTCGTGTTCAATGGCGGCAATCAGTTGCTCTCGCTTTTTCTGGGACAGGAGTTTGGTGACGATTGGTTTTCGGCCAGGTGGTTTTTCGTCCAGGCTGGACACGGCGAGGTCGGACAAATAGGTTTGTGCCAATGTTCTGGGAATGGGCGTGGCGCTCATCATCAATTGATGGGCGAGCTTGCCCCCCGTGGCTTTGGCAAGCAGGGATAGTCTTTGCGCAACGCCAAAACGGTGCTGTTCGTCCACCACCACTAGGGCAAGTTGTTTGAATTGCACTTGTTCTTGAACCAAAGCATGCGTGCCTACCACCACGTCGACTTCCCCATTTGCAAGTGCTTGCAGTACCCGGGTTTTTTCGCTTTTTTTCATGGCGCCCTGCAGTTTGGCGTATCGCACACCCACCGCGTCAAACAGTGGCGTGAGCTTGTGGTGGTGTTGCTCGGCCAGGACTTCGGTTGGAGCCAGCATGGCGGCTTGCATGCCGTTGGCCACAGCTTGGAGGCAGGCCATGGCAGCCACCAGGGTTTTGCCACTGCCCACGTCGCCCTGCAACAGACGTTGCATGGGGTGGGGTTGTTGAAGGTCATACGCAATGTCTTGCACCGCGCGTTGTTGGGCGCCCGTGAGGCGGAACGGAAGCTGGCTCACAAAGCGGTGAATCAATCCGCTGGGATCGGCTTTCAGCGGATGGGCTTTTTCCTGCATGCGTTGGGCCCGCCAGGTGGCCAGCAACAGTTGCTGCGCCAAAAGTTCGTCCACTTTGACGCGAATCCAAGCGGGGTGGGTGCGCAAGTTAAGGTCGTACAGATCCTCTGGGCTTGCTTGCCCGTGCAGCGTTTTAAGGCTGTTGGCCCAGTCCAGCAGCTGATGTTTGCTGCGCTGTTGCTCAGTGAGGGTGTCTTCAAAGCACGCCAGGGGTAGCCTGCGCATCCACCGATGCCAATCGGTCTGTTTTAAGCTGCCGCTGCTTGGGTACACCGGTTCGAGCACGCCAGTGGCTGGGCCATTGTTCGGTTGGCGCAGGGGCGTGGCGGTGTGTGGTTGACCATGCTTGGGCAGCACCTTCACGGTGGGGTGCACCATTTCTAGAGTGCCGTAGCCTTGGCGAATTTGGCCGCTGACGTGAAGCAGGGTGCCCTCGCTGAGCTTCTCACGCAGGCCCGGATAGAAGTGCAACCATCGAAGCAGCAAACGGGTGTCGCCGTCTTCCACCCACACTTTGAGTTGTTTGCGGGGGTGGTGTTGCACCTCTTGTGCGGTGACGGTGGCTTGAATGTTTACTTTTTGCCCAACTTGCAGGGCATCCATGGCGGTGATGGAGGCCCTGTCTTCAAAGCGCAGTGGGAGGTGCAAGGCCAGTGCCATCCAATGGCTGGCTGCCAGCAGCCCCCCGGCCTGTTCAGCGATGCTGGTTGGCAACGCCGCCAACTCCGGAAATGCGGGTTCAGCAGGCTTTGGCGCCGAGCTTGCGCTGCGTGGGGCGCCTGCGGATGCGGGGCTGTCGGCCAATGTGTCTACGCTGTGGAATTAAAGCGCGAGAACAGCCTCAACCTCGAAGCGTGCGCCTTTGGGCAGGCTAGCCACACCCACGGTGGAACGGGCCGGGTAGGGCTGTTGTACAAACTCCTGCATGATGGCGTTGACTTGTGCAAACTCGCTGAGGTCTGTCAGGAATAGGGTGAACTTGACCACATTGGCCAGGCTGCCGCCAGCCTCTTCAGCCACGGCTTTCAGGTTAGAGAAAGCCTGACGTGCTTGAGAGGCCGTGTCTGCACCCACCAGATCGCCAGTGGCGGGGTTGAGGCCAATTTGACCAGAGGTGAATACCAGGTTGCCAAAGCGAATGGCTTGGCTATACGGGCCGATGGCAGCAGGGGCTTTGGGGGTGGATACTACAGAGACTTGAGTCATGGCGGTAGAAGTAAAATTTGGTGAAATTCGTCTAAATGCGAGGATTGCCAATGATAACGCGCGGCAGGTTGATTGTATTGGACGAGCGGACGGTATACCATACTTGGCTTGTTTGTTGCACTGCAATGCTGATCAATGAGCCAACGTCCCAAGGCGCGCACAGCGCCTGCCCCTGCTGTTTCAGCCAATACACGCCTGACCGCAGCTGAGCAGGACGACATTTTCTCCGAGAAGTACGCCTGGGTGGCTGTGGGAGCCTGTGGACTTGCGTCCATCGCTTTTGGCCCAGAGGAGTCTTTCAAGGCGTTGGGGGACTCCCGGCATCTGTTGCTATTTCTAGGTTTGCTCACGGCGTTCTCCATTTTGTTGGTGTCTCTCACCTACTTCAGGGTCACTGAGCTTTTCCCCAAAGGGGGAGGGGCGTATGCCATGGCCAACACCCTGTTGGGTGCACGAGTGGGTTTGCTGGCAGGTGCTGCGTTGTTGGTCGACTATGTGCTGATGGTGGCCTTGGGCATCAGCGCATCCACGCACCTGATGTTTAGTTTCTTGCCCCCCGCTTTTTATGAACACAGGGTGTGGGTTTCCATGCTCCTCATGCTGGGTTTGATGTCATTTCACCTTCAGGCGCGTCAACTCAAGCTCAAACCCTTCAAGTGGCTTTTCGTGGCCTTTCTGTTCACTCACTTGGTGTTCATTCTGGTGGCTCTGTCGGATCATTTTGAGGACATGGGCGGGATTGTGCGCGACAGCGTGCAAGGCACCCAGATGCAGTGGAAAGACATGGGCCTGCTGGCCGTGTTGGCGATTTTTGCGCGCGGGTTTTTTTTGGGTGGCGGCACCTACACTGGTATTGAGGCTGCCTCGGACACCATTCAACTTAGCCGTTACCGCCAAAGCGCGGAGAACCGCCGGAAAATGTTGGCCTACGTGGCGTGTGCCCTGGCATTTGGCGCAGCCAGTCTGGCTGCTTTGTACTTGCTGTGGGATGTGCGTGCAGAGCCCACCATGGCCTTGAACGGCGTGTTGTTTGAAAGGGTGTTCACTGGCATTGGTTGGGATTGGCCTTATGTGATTGCCGGCTTGTTGGTGATGCTTGGTCTGGAGACTGCTGTGTTACTGCTTGCGGCACATGTGGCTTTCAGCATTGGCCCCAAGGTGTTGTCAACCATGGCGATGGATTCGTGGCTTCCACATCAATTTCGTTATTTGTCCAACCGCATGGTCACCAAAAACGGCACTTTGCTGATGGGCGGGCTGGCTTTGTTGGCCATTTATTTGAGCGCTGCCAATGTGGATCTGTTGGTGGTGCTGTTTTCGATCAATGTGTTTTTGGTGTTCAGTCTTTCCCTGCTGGGTTTGTCGGTGTATTGGTGGCGGCATCGGGAAGAAAAGCGTTGGTTCAAGGGTTTGCTGTCGGCAAGCCTTGGGTTTGTGGTGTCTGCGTCCATTTTGTTGGGCACCATCGTGACTCAGTTTTTCCAGGGGGGCTGGGTGACCATGTTGATCACTGCCATGGTGGTGGCTGTGTGCCTGGCTGTGCGCACTCATTACCGGGATACCAAATCCAGAATTGCCAAGGTCGACGAGGCTTTTGCCATGATTCAATATGGCTCAGAAAGCTCGCCGCCAGACCTGATTGAAGGCGGTAACACAGCCGTCTTTGTGGTGGGCAATAGTCGGGGCGGTGGTTTGCACGCTTTGCTTTGGGTGCAGCGCATGTTCCCCAATCATTTTCAGAATTTCATTTTCATCAATGCGCGCACGGTGGATTCCAATGTATACGGCGGCCGCGAGACCTTGGAGGCTTTGCGTGTGGATGCCTCTGTGTCGCTGAATTATTTTGTGAATTTTTGCCGCAGCCACGGGCTTCGCGCAAAAAGTTACCTGGGGTTTGGCACCGATGCGGTTGCCGAATTAACGCGCCTGGCACAACAGGTGTCTGACGATCATCCCAACGCGATTTTTTTCACCAGCAAACTGGTGTTTGACAACGAGAACATCTTTACGAGATTGCTGCACAACCAGGCTGCATTGGAACTGCAGCGCCGCTTGCACAATGCAGGCCAACAAATGGTGATTTTGCCCATGCGTCTTTGAATGGTTCTGAGTCTTAAATTCCACGCCTTCGCTATTGCGGTGGGGGTGTTGGTTTGTAATAATAATTATTGCTGCCGTTTCGATAGTAAATATAAATGACTCTCACCGAGCTGAAATACATCGTGGCCCTGGCCAGAGAAAAGCATTTTGGCCGTGCCGCCGATGCATGCTTCGTCAGCCAGCCCACCTTGTCGGTGGCCATCAAGAAGCTGGAAGAAGAATTGAACGTCTCGTTGTTTGAGCGAGGTTCCAACGAAGTATCCCTGACGCCCGTGGGTGAGCGGATTGTGGTGCAAGCTCAACGGGTTCTTGAAGAAGCTCAGGCCATTAAAGGCATTGCCCAACAAGGCATGGACCCATTGGCAGGTCCGCTGCGTGTGGGTGTGATCTACACCATTGGCCCCTATTTGCTGCCAGGACTGGTGTCGAGCATGATCGACCGCGTGCCGAGCATGCCTTTGTTGCTTCAAGAGAACTTCACCGTTCGCCTGCTTGAGTTGCTTAAACAGGGGGAAATTGATGTGGCGGTGCTGGCCCTGCCCATCAATGAGTCTGGGTTCGTGATTCAGCCCTTGTACGATGAGCCTTTTGTGGTGGCATTGCCAAAATCCCACCGCTGGGCCACACGCAGCAGCATCCGGTCAGATGAGTTGCGTGGTGAAAATATGTTGTTGCTTGGAGCGGGTCACTGCTTCCGGGACCAGGTGCTGGGCGTTTGCCCCGAGCTTTCTAGGTTCTCCCAGTCGTCCGAGGGCATTCAGCGGACCTTTGAGGGCAGCTCCCTTGAAACCATTCGCCACATGGTGGCCTCTGGCATTGGCATCACTGTGTTGCCCTCCAGTTCTGTGCCCAAGCCGGTGCCTGCAGAATCACTGCTCACGTATGTGCCGTTGGAGGATGAAGACACCAAGCGAACTGTGGCTTTGGTTTGGCGCAAGAGCTTCGGTCGCCGAGAGGCGCTTGAGGCGCTGCGAGACAGCATCTTGCGCTGCGAACTCAATGGGGTGACTTTTTTGGATTCACCTCAGATGGTGCGTTGATGCCGCGCACTGTGTTGGCTGCTCGGCTGCATGATTATTGGTTGTTGCTTCGGCTGGACAAGCCGATTGGCATTTTGCTTTTGCTGTGGCCTACCTTGTGGGGCCTTTGGATGGCGGCCGAGGGCATGCCCCCAGTGCAGGTCTTCTCGGTGTTTGTGCTCGGCGTTGTGCTGATGCGCTCAGCGGGCTGTGCCATCAACGATTATGCGGACCGTGACATTGATTTGTATGTGGAACGCACGCGCAATCGGCCATTGACCGCGGGCCGCATACAGCCTTGGGAGGCGCTTGCCTTGGCTGTCGGTTTGGCTTTGCTGGCGCTTGCCATCACGGTGCCCTTGGGATGGGCCGTGATCCTGATGAGCATTCCGGCGGCGTTTTTGGCGGGTTCGTACCCATTCACCAAGCGGTTTTTCCCCATGCCACAGGCTTATCTGGGCATTGCTTTCGGGTTTTCAATCCCCATGGCTTTTGTGGCGGTGCAGGGCAGCGTGCCTTGGCATGCGTGGCTTGTTTTTGCGGCCAATGTGTTTTGGACAGTGGCCTACGACACCGAATATGCTTTGGTGGACAAGCAAGATGACCTGAAACTTGGCATCAAGACTGCGGCCATCACTCTGGGAAGGTTCGATGTGTTGGGCATCATGCTGTGCTACACCCTGTGCTTGACTTTGTGGGCTGTGGTGGCTTACGCCCTTGGTTTTTCGGTTTGGTTTTGGCTGGCGTGGATGGCGGCGGCGGGTCTAGCGGTTTATCACCATCGACTTATCCGCCATCGCGATAGGGCTCAGTGCTTCAAGGCGTTTTTGCACAACAACTGGTTCGGGTTTGTGTTGTTTGCGGGTTTGGTCACTCACTACGGCGTTTAACCACCTCGCTGCAATTCTTCCGCCCGGGCACAAGCAGCGCGGGCGGCTTGCTCAATGGCCGTGTGCACACCCAATGCACGCAATTGCTCCAGCCCGGCATGGGTGGTGCCTCCTTTGGAGGTGACTTTTTCCCGCAGGGTGGCGAACGAGTCATTGGATTGTTTGGCCAAGGTGGCTGCACCTAGAAAGGTTTGCTGCACCAACAGATTGGCCTGCTCTGGACTAAAACCGAGCTCACAGGCAGCTTGTGCCAGCGATTCCATCAGAAAAAACACGTAGCCAGGCCCACTGCCTGAAATCGCAGTGACCGCATTGATGTCTTCTTCCCGGTTGACGTGAATCACTTCTCCACAGCTCTCGAACACTTGGCGGGCGAAGGATTGGTCTTCTGCGTCACAGTTTTGCGTGAAGTATAGGCCAGCCATGCCCTCGCCCACCAAGGCAGGCGTGTTGGGCATGCAACGCACCACACGGGCGTTGCTTTGCATGCTCCAAGCGCGTATTTGTTCAACACTCACACCGGCTGCAATGCTCACCAGCAATGCTTTACCCAAATGAGCTGCATTGGCCTGCAACACAGCTTCCATTTGTTGGGGTTTCACCGCCAACACCACCACATCGGCTTGGAAGGCATCGGGCCATTGGGGGGTGCATGCTATGCCGAGTTCGCTCATTTTTTGAGCGGCGTGTTCGCTGGGGTCGATTGTGTGAAAGCTGGATGGGGCAGCGCCTTTGCCAATAAGTCCGCCCAGAATGGCGTATGCCATGTTGCCAGCGCCAATGAATACGATGTTTTTCATGTTGTTTTAACCTTGGTTTGGAATGGGTGGTTTGCTGCGTTGCCCAAACAATGCGGTGCCCACACGCACGCAGGTGGAACCACAGGCAATGGCCAATTCTAGGTCGGCTGACATGCCCATGGAGAGTGTGTCCACGGCCACGCTGTGTTGCTGAAGCGAGTCGAACAATTTTTTACACAGAAGCATCTCTTCGCGCAATGCTGTGGTGTTTTCGGTGTTGCTGGGGATGGTCATCAGTCCACGCAATTTCAGGCGTGGCAGCTGTGCCACCGCTTTGCACAGGTTCAAGGCATCTTGCGGAGCAACACCCGATTTGCTTGCCTCTCCAGAGGTGTTTACTTGCACCAGCACGTTGAGCGCAGGCAAATGCTCTGGGCGTTGGTCCGATAGCCTTTGTGCGATTTTTAGACGATCCACACTGTGCACCCAGTGGAAGTGTTCAGCGATGGGCCGTGTTTTGTTGCTCTGTATGGGGCCGATGAAGTGCCACTCCAAGGTTTTGCCCAGTTCGGATTGCTCCGCTGCTTGGGTGATTTTGTCGACCGCTTCCTGCAGGTAATTTTCTCCAAAGGCCACTTGCCCGGCGGCGGCCAGGGTTAGCACGTCATCGACTGGAAATGTTTTGCTCACCGCCAGCAGTTGAACCGCACTGGGTTGCCGATCGGCTGCCAGGCAGGCGTTTTGAATGCGTTGCTGAATGGTCTTGAGTTTTTGTGCTGCGGTCATGGCTGCAATTGCCCTGGAAGCGGATGAAGTTCACCACATGGAGATTATAGCCACATGACATTGACCGAACTGTTGACCTGGGCCGTGGAGGAGCATGCATCGGATTTGCATTTGTCTGCGGACATGCCACCCATGATCCGCGTGGACGGGGATGTGAAACGCTTAAGCGACACGGTGCTTCCTCACCGTGAGGTGTATCGTCTCATTCAAAGCTCGATGAGTGAGGTGCAGTGGCAGGGCTGGGAGGCCAACCACGAATGCGATTACAGCATGGAAGTCGAGGGGCTATCGCGATTCCGGGTCAATGCTTTCATGCAAAGCCGTGGTGCTTCAGCCGCTTTCCGAGTGGTGCCCAGCCGGGTGCGTTCATTGGAAGAACTCGATGCCCCTGCGGTGTTCAAGAACATCGCACGTGAACCGAATGGCCTGGTCTTGGTCACTGGTCCGACGGGCTCGGGTAAAAGCACCACACTAGCGGCCATGGTGGACGATGTGAATCGACATCAACGTGCGCACATATTGACCATCGAAGACCCGATCGAATTTTTGCACACACCCATGAATTGCATCATCAATCAGCGGGAGTTGGGTGAGCACACCCACTCCTTTGGCGCAGCATTGAGATCTGCCTTGCGTGAAGATCCAGATGTGATTTTGGTGGGTGAAATGCGCGACCTAGAGACCATTCAACTTGCACTGACCGCCGCTGAAACGGGCCACCTTGTGTTGGCAACTCTGCATACGTCCTCGGCACCCAAAACAATTGACCGCATCATTGATGCTTTTCCATCGGCAGACAAATCCATGGTGCGTGCCATGTTGTCGGAGTCGCTGCGGGCAGTGGTGTGTCAAACCCTCTTGAAGAAACAGGGTGGAGGGCGCGTCGCAGCTCATGAGATCATGCTGGCCACTCCGCCGATCCGAAATTTGATTCGCGAGGGCAAGGTGGCGCAAATGACTTCATCCATTCAGACGGGCGCACAGCACGGCATGCAAACCATGGATCAGGCGGTGCAACGTTTGTTGATGAGCGGGAAAATTAGCCGTGAGGTCGCCATGAGCTGCCTGAGCCAGACCAATGCGCATTGAATAATGCTCTAAACGCTGTTTGGATTTGGCGATACACTGCTGTCTGGATTGACTCCAGACAGGACAAAAAACCATGGCTCAGGGCGTGTATGAATTTTCAAGCAAAACATTGGATGGCAAACCTTTAAACCTTGCGGATTATGCCGGCAAGGTGCTCTTGATTGTGAACACCGCCAGCAAATGCGGTTTCACCCCACAATACGATGGTTTGCAGGCTTTGCACACTGCATTGAAAGACGAGGGCTTGGTGGTGATTGGCTTTCCGTGCAACCAGTTTGGTCGCCAGGAGCCAGGCGATGAGTCAGCGATTGGTGCTTTTTGCCAAAAGAATTATGGCGTTGATTTTTTGATGTCCGAGAAAGTGGACGTGAATGGCTCCGAGGCCCATCCGCTGTTCAAACACCTCACAAGCCAAGCCAAGGGCATTTTGGGCACCGAGGCCATCAAATGGAATTTCACCAAGTTTTTGGTCCGCAAAAATGGCGAGGTGTTCAAGCGTTACGCGCCCACTACCAAACCAGAAGAGTTAAAGGCGGACATCGCCAAACTGTTGGCTGAGTAGTGAGTGCCCCACTTGCCGCAGTCCTAGGGCTGCGGTTCTACGGTTTCGCCCGCCCTTGGGCGGTATATGCCTTTCGTGAGGGGGATTTCAAACAGGCGGCATTCAATCGGGCCGTTGAACAGTGGCGTTTTGCGTTTCGGGCTGAGGCCCAAGGTGTGCTTGATCTGCAAGTCGCCTGAGAATAAAAATGCGGTCCAGCCTGAAAAACGGTTTTTGAGAACATCCCCATACGCTTTAAAAAGCCGCTCGTAGGCTTCGTCTTCAGGCACATCTGCGCCTTTGGCACGAACACGTTCTCCGTACGGTGGGTTACTCAACACCAAACCCGAGCTTGCCGGGGGCTCCACGGTGAGGGCATCACGCTGGCTGAACTGCACCATGCCGGCATCCAGCAGTTCTTCAAATCCAGCGCGTTTGGTGTTTTCGATTGCCATGGCCACGAGCGCCTCGGTGATGTCGCTGGCATGCCACTGGAAGTGCTTGTCGGACAGAGCCCGATCCAAGCCTTTGTTGAACCGATTGTTGGCGTCCTCTTGTAATTCTTGACCCCATTCGGGTTTGAAAGGTTTGAGGTTTTCAAAGGCGAATGCGCGTTCAAGGCCAGGTGCACGGTCGCACAGGGCGCAGAGGGATTCAATCACCAGGGTGCCACTGCCACAAAAGGGGTCCAGA
>DASUEF010000057.1:0-15544 GCA_036275215.1 Limnobacter sp. | reverse complement strand
TTGAACACCCAGCAGGAAAATGGGTGATTCTGGGTTCTCTTGTGAGCCTATTTGCTCTATAAACGGCGCTTGAATCGGCGCCTAGTTCGTGACCCCAAAAGGAATAAACATGAAAAACTCTATTTTGATCGCATCCCTGTTCGCAGTTGCCCTGGCCGCTTGTGGCAAGAAAGAAGAAGCTGCTCCTGTTGAGCCAGCAGCTCCTGCAGTAACTGAGCAAGCTCCTGCTGCTCCCGCTGCTGAACCCGCAGCACCTGCAGCCGAGCCAGCAGCTCCTGCCGCTGAGCCAGCAGCCACTGAGCCAGCACCAGCTCAAGAAGAAAAGAAGTAATTTGATGGCGCTCAACTGGGCGCTTCAAATGCAAAAGCCCTGTTGCGCAAGCACAGGGCTTTTTTATATCTACTCGCCGCTAGAGCAAGCAACCTGATCAAAACATTACTCAAGCCGCAGCCAGACGCTCCAGTTCAAGCCAAGAGAGCCCTTCTTCCTGGCAAGCGATGTCAAAAGGAATGCCACGCGGACTAAGCACCTCGGTCCACATCTTGCGAACCACCTCGGGACAATTGGTTGTTTTGCTCAAGTGGGCGGCCACCACATAGCGCAATCGACCGGAATTCAAATTGCGCAATATCTCGCAAGCCACCTGATTGCTCAAGTGCCCGTAATCTCCACCCACTCTGCGCTTCAAACTTGGTGGGTAAGGCGAGTTGGCAAGACGCTCCGGACAATGGTTGGACTCTAGAATAAGCGCCTGAGCCTTATTGAGCATGCTCACCAAATGGGGCGTAGAACTTCCACAATCCGTCAAAATGCCAGCCATAAACCCATTGGGCGCCTCAATAAGCAACTGGACGGGCTCTGCTGCATCGTGAGGCACCGGGAAGGGGTGCAGGCGCACGTCGTTTAAAGCAAAGGGTTGGTGGCTGTCTATGAGCCTCACACGGCCAGATTCAAGGTAATCCACCTGTGTAAGCTTGCTGCGCAAAGCGGCTCGCCATGTTCCATGGGTCAAAAAAACAGGCGTAGCATAGCGACGACTGAACTTGAACACCCCACCGACGTGATCATCGTGCTCATGGGTGACCACAATGCCATGAATATCTTCAGGATGAATCCCCAACCGAGAAAGCCGGCTTACTGTCTCTTTGACAGCAAAGCCACAATCCACCATCAGGCGGGTGGTTTCAGAACCATTGCTGGATTCAAAAATCCAGCAGTTGCCCTCACTACCACTTCCAAGACTAGCAAACCTCACGGCTTGAAGAATTTAACGCAGCTTGGCAGCCAACTTCGTGGCTGCCTCTTCAGACACCTTTGGATCAACCGCCGCCCCACGCTCTGAGGTGAATTTCACCACGGTGGACGTGTTGGATTGCGGAGCAACCACCACCTGGAAACGCTGGTCGGCTTTCAAAGACTTGTCGTCACCGCTGCCACCAAAAATCTTGCCAAAAAAGCCGGTTTTCTTTTCTTGCGTGGCAGAGTCCGGGATGTACTTCACGTAGTACACGCCATTTGAACGATCACGGTCTTCAACAATAAATCCTGCGCGGTCCAGACCGAACCCCACGCGACGCCACGCCAAAGGAAAGTCCTCAGCCAATACCAGCGCAGTGCCATCGGCCTGCTTTTGCACGGTGATCAACTGGCGCACATTACCACCGTTTTGTTCGGCGGCTTTTTCATTGCCAGTTAACTTCACCAACAACCGGTTCAGCATTTCTGCTTCCAATTCTGGATCGTTGGGGCGATTCATCCAAACCATGGAGGTCTGGCTCGAGTCGGTGTAATTTTCTTCCATGCCACGGTGGGTGATAAAAACCTCCACCCCACCGTCCACGGGTTCTACGCGTGTGCGGTATCGATCACGTTGATTGCTGGAGTACATACCATCGAACACACGACCGATGATCTTTCTCACACCATCCATTGGAATGGCAGCACGATTTTCAGCCCAGTTTGTTTCCATCAAACCAATTTTAGGATCGTCAACGGACAGCTCAAAACCAGTGTCTTTCCAGAATTCGCGCAGTTGTGGCCACAATCTCTCTGGGGGCATTTTCACAAGCAGCGATCTGACATTTCCAACACGCTTAAGCTCCACCTGTTCGGTGGTCGCCAACACAGGCTCGGCCGTTTGTGCAGATTGACGTGTCACACCAGAGCGACCGCCACCGCTGTAGAAAGACGATGCGGACACGGCGCCAGACCCACTCTCACCAGGAATCAAAAACTGCTCATCGGCACTTTGCGCGGTCAAATCGGGCGGCACTTCGAGCCCCTTTTCACGCTTTTCTGCGGTGCGGTAGGCAACCTTTTGATTCTCGACCGCTTGCTGGTAGCTCGCACAGCCTGCAGCAACACTCACGGTTGCACACAGCAACAGGGCTTTCAGGGGGCGGGGGGGGTTCAGTTTCATGCTGACTTCGACCTCAATCGATCAACCGGTGGGCACGCAAAGCAGCATCCACGGTTTGGTGAAAATTGGATTCCAAGCGGGTAAGGGGCAGGCGAACACCGGGTGCCATTTTGCCCATTTTGCTCAAGGCGTACTTCACTGGAATCGGGTTGGCTTGGCAAAACATGGCTTGATGCAAATCCATCAATGCGAGATTCATGGCGTTGGCGGATTTTGAATTGCCCGCAATGGCAGCCGCACACAATTCATGCATGGCTCTGGGCGCCACATTGGCAGTCACCGAGATATTGCCCTTGCCACCCATCAACATCAGGTGCACTGCCGTGGGATCATCCCCGCTGTACACAGCGAACTCTGGCTTGCAATCACGGATAAGCCAAGCAGCCCGTTCCATGTTGCCCGTGGCCTCTTTGATGCCAACCACGCCATCCACTTGCGACAGACGCACCACCGTGGCATGGGCCATATCGGCCACTGTACGGCCGGGCACATTGTATAGGATCACCGGCAAATCAACCGACTCCGCCACCTTGCGCATGTGCTGATAAATGCCCTCTTGCGTGGGCTTGTTGTAGTAAGGCACCACCTGCAAGCTTGCAGATGCCCCCACCTTCCTTGCGTACTCGGTCAGCTCAATCGCTTCCGTGGTGGAATTGCCGCCAGTCCCAGCAATGATTGGTATGCGGCCTGCGGCCTGCTCCACAGCCACCCGGATCAACTCGCAGTGCTCTTGAACGTCCACAGTGGGCGACTCTCCAGTGGTGCCCACGGCCACGATGGAATCGGTGCCTTGTTCAACGTGCCAATCAATCAACTTGCGGTAGCTGTCGTAATCCAGCGAACCGTCTTCAAACATCGGCGATACAATCGCAACAATGCTACCTGTGATCATTTCGTCCCTTCGACAAAGAGTGTTTTCGTTCCAGATTGTATCTCAGACCAGGCACCAGAAATGAACATGCCCCGTTGAATCATCGCCGGGCTAGGAAGCGTGCGTAGCCCCTGCTCAAACCGCAGCACTTGCAAATTGCTGCACAACTGCAGCAACTCGTTGGGCGCAAGCAAAAAGTCAGGATTGCGCGGTGAACCAAACTCGGCGTTGCCCGCCATGAAAGTTTCATAGACGAGTAATCCACCTTGAGACTTCAAGTTGTTCAAAAGGTTCGGTAGGTGTGGTCTATGCAGGTAGTTGGTCACCACAATCACATCGTATTGCCGACCTAACAAGGGCCACTCCTCCTGCTCCAGGTCCATCAATTCAAAATCGGCCTCGGAACTGTGCAAAGCGGGCTCTGGCTGTTGACGATCCACCGCGTGCACGGAAAAACCCTTCTGCGCCAACCACCGGGCGTGCCGCCCGGCCCCGCAAGCCAAATCCAGGGCACGCAGACCTGCCACACCGCATGGCTGACCTGCAAGCCATTGCTGAACACATTGAACCACCCAGGGTGAAGGCAGCAGGCCTTGGTGTTGAGCCAACTGCTGCATGTTAGGAGTAATCCAGGCCCATGGCTTTGCGCACATCGCCCATGGTTTGCTGCGCGTACTCGCGTGCGCGGTCACACCCCTCTTTCACGATATTGCGCACCAACGCTGGGTTGTCTGCGTACATTGCGGCTCGCTCGCGCATGGGTGTGAGTTCACGCACCACAGAATCTATAATCGGCTCTTTGCATTCGAGGCATCCAATGCCAGCGGAGCGGCAACCGTTTTGAACCCACTGCTTCTTGGTGTCGTCCGAATAAATTTCATGCAACTGCCACACCGGGCATTTTTCAGGGTTGCCTGGGTCGTTTCGACGCACACGTTGCGGGTCGGTGGGCATACGACGAATTTTCTGGGCAATGTTGTCGGGGGTTTCACGCAGGGATAGCGTATTTTGGTAGCTCTTGGACATTTTTTGCCCATCCAACCCTGGCATTTTGGAGGCCTCAGTGAGCATGGCCTTGGGCTCTGACAAAATCATTTTGCGTCCACCATCCAGATAACCAAACAGGCGCTCTCGATCGCTCGCACCCAAACTTTGGGCCTCGGCCAACAAGGCATGCGCTTGTGCCAAGGCCTCGGTGTCGCCCTGTTCTTGGAATTTGTTGCGCAGTTCCAAATAAGCCTTCATCCGCTTATTGCCCATTTTTTTGCCGGCTTCCAGGGCCTTCTCTTCAAATCCAGGCTCGCGCCCATACAAATTGTTGAAGCGGCGAGCAATCTCACGGGTCAATTCGATGTGGGGGACCTGGTCTTCGCCCACAGGCACCTGCGTGGCGCGGTAAATCAGAATATCTGCGGATTGGAGCAAGGGATAACCCAAAAATCCATAGGTAGAGAGATCCTTTTCACTGAGCTTTTCTTGTTGGTCTTTGTAGGTGGGCACGCGTTCTAACCAGCCCAAAGGCGTGGTCATGGAGAGCAACAAATGCAATTCTGCATGCTCTGGAACCTTGGACTGAATAAAGAGCGTCGCCTTCTCAGGGTCTATACCAGCGGCCAGCCAATCAATCACCATGTCCCACACGTTTTCAGCGATCACCTCGGGAGTGTCGTAGTGGGTGGTCAATGCATGCCAGTCCGCCACAAAAAACAGGCAGGGGACTTCGTGTTGAAGCTTCACCCAATTTTTGAGCACACCGTGGTAGTGCCCAAGGTGCAACAGGCCGGTTGGGCGCATGCCCGACAATACGCGTTCAGGAAACATGATGAATTAAAAATTAAACAAGACGGACAGAATTCCCCACGCCGCCCCAACAATCGGCTGGATAAACATGGGAAGGATGTTCAGCATCAGCAGTGCTATCAGAATGATCATGCCATAGGGCTCGGTTCTGCTGAAACTGTAAGCTGCAGAACTGGGCAGCAGACTGAAAAGAATTCGCCCCCCGTCCAAGGGCAGGATGGGCAGGAGATTGAGGGCGGCTAGCACGAGATTCACCACGATGCCCGCCTTCGCCATTTCAATGAAAAACGGCTCCGAAACACCGCCAAGCAACTGAACCTTCAACATCAGCGCCCACAGAATGGCCATGATGAAATTGGCACCAGGGCCAGCAAATGCCACATAACGGATATCCCGTTTGGGATTGTGCAAATTGCCAAAATTCACAGGGACGGGTTTGGCCCATCCAAACAAAAACGCACCAATGCCCATGAGGCTGGACGACACGAGAATGACAACGGGTACGAGGATGGTGCCCACCAAGTCAATGTGCTTGATTGGGTTGAGTGTGATGCGCCCAGCCAGCATTGCCGTGTTGTCACCATAACGGCGGGCAACATAACCATGGGCAGCCTCATGCAGCGTGATGGCAAACAACACCGGCAAGGCATACACGGCGATGGTTTGAATGATGGATGAATCCACTACAGCGACTCCTGTTCGTCAATGCTCACTGGCTCCAAAGCCCCAGTGAGCGGACCAGCGCCCACACGGACCACCAAGGGGTTGTCGGTGGTCCAATCAATCACAGTGGTTGGAAATGCACCGCAATACTGCCCATCGTCCACGATCAAATCCACCTCATTGCCTACCGCCTCTTGGGCTTCCCAGCCACTGCGGGCTGGCTCGGCCATGCCTGGCAGTTGCAAAGTACTGGCGATTAATGCGCCTTCCGTGTGTGCCAAGATTTCTTGCACCACGGGGTGTGCAGGCACACGCAAGCCGATTGATTTTTTCGAGGGGTGGGACACCCGCTTGGGCACCTCTTTGGTGGCTTCCAGAATGAAGGTGTATGGGCCTGGGAACACCGATTTCAGGAGCCTGTACTGCACGTTGTTCACCTTGGCATAACTACCAAGCTCGGTCAAATCCTTGCACAAAAGCGCCAAGTGTTGCTTTTCGGATATGCCCTTTAGGCGCCGCAACCGTTCAACAGCGTTTTTATCGTCCAGGTGGCACACCAAGGCATAACAGCTGTCGGTGGGAATGGCAGCAATGCCGCCCGCGTTGATCATGTCTGCTGCCTGTTTACAAAGGCGAGACTGGGGGTTGTCGGGATGTACGTTGAAATACTGCGCCAAAAGTGATCCTGATCAAGTGAAAGTCTTGCCCCAATTATCCCAGATTGGAACGCAACCATCGGGCAACTGTGGCAATTCCCCCAGATTGACTCTTGACTCATCGGGTCCATGAAAATCTGATCCCCGCGAGGCTTTCAGACCAGCCCTCAGAGAACGACGCGCATATTCACGGTACTGGTCCACCGTGTGGCTGCCAGTGACCACCTCAATTCCAACCCCGCCGAGCTTGATGAATTGTTCAATCAACTCATCCATTTGCATGGGGCTCAGGCTGTAGCGGCCAGGGTGCGCAATCACCGGCAATCCTTTGGACTCCAAAATCCATTTCACCGCCTGCGGGAGACTTGCCCATTCATGCGGCACAAAACCGGGTTTGCCTGGCGTTAAAAAACGCTCAAACACCTCACGAATGTCTTGGCACACGCCCCGTTCCACCAGGTGGCGGGCAAAGTGAGTGCGGCTTATCAGCGCAGGGTTGCCCACATATTTCAGCGCCCCCTCGTACACGCCATCAATGCCCACCTTCGCCAGTTGGCAAGACATTTCCATGGCGCGCTCGGTGCGCCCACTGCGCACGCTGGCCAAACCATGGGCAATGGGTGAGTCGCGGTAGTCGATCATCAAGCCAACAATGTGGAGGGTGGTACCCATCCAGGTGACCGAAATTTCAACACCGGGAACGAAACCCAACCCGTGCGCCTTGGCAGCAGCCTCGGCACGCGCGAGTCCACCCACCTCGTCGTGATCGGTGAGTGACCACAGCTGCACACCATTTGCAGCGGCCCGCGCAGCCAACTCCTCGGGGGTCAGGGTGCCATCCGAGGTGGTGGAGTGGCAATGCAGGTCTGCATTGATCAGATGCGGGTCATTCCAGTTCAAATCAGCGATTGCATTCATACGACTATTGTGAGCCTATTGATTGGCTTGCGCCACCTCAAGTTGCATCAGCCAGGCCAATTCATCCTCTGAAAAACCAGCCATGGCCCGTGCCTCAAAATTAAATGGGGAGCGGGGCTGTGGCGCAAGGTAATCTCTTAGGCAACGCTCAAAAGCGTCGATTGGTTCCAACCCCTCTTTCCGGCACAGGTGGTTGAACCATGCATTGCCGATGGCCACATGACCAATCTCGTCGCGCAAAATGATGTCCAGCACCCGTGCGCTGGCCTCATCGCCCGCCTTGGCAAGTTTGCTGCGTATGGCTGGGGAAACGTCCAGACCGCGGGCCTCCAGCAGGCGCGGCACCAACGCCAACCTCGCCAAAAGGCTGCCTGCGGTCTTTTCGGCCATTTGCCACAAGCCGTCGTGCGCCGCATAGTCCCCATACGCAACGCCATAATCCGCCATGCGCTTGCACAACAAATCATGGTGGTAAGCCTCTTCCTGGGCCACCCGCAACCAATCCAGGTAAAAATCCTTGGGCATGCCGGCGAATCGCACCATCACGTCGAGCGCCAAATTGATTGCATTGAACTCAATATGCGCCAGGGCGTGTAACAACATACCACGCCCCACAGCCTCCCCCACGCTGCGCGTTGGCACATGCCTGGGGTGGACGAGCGCGGGCGCTGTTGGCCTGCCAAGCTTGGGATGCAACACCGACTGGGTGTCCACGGGAAAATTCGGAGAGATGGCGGCAACCGCGTGCATTTTTGCCGATGGATCGCACATGCCCAAGGCGAACAAGGCGGCTTGCCGAATGTCTTGCACAGGCTGATGTAAATCCATGGGTGAACCGAAAACACTTTCAACCATGTTATTTTAAGCCAAGCACCCACAACCTTAGGAGACTTCTGTGGCGAAGTACAAAATCGATGGGCATGGCCCCCAAATCCACCCAAGCGCTTATGTGGCCGACATGAGCAGCGTAATAGGCAAGGTTCGACTGGATGAAAACACCTCCGTTTGGGACTTTGCGGCCATTCGAGGCGACAACGAACTGATCCACATCATGGAAGGCAGCAACGTGCAAGAAGGTGCCGTACTGCACACAGACATCGGATATCCCATGGTGGTAGGCAGAGGCGTGGTGGTGGGTCACCAAGCCTGCCTGCACGGGTGTACCGTGGGCGATGGGAGCCTGATCGGCATACGCGCGGTGGTACTGAACGGCGCAAAAATAGGAAAACACTGTATCATCGGCGCCGGCGCACTGGTCACCGAGGGCAAAGAGATTCCAGATCGATCTTTGGTGGTGGGCTCACCGGGCAAAGTGGTGCGCACCCTCACGGACGAAGACGTCGCCAAAATGGTGGGCGCTGCTTTCTATGTGATGAAGGCCAAACTCTTTAAAGAAAAGCTTGAACGAATAGACGACTGACATGACGGACACCTTACGCACCCTCATTTTTGAATCCGCTAGCTGCCGCGCCCAAATGATTCACCTGGATGCGGCGTGGCAACAAATTGCCAGCCACAATCATCACCCAGCCCCGGTCATGAAGGTGCTGGGTGAGTTGGTGGCAGCAAGCGCCATGCTGTCGGCGTCGCTTAAATTTGAAGGGTCCTTGATTTTACAAATACAAGGAGACGGTCCAATTCGTTTGTTGGTGGCCGAATGCAACAGCCGCCTGGGACTGCGTGCAACCGTCAAACTTCGTGAAGATGCGCAAATTACAAACGACGCTGGGTTCATGGACTTGGTGAATGCAGAGGGCAAAGGACTTTGCGCCATTATTTTAGATCCTCGCAACCGTCAGCCAGGCCAAACCCCTTACCAAGGCATTGTGCCGCTCACAGGACAGTCGGTGGCCGATTCCCTAGAAGCCTACATGCACGGCTCGGAGCAACTCGAAACCAAACTCGTGCTAAACGCCAACCCACAACTGGCTGCTGGCCTGATGCTGCAGCAAATGCCACTGCACGGCGGCAAAGGCGCAAGCACCAATCACGACCCCGACGGATGGTCGCGCCTGTGTGCTTTGGCACAAACCCTGCAAACCCATGAACACCTAAACACCGACACATTCGAACTTGCCAAACGTTTGTTTTGGGAGGAAGAACCAGGAGTACTCGCAGAGCGACAAGCGCATTTTGAATGCACCTGCTCCCGCGAGAAGGTGGGAGCCATGCTCATCACGCTGGGCAAAGAAGAACTGGAAGAGGCACTCAAAGAGAACCCAACAGTGGAAGTGCAATGCGATTTTTGCAACGCCAGCTACGGGTTCACAGTGGCGGATTGCCAGCGTTTGTTTGAGCTTCCTCCAACCCCGCCATCTTCAACGCTGCACTAATTTGCAGGTGAGGCTTCAGGGTCAGCGAACGACTGGCCCTTGGCCTGCGGTTCGATCAACTGGATGAACAGTTCGTCTTTTTTGATCATGCCAAAATCATTGCGTGCGCGCTCTTCAATCGCTTCCACACCCTCCGTGAGGCTGCGCACATCTCCTTCAAGCTGTTGGTTGCGTAAACGCAAAGCCTCATTGATTTGCTTTTGCTGAGCCAACTGGTCCTCAAGCTCGCTCACGCGCAACATGCCTCCTTTGCCAAACCACAAGGGGTATTGGAGCAAAATGAGCAAACCCAACAATACGAGAGAAATTAGCCTGGGATTCATATACAAGAAGGCCCCGCATTGCGGGGCCAGTTTCACGCCAATCAGTCCAGGTTGTAGAAGGCTGCACGGCCTGGGTAATAGGCGATGTCGCCCAGGTCCTCTTCAATACGCAGCAACTGGTTGTACTTGGCAATGCGATCCGAGCGGCTCATGGAGCCAGTCTTGATTTGCATGGCGTTGGTGCCCACGGCGATGTCTGCAATCGTGCTGTCTTCGGTCTCGCCAGAACGGTGAGAAATCACGGCTGTGTAACGAGCACGCTTTGCCATTTCGATGGCGGCAAAGGTTTCGGTCAGCGTGCCAATTTGATTGATCTTGATCAAGATCGAATTGGCGATTTTCTTCTCAATGCCCTCGGACAAAATCTTGGTGTTGGTCACAAACAGATCATCCCCCACCAACTGCACTTTGCGGCCCAGGGTTTTGGACAAATAGGCCCAACCATCCCAATCATCCTCGGCCATGCCATCTTCGATGGAGATGATGGGGTACTTGTTGCACCAGCTCTCCAGCAGATGCGCAAACTCCTGAGAGCTCAACTCCATGCCTTCGCCGTCGAGCTTGTACTTGCCGCCCTTGTAAAACTCGGAGGCAGCACAATCCAGGCCCAAGGCCACTTGCGTGCCTGGCTCAAAACCAGCGGTTTCAATGGCCTGGATGATCATTTGAATGGCTGCTTCGTGATTGGCCACAGACGGTGCAAAACCACCCTCGTCGCCCACAGCCGTGGACATGCCTTTGTCGTGAATAATTTTCTTGAGCGCGTGGAACACCTCGGCACCATAACGAATGGCTTCGCGGAATGACGGTGCACCCACGGGCAGAATCATGAACTCTTGAAGATCAAGGTTGTTGTTGGCATGAGCACCACCGTTGATTACATTCATCATGGGCACTGGCAAGCTCATGCCGCCCATGCCACCAAAATACCGGTAGAGAGGCAAACCTGTCTCTTCAGCAGCAGCGCGCGCCACAGCCATAGATACTGCCAACGTGGCATTGGCACCCAAACGGCTTTTGTTCTCGGTGCCATCCAGATCAATCAGGTTTTGGTCCAAAAACACCTGCTCTTGAGCATCCAAGCCCAGAATGGCCTCAGAAATTTCAGTGTTGATGTTTTCAACAGCTTTCAATACACCCTTGCCCAAGTAACGGGACTTGTCGCCATCACGCAACTCCACGGCCTCACGCGTGCCGGTGGATGCGCCGGATGGAACAGCCGCACGGCCCATCGCGCCGCTTTCCAGCAGCACATCACATTCAACGGTGGGATTGCCGCGGGAGTCAATCACCTCACGACCAATCACATCAACAATTGCGCTCATAATTTCCTCTTGGATGGATTTAAATGATTTGGATTTTTTTCAGCTTCAGGCCATCAATTCTTGTTCGGCCAATGGACCAGATTTCACCAAGCGATCCAGCGCCTGCAGGGTCTGCAAGAGAGCTTTCATGCGAGGCAAAGGCCAGGCGTTGGGGCCATCGGACATTGCCTTGGCCGGGTCTGGGTGGGTCTCCATGAACAAACCAGCCACACCAACACCGACAGCAGCTCGGGCCAACACGGGTACAAATTCCCGTTGCCCACCGCTTGCGGTGCCCTGCCCGCCCGGCAGTTGTACGCTGTGCGTGGCGTCAAACACCACGGGGCAACCCGTGTTACGCATAATCGCCAAGCTGCGCATGTCAGACACCAGGTTGTTGTAACCGAAGCTGACACCGCGCTCACACACCATGATGTTGTTGCCATCGTCGCCACTGGCAATGCTGGCAGCACGTGCTTTTTCAACCACATTCACCATATCGCCCGGTGCAAGAAATTGCCCTTTCTTGATGTTCACTGGTTTGCCGCAGGCGGCCACTGCTTCAATAAAATTGGTTTGCCGGCATAGAAAGGCTGGCGTTTGCAGCACATCCACCACAGACGCCACGGCAGCAATTTCTTCAATCTCGTGCACATCCGTGAGCACAGGCACTTGGAGGGTCTTTTTCACATTCTCCAGAATAGCCAGGCCTTTCTCCATGCCCAAACCTCGGAAACTTTTGCCAGAACTGCGATTGGCCTTGTCGTACGAGCTTTTGTAAATAAACGGAATGCCAAGAGCCTGGGTGATTTCCTGGAGCTGACCAGCCGTATCCATGGCCATTTGCTCAGATTCGATCACACAAGGACCCGAGATTAAAAAGAAAGGCTGGTTCAGGCCGACGTCAAAGTTGCACAGTTTCATGGTTCGAATCTCCTTGATGAACTCAGCTTACAACGCCTTGCTTTGTTTGTGGGCCAATGCGGCTTTCACGTAGGCCAGGAACAGGGGATGGCTATCTCTGGGCGTGCTGGTGAACTCAGGGTGGAACTGCACACCAATAAACCATGGATGATCGGGCAATTCCATGATTTCTGGGAGGTCTTCTGTGGGTGTGCGCGCAGAAATGCGCATGCCGGCTTCCTCGAGTTGAGGCACGAAATTGTTGTTCACCTCGTAGCGATGACGGTGCCGCTCGTTCACCTCGGATCCGTAAATGGATTCTGCCAAAGTGCCCGGCAAAATGGGGCAGCGCTGTGAGCCCAGGCGCATGGTGCCACCCAGATCGGAATGATTGCTACGCACCTCGGTTTTGCCCGTGGCGTCTTTCCATTCCGTGATCAGCGCCACCACGGGCGTGTCGGCTTGGCTGTCGAATTCGGTGGAATTGGCTTTGGGCAAACCAGCGCAATGGCGTGCAAATTCAATCACGGCCAATTGCATGCCCAGACAGATACCCAGGTAAGGCACTTTGTTTTCTCGTGCGAATCGAATGGCCGCGATTTTGCCCTCGGTGCCTCGCTTGCCAAAGCCGCCTGGCACAAGCACCGCATCCAACTTTTGCAGACTCTCGGTGCCTTTGGACTCCAGCTCTTCAGAATCGATGTAATTGATATTCACACGCGTCCGCGTATGCAAGCCAGCGTGGTTAAGCGCCTCAATGAGGGACTTGTAAGATTCTGTGAGGTCCACATATTTGCCCACCATGCCAATGGTGATGCTTTGTGTGGGATTCTCTTGAGCGTGCACAATCTCTGCCCAGCGAGACAAATCGGCTTTGGGCGCTTGCAATCCCAACTTTTCGACAACAATATCGTCGAGCTTCTGAGCTTCCAGCATGGCTGGGATTTTGTAAATCGTGTCTGCATCCCACACGGAGATCACAGCCTCCAGTTGGACATTCGAGAACATCGAGATTTTTGCACGTTCATCGTCGGGAATGGGCCGGTCGGCCCGGCACAACAGTGCATCTGGATAAATACCGATTTCACGCAACTTTTGCACGCTGTGCTGGGTTGGTTTGGTTTTAAGTTCTCCAGCCGAGGCAATGAAGGGTACCAGGGTGAGGTGCACAAAGCATGCGCTATTTCGCCCCAGACGCAAGCTCATTTGGCGGGCTGCTTCCAAGAATGGAAGGGACTCAATGTCACCCACAGTGCCGCCAATTTCAACAATGGCCACATCCGTCTCACCATTCCAGGCAGCACGCGCGCCTCTTTCAACAAAGGCTTGGATTTCGTTGGTGATGTGCGGAATCACCTGAACTGTTTTGCCAAGGTATTCGCCGCGCCGCTCTTTGCGCAACACAGACTCGTAAATCTGCCCGGTGGTGAAGTTGTTGGCCTTTTTCATTTTGGCCGAAATGAAGCGCTCGTAATGGCCGAGGTCCAGATCAGTTTCAGCACCATCTTCGGTCACGAATACTTCGCCGTGCTGGAATGGGCTCATGGTGCCAGGATCCACGTTGATGTAGGGATCCAGCTTGAGCATGGTGACTTTTAAGCCGCGACTCTCAAGAATGGCAGCTAGGGACGCGGCTGCAATGCCTTTGCCCAGAGACGAGACTACCCCGCCTGTAACGAATACGTATTTGGTCATGGTGCCAAGCGGCGCAAAGCGCGCAGTTGGAAACGTGAATTATAACCTGAGCACGCTTGGACCATGCCAAAGAACTTCATCAAAACTGCAGTTGGCACCCTGTTTTTTCTTGAAGCTCTTCTCGGCTGACACCGGGCGCCATTTCCAGCACTTTTAAACCAGTCTGCGTGACATCCATCACCGCAAGATCAGTGATGATGCGATTGACCACTGCCTTTCCAGTGAGCGGCAAGTTGCAGTCCTTGAGAATTTTCAGATCGGTGCTGCCATCTTTCTTTTTGGCCACGTGCTCCATAAGCACCACCACCCGCGAAACCCCGGCCACCAGATCCATGGCACCACCCATGCCCTTCACCAGTTTGCCTGGAATCATCCAGTTGGCCAAATCGCCTTTCTCGCTCACCTGCATGGCCCCTAGAATGGCGAGGTTGATGTGTCCACCACGGATCATCGCAAAAGACTCAGAACTCGAAAAAAACGCCGAACCAGGCAAGGTGGTCACGGTCTGCTTTCCCGCATTGATGAGATCTGCATCCACCCGTTCTTCATCGGGAAAGGGACCAATGCCCAAGAGCCCATTCTCACTTTGCAACATCACATTCATCCCTTCGGGAATGTGATTGCTCACCAAGGTGGGCAAACCGATGCCCAAATTCACGTAAAAACCGTCTTGCAATTCACCGGCAGCACGCGCTGCCATCTCATCTCTTGTCCATGCCATGGTGTTGTGCTCCAAATCAAGCTGAAGTGCTGGTGGTCCGCTTTTCAATCCGCTTCTCGGGATTGGCGTTCAACACCAAGCGTTGTACATAAATGCCGGGGGTGTGAATAAAGTTTGGATCGAGTTCCCCCACTTCAAGCACCTCCTCCACCTCAGCCACGGTGAACTTGGACGCAGCCGCACACTCCGGATTAAAGTTCCGTGCCGTGAGTCGGTAAATCAGGTTGCCAGATTTATCTGCTTTCCAAGCCTTGACCAAAGAAATATCAGCAGTGAGGCTGTGCTCAAGCACATAATTTTCGCCATGAATCACTCGAGTTTCTTTGCCCTCAGCGATTTGCGTACCAAAACCGGTTTTGGTGAAAAATGCAGGAATGCCTGCACCGCCAGCCCGAAGCTTCTCGGCCAGTGTGCCTTGCGGCGTAAATTCGAGCTCCAACTCACCACTCAGGTATTGACGCTCAAATTCCTTGTTCTCACCTACATACGAAGAGATCATTTTGCGAATTTGACGTGTCTCCAGAAGACGGCCCAAACCGAAACCGTCAACTCCTGCATTGTTTGAAATCACAGTGAGGTCTTTTGCACCTGACGCACGCACCGCGTCAATGAGGGCCTCTGGAATACCGCACAGGCCAAAGCCGCCCACAGCCAATGTCATGCCGTCCCTGATTTTGTCGGCCAACGCTTCGGTGGCGCTGCCTACGAGCTTATTCATCCCCATGTCCTGGTCCTTTTGCTTACGAATTTGTGGGCATAGTGTACCGTTTCAAAACGGGCACTTTTTCTGTTGCAATGCACAAAAAGCAAGTTTGTCAGACTAGAGATCAAAGTCAACTATTTTTTCCGGATATGCAATAAGCTTTCGGCTTAAAATCCAAGCAGTGCTTGGGTTGCACAACAAATTGCGAACATTGAAGGAGACGCACGCAATGTC
>DASUEF010000056.1:0-5177 GCA_036275215.1 Limnobacter sp. | reverse complement strand
TTTTCATGGAACTTCTCCTTGTGGGAAAGCGCTTATGTTTTTAAGTGTGAATACTGCAAATACATTGCTGGTGCGGACTATAACACGGGAGTATCACCAAACTAGGGGAAAACCACAACCCGAGCACCGCCTCATGTTGACCTAACGGGCCGAATCGAGCAAGCCGCAAACCTGTTCAGCCGCCATCAAAAGCCTGGGACCCTGACGCACCAAGAGGTCGGGTGGCAAGGTGTGCACATGCCCCATGGCCACGGCGGGGATGCTGCGCCATTTTGACCACTGCGCCTGCAGGGCACTGGCGGTCTCGGGAGCGCCACTGGCCAGGATCATGACAGGCTGAAGGGCAATCACTGCCTCCAAAGTGACCGTGGGAGCAAGCCCTGGCTGCTCTGAAAACACATTGCGCCCACCGCACATGGCGAGAATTTCCGTCACCAGATGTGTGCCACCCAAAGTCATCAGGGGCTGGGCCCACACCTGGTAAAACACACGCACAGGCGACTTGCCGGCATGGGTCGCCCGCAGAGAAGCCATGTCTGCCCGCCATGTGTCAATTTTTTGAGCTTGGGCAGGCCAGTGGCCCATCAGCTTGGCCAAAGCAGTCATGGTGTTGGCGACTGCTTGAACAGAACCTGGCTCACTCACAAACACAGGCACCCCGGCGGCACGCAACTGAGCCACCGTGGTTTGGGAGATGCCAGACTGCCAGGCCAGCACCAGATCGGGTTTATAAGCCAGCAAACTTTCTGTGCTCACCAACCAGGGTTGGCGAACGCGCGGCAATTTGGCCACTTCGTTTGGGTGGTTGCTGGAGTCGTCCACCGCCAGCAACTGCCCCACGCCACCCACATACGCTGCAATTTCGGTGAGGTGGGGCGACAGGCTTAGCACCCGCTTGACCGGCGCGGCCGAGCTGACACAAACAGGCTGGCCGGTGTCATCTTTAACACAGGTGGAGGCTTGCGCAGCCGTGCTGCCAACGCCAATCAAGCAAGCAAACAACGCAAAATGCAAACAGGTGCGCAAACCTGGGCCTCGCTTAAAACTCGGTACTGATTGTTAGAAAAACCGCCCTGCCCGTCTCTGGATATATCCCGTTGGGACCAAATTGAAGTCGGTAGTAATCTTTGTCAAACAAGTTTTGCAGTTGCAACACCACCGTGTACTGGTCTGCCCGGTATCGAATGTTCAAATCGGCTGTGCCAAAACCAGGGATTTGCAAGGGCTGATTGGCTGCAGCCTGTTGATCCGACTGCGCCAGTGCGACCAACTCGGTGGACCAAGCCTGTGTCCAGTCGTGATCCAGTGCAACTTTGACACTGTGCCTGGGCACCAGGGGCACGCGACCTCCACTCAAGCCACCCGAACGAAACTTGGCATCCAAAAACTGGTAGGAGGCGTTGAGGCGGGTTGTACTGGTCAAATCACCTTTCCAGCGCGCCTCCACGCCTTGCCGGCGCAAAGCGTCCAAGTTGCGGTTGCGGGCGGGCGTCTGGGTGGGATCCAAAAACAGCTCATTGTCCACATCCATCACAAAATAGCTGCTGGTGAATTCTCCATCCCAAATGACGCTGCCCACGCCAAACTCCACCTCGTCGGCTTTTTGGGTTTCAAGAAAGGGCACGGCAGAAGAGCCGGCTGCAGCAAAACCATTTTCATTGGCGTTGGGGATTCGAAACGAGCGCGCAGCGCGTGCAAACAGTGTGAGGTCGTCCCGAAGATTGAAACTCGCCCCGAGTTGATGAGCCACAGACGAATAATCACGCGTCGCGCCTGTGGCCTTGGCCTGCTCGGACCGTTCATAGCGGCTACCCGCATTCACGCGCAGGCGCTCACTCACAGACAAATCGTCTTCAACAAAAAGTGCTGTGCTTTCTAGCGTGCCTGCATCAAAGCCGCGCAGCGCTGCCTTTTGGCGATCGATGCCGACTTTCAGGGTGTGTGCCCCGCCAAATCCATCCAGATTAAAACGCACAAAAGGGCTGATTTGGTCTTGTTCATACTCACTGACAGACACAAAAGGGAAGCCGCCAAAATCAAATGAACCAATCGCATCATGCTTGCGCCGGCTAATCCGCAAACCAGCGCCCCAATCGCCATGGTCTACTTCACCATAGGCACGCACCGTTTCACGTTCAAACTCACCAAAATCCAGCGGATTGTTGGTTCGCCTTGGATTTTGTTCAAACTGCGCCCGGCTCAAAGCGCCGGGCAACCCTGCGCGCGTGCCCTCTGCTGAAAAGGACACACCGGCGCTGTAGGCACCACCACGCCAATCCAGTGCCAAATTGCCATAATCCCGGTCCGCATCGCTGTTGTCACGGTATCCATCGGTGTATTCCTTGGCGCCATTGAAAGTCAGTGCAAACCCGTTTGCACCGCCATAAAGATTGACGCCCAATTCACGGGTGCCAAACGAGCCCATCGACAGCAAGGCATCACCGCCCAGCCCCTCTTTGCCTTTTTTGGTGGTGATGCGAACCACCCCACCGGAGGCACCGCTGCCGTAGGCCACCGAGCTCCCACCGCGAATAATTTCAATGGTTTCAATCGATGACACGGGGATGCTGCCATACCTGGGCACCACACCTTCGTTGTCATTCAAACGCACGCCGTCCACCACAAACACCACGTTGGCGGATGCGTTTTCGCCAAAACCACGCAGATCCACTGCAGCGCTGCGCCCGCCGTTCAGGGGTGTGCTCACGTTGACCAAGCCCAAGCGGGACAGCACATCACGCAGACTGGTGTATCCGGAACGACGAATGTCATCTGACGTGATCACCGTGTTGGAATACGGCTGGCCGCCAGACAGCACCCCAGAGGGCACTGCACTGACAAAAACCGGGGGGAGTTGAACGAACGCAAGTTGCTCTTGGGCATGCACCGCTGCGCTTGCCAAACAAACAGCGACTGCCGCTTGAATACGGATAAAAGGAATAGCTTGATTAGTAAACACCATGGACTCCAGACAGCCGTGCCCACCGCACGGACAAACACACTGCCGAAGACACCACCACGCAAGCGAATACAGCACCGCCACGGATCGAGCATGCCGACCAAGGCCACTGTTTGACTGATTTGTATTGAAAACCCAACACAGCCGCCTGCGCACTGCATCCCCGCAGCACCAGTCGCCCCGCCTGAAATGGGATTGCTCAGGCAAAACGGTCAAGGCCGGTATCCGGGCTTGCAAGTCTTGATGTGTCGCCTTCCCAGCGGCCTTGCGGCCTGACAACCAGTGGCAAAATGACACACCCGCACTCACTTACCGTTGCGGGGGCAGCGCAGGCATTTAACCTGCTTCCCGTTTAACTGCACTGAGATTTACTTCAGCACAAGCACCCTAACCCTGCTATTCTAACGTGTTTTTTTAACAGCCATGCGCAGACCGGTCGCTGTTTTGGCCGCGAAAGCAACCCTTTTGCCATGTCAGAAGTCTGGAAACCCAGCGTTACCGTTGCAGCCATCGTGGAGCATCAGGGCAAATTCCTGATTGTGGAAGAACACACCACCGATGGCATCAAGCTCAACCAACCTGCAGGCCACCTAGATCCGGGTGAAGCGCCTGCCACAGGCGCTGCACGCGAAGCGCTTGAAGAATCGGCCTGGGAGGTTCAACCGCTGGGCTTGTTGGGCATTTATCTGAGCCGCTACACCAGCTCCCGCACAGGTGAAGATGTGACTTACCTGCGCTTTGCGTTTGCAGCCAGCGCAGTGAAGCACCACACCGACCGTGCACTGGATGATGGCATCATTCGCACCCTGTGGATGACCCCCGACGAACTGCGGGCCACGCAAAACCAGCATCGCAGCCCTTTGGTGCTGCGCTGTGTAGAAGACTTTCTCAACTGGCGGGCAGGCAAACAGCCCATCATGCCACTTGAACATGTGTACACCCACGAAAGCGTCCTGAAAGGTCCACTGCCCCCCGGCGTGTCCTGAAGGCGCATGCAAGAGCATTGCCATGAGTAAAACCGTGGTCATCGGCATGTCCGGTGGCGTAGATTCTTCCGTCTCGGCCTGGTTGTTGAAGCAGCAGGGCTACAAGGTGATCGGGCTTTTCATGAAAAACTGGGAAGACGATGACGACTCCGAGTACTGCTCAAGCCGCCAAGACTGGCTCGATGCCGCCAGCGTCGCCGACGTGGTTGGCGTGGACATTGAGGCGGTCAACTTTGCCACCGAATACAAAGACCGGGTGTTTTCGGTTTTCTTGAGCGAATATTCCGCAGGCCGCACACCCAACCCCGACATTCTCTGCAACAGCGAAATCAAATTCAAGGCCTTTTTAGACCACGCTTACAGCCTGGGGGCAGACTACATTGCCACTGGGCATTACGCCCGTGTGCGTGAAGTGCATGGCGAGTTTCAACTGCTCAAAGCCATGGATGCCAGCAAAGACCAATCGTATTTTTTGCATCGGCTCAACCAGGCGCAGCTGAGCAAAACCCTGTTCCCCCTGGGCGAGATCCACAAAACCGAAGTGCGCAAGATCGCCCAAAACCTGGGTTTGGCCAATGCAGCCAAAAAGGACTCCACGGGCATTTGCTTCATCGGCGAGCGGCCGTTTCGGGAGTTTTTAAACCGTTACCTGCCCACCGCGCCAGGCCCCATTCTGAACGACCAGGGGCATCAGATCGGGGAGCATGTGGGCTTGAGCTTTTACACCTTGGGGCAACGCAAAGGCATCGGAATCGGCGGCCAAAAAGACGGCAACGGCGAACCTTGGTTTGTGGCGCGCAAAGACCTGAAAACCAACACCCTGTATGTTGTGCAAGGCCATGACCACCCTTGGCTCCACCAAACCACTTTGCGAGCCGAGCAAGCGCATTACATTGCCGGGCGGGCGCCCGAGGCGGGCGCAATGGCCTGCAAGGCCCGCTATCGGCAAGAGGATGCGGCCTGCACCTTCGCTGCGCAGGGCGACACTTTCCAACTTGGCTTTGAACAAAGCCAGTTTGCCGTAACACCCGGGCAAAGTGCTGTGCTGTACCAGGGGGACGTTTGCCTGGGCGGCGGCGTGATCGCGGGCATTTAAACGCTCCAAGCCTCAAGCTGCCCTACAAAAGCCCCTCAGTTGAGAGCCTTGCCCGTCGGCCAGGGCTGTTAAGGTGGTCACAGATCAAGGGCTTTCCAGGGAGCCGCCGTGACCAACCCCAGCCTTCCGCCAAAAA
>DASUEF010000055.1:0-9812 GCA_036275215.1 Limnobacter sp. | reverse complement strand
CAGCTTGTTGTCCAAAAGACACTGCTACAGCACCGTCACCGCCACCTTCAAGGCATGCTTGCCCCCGCCGTGCACCACGCCCCGCATTGGCGGAACATCGGCATAATCTCGCCCCACCGCCACGGTCACATACCGCGTGTCAGGCAATTGGTTGTTGGTGGGGTCAAAGTCCACCCAGCCCAATGCATCACCGCACCACAGCGAGACCCACGCATGGCTGGCGTCGGCACCCAGCAGTTTGGCTTGGCCCGGTGGCGGGTCGGTGAGCATGTAGCCGCTCACATAACGGGCGGGCAAGCCCAATGATCGCAGCACGCTGAGCATCAGGTGGGCGAAGTCCTGGCACACCCCTTCCCGACGTTCCATCACTTCGTCCACGGTGGTGTGGATGGTGGTTGAACCGCTTTTGTAGGTGAAATCTTTGTAGATGCGGTGCATCAGCGCATGTGCAGCCGCCACCACCGGCCTGTTGGGCCAAAAGTCGAGCATGCCAAAGTCTCGCATGGGGTCACTGATGGGCACATGCTTGGATTCAAACCGAAACTGATGGTCACCATGCACGCTGGCCCCCGCCTTGTACTGCAGCCCGGCCACCAGGTGTTGCCAGTTTGGGCTGTCCACATCGGTCGCACTGCCTGTGTGCAGAGCAGGCAGCACCTCGACTTCCATTTCGCTGTCCACTTCCAGGTGGTCGTGGGGGTAGTTCATCTCAAAGTGGTGCACCACATTGCCAAAGGCATCGGTGCGGCTTTGGATGGTAGAGGGGTTGGGGCGAATGCGCAGGCTGTGGTGGATCACCCGTTGCCCTTTTCGCAAGGGGCCCACTTGCATGCTTGGCCCTTCCTGCGGTTGCAAAATGCAGATTTGTTGGGCGCATTCCGCTGGCTGTTGGTAATCGTAATGTGTGGTGTGCGTGACCTTCCGAACATCAGG
Organism: Limnobacter sp.; assembly: GCA_036275215.1. Lineage (GTDB taxonomy): Bacteria > Pseudomonadota > Gammaproteobacteria > Burkholderiales > Burkholderiaceae_B > Limnobacter. The sequence goes on along the minus strand of DASUEF010000055.1, from coordinate 8,879 downwards.
CATTTCGTGTTGTTTGCCCATGTTCAGCGCCCCTGTATCACTTGGTCTGGCAATTCTGCCAAACGGAAATATTGCGCACCCACCAAGTCGCTGATGTTGTAGGCCGTTTCCAGCAGATTTTGTAACCACAGGCGCAGTTGGCGCCCAGTCTCGGCCGGGAAGGGGGGCTGCAGGCCTTCCAGGCTGAGGCCTGCTGGCATTTCTCCCTGTTTGAATGCTGCATCAAACAATTGCCTCACTGGGCCCGTCTCGCCGGGCAGGCGGTCAATCACAATGTCCAGTTTGTATAAAATTCTGCGCACGGCATACGGTGCGTCATCGTCGAATATCAGCAAGTCCAGGGTGGGTAGCCACTCAAAACGATGTTGATAACGCGATCGGTAGGTGATGGTGCTGTCGGCCAATGCAATCGCCATGGCCAAACCCAGTTCACCGGCTCTACCCGGCGTGCTGGTAAGTGACAGCAAACATTCACAGGCGCAACACAAGCGCTCCAATTGCCTGCCCAGTTGCAAGAATCGCCAGCCGTTGTCACGGGTCATGTGGTCGCTTTGTTCACCATGCATGGCCAGCAAATACAACTGGACTTGCGCCAGGGTCGTGCTCGGAATGCTGCGGTTGAAGCGCAACCATTCCGGTTCTAGCAGCACTTTTGCACAGTCATTGAGCAAGCGCCAATGGTCACTGCTCAGCCGGTCCCGCAGTTGGGAAGCCACACGGGCCAGCGCATTGAGCTGCTCGGCAAGCCCTTGCGCAGGCGGGGCCCCCGCTTCATTGCGGTACCACATGCGATCCAGTATTTCTTGCTCCAAGGCGTCTTGTCCAATCGGATCGCTGGAATCAAATCCACTGCTCAATCCCTGTTTGCCACACAACTCATGCAGCAGCCCCAGTGTGGTGGGGTCCAGGTAATCTTCGTCATTGAACAACATCTGCGCGTGCTTCAATAGCCGCAGTGAAAAGCTTGCCCGTTCTGTGTAACGTCCTAGCCAAAACAGATGCTCTGCCGCCCGGCTCGACACGGGTCTGCGCAATGCTTGCAAATCTTTGGCTTGCAGTTTTTCTTTCAGGTTGGTGGTGCGCTCCACGGGTTGTGCACTGCGCACCCAGGTGTCCAGGCTGCTTCCCCCTTTTTGCATGCTCACCACACCGTGCTGATCGCCTGCCACGCGGGTGAGTCCACCGGGCATCACCGAATAGCCGCCTTGGCCATCGCTCACGGCAAACAGGCGCAACATCATGGCACGTTCTTCCAGTGTACCCTCGCGGGTCCAGATGGGCACGCGTGAAAGGGGAATGAGTTCTTGCAGGGTGTATTGGGTGGGGCTTTGGCCAATGCGGCTAAGCCATTGGCGCTTTTCAATTTCGTCCAGCTCAGAGCCCATCACACTGTCCATGGTGCGGCCACGGCGATTGGGCCCAGTGGACTTGATCACCAAATTGTTCAGTCTTTCACTGGCTTGCGCCCACGCCGGAGATTCACCACACCACCAGCTTGGCACACTGGGGAGTGCAAGGTCTTCTCCCAGGTAATATTGACCAAGCCCCGGCATGAAGCCGTGAATGGCCGGGCTTTCCAGCCAGCCCGCGCCAGGCATGTTGGCCATGATGACCCCACCGCTGCGCACGGCTTGGAGCAAGCCTGGCACGCCCAGTTGGGAGTCCTCCCGCAACTCCAGTGGGTCCAGCCACTGGTCGTCGGTGCGGCGAATCAGGCCATCAATCGGTTCAAGGCCATTCACTGTTTTGAGGAACACACGGTTTTGCCGCACCGCCAAGTCACCACCTTCCACGAGGGTGATGCCCAGGTAGCGTGCCAGGTAAGTGTGCTCAAAGTAGGTTTCGTTGTAGGGGCCTGGGGTGAGCAAGGCGATGCGGGCGTTTTCGCCTTTGGGGCACAGCCTGCGTATGCCCTCCATGTAGTCGCGGTAGAAGCCTGCCAGGTGCTGCACGTGCATTTCTCGAAATGCACGGTTAAAGCTGCGTGAAATACTCAATCTGTTTTCTAGGGCATAGCCCAGCCCGGAAGGGGCTTGAATCCGGTGGGTAATGATCCACCACCGGCCGTCGGGGCCGCGGCCCAGGTCAAACGCCATCATGTGCAGCCACACACCGTTGGCCGGTTTTACGCCTTGCATTTGCGGCAGGTGCCCCGCATGGCCGAATAGCAAATCAGCGGGCAAAAGCCCGCGCTTGAGCAAATCCTGACGGCCGTAAGCGTCTGCCATCATCATGTTCAGAAGCCGAGCGCGCTGAACAACCCCCGCTTGCAGCACGACCCAGTCTTGCTGCTCGATCATGAACGGCAATAGGTCGAGCGACCATGGCCTTGCTGCACCTTGCTGATGGTCTGCATACACGTTGTAGGTGATGCCGTTGTCGCGAATTTGTTTGTCCAGTGCGTTGCGTTTGCTGTCCAACTGCTCTTGCAGGTTGCCCTGCGGCAATTTGCTTACAAATTCTGTCCACGCCGGGCGTAGCAGCCCATTGGCAGCCATCTCGCTGAAATAGGCGCTGGTGCCTTTCAGAATGGCCTGTTGCCAGGGTTCTTCCTGATGCTTGGGCAAACTCGTGCTGGCGGGAGTGGCGCTCACTGCGTGGGGTTTGTGTGTTGGGATGGTCTTATTGTAAATGGCTCGCTGCCGCTTGCGTTGTGGCGCAAGCACATCTTGGTTTTGAGCGCGAGCTGTTGTGTAATATGGCGCTGGCCCGCTGAGTGTTGTTGTGGGCAATTTTGCAGGTGTAGCAATGGAATTCGCTCAAAACATATGGCAAACGCTGGTGCGGGCCAAGGCAGACAAAAAACACCCCTGGCGCGTGTTGACGCTTGCCACGCAAAGCCATGAAGGCCCTGAACTCCGCCAAGTGGTATTGCGCGGTGTGAATGTGGGTGAGCGTTGCATCACCGTTTACACGGATGCTCGCAGCCAAAAAATCAAACACATTTCAACACACCCGAGTGTGGGCCTGCTGTTCTGGGACGCCCGGCACAATTGGCAGCTGCGTCTGTGGGCCCATGCACAGGCAGAGTCCGATTCAGTCAAACGCGCAGCACTTTGGGCCAGCATTCCCGATCATGCCCGCAAAGATTACGCCACACACAGCGCCCCAGGCGATGCACTCGGTCCCAGTGGCACGCCAGCCATCGATCTGGTCACGGCAGAGCAGCATTTTGTGGTGCTTCACTTGCAGGTGCACCGCATGGACAGCCTGGTGTTGAAGCGCGAGGGCCACCAACGCATGGCCCTGAACTGGCAGCAGGACCATTGGCAGGAAACCGCGCTGGTGCCCTGATGCCGAAGATTGAAATTCGTCCATTGACGCTAGAAGACCAAGCCGTGTTTTTGCGTGCGGTACGTGCCAGCCGTCATTTGCATCATCCGTGGATCACCGTGCCCCAGGACGCACCTGCTTTCAAACGCTATGTGTTGCGTTTCCAGCCGCCAGAGGCATACTGCTTTGTGATTTGTTTACATAAAACCGGCGAGATGGTGGGCTCGGTCAACCTCACCCAAGTGGCCTTTGGCGCTTACCGCAGCGCCGTTGTGGGTTATTTTGCGTTTGCTGGTTATGAGGGTCAGGGCTACATCAGCAAGGGCCTGCGCAAGGCTATTCGCTTTGCATTCAAAGACTTGGGTTTACATCGGCTGGAAGCCAACATACAGCCCCACAACAAGGCATCCGTTGCCTTGGTCAAGGCTTGCGGATTTCAAAAAGAGGGATTGGCCCGCGGCTTCATCAAAATCGCTGGCCGCTGGCGCGACCATGAGCGTTGGGCCTTGCTGAAAAGCTAATTAATCCTGCTCTTCGATCCATGCCATCTGAATGGCTTCCAGAATTTTTTCATTGGATTTGTTGGGGTCGTCCTCAAAGCTGGGCAGGGCGCACACCCACTTGTGCAGGTCGGTGAAACGAATGTACTGCGGGTCCACATCCGGGTGGGCCTCACACAATTCAATTGCAATGTCCAGCGTGTCTGTCCATCTCATGGTGTGGCCTCCAGTCAGTGGTTTTCGCGGGCGTGGTTGATGGTGTACTTGGGCAGTTCAACCACCAAGTCTTTGTCTGCCACTTTCACCTGGCACGACAAACGGCTTTGAGGCGTAAGGCCCCAGGCCATGTCCAGCAAATCGTCTTCATCGTCGCTGCTCTCGTTCAGGCTGTTGAACCCTTCCCGAACAATCACATGGCAGGTGGTGCAAGCACAACTCATCTCACAAGCGTGCTCTAACGCAATGTCGTTTTTAAGAATCGATTCGCACAGTTGTGCGCCTGTGGGCACTTCAAAGGTTTTGCCTTCCGGGCACAGGGTCTCGTGCGGCAAAATTTTAATCGTTGGCATGGTGTAAATCTCGCTACGTTCGTGTGTTCTATTTGCTGCCGGTCAGCGTGTCGCTCACCGCGTCGATGGTTTTGCCGGTGAGTGCCTTGCGTATGCCCGCATCCATGCGGCGGGCGGCAAAGTCTTCAGTGAGGTGGCCCAGCTTTTCTATCCCAGCCTCAATGGCGCGCAGGTCGCTGCTGGTCGCCAGTGCGCGCAGGGTTTGCATCTCAGCCGCAATCGCGCGCTGTTCTTCTGCGGTGAGCAGTTCGCTGTCTTTTGCCACGGCTGCTTCAACCGATTCCACCAGCCGCAGTGCCTCCACTTGCTGCTCGCGCAATTGCCGTGCATGCATGTCGGCTTGGGCATGCTCAAAGCTGTTTTTCAGCATGTCAGCGATTTGATCGTCGCTTAAGCCATACGAGGGCTTCACCGTGATGTTGGCGCTCACACCAGACCCCATTTCCATGGCGTTCACGCTCAGTAGCCCATCGGCATCCACCTGGAATGTGACGCGAATGCGGGCCGCACCCGCCACCATCGGTGGAATGCCGCGCAATTCAAAACGGGCCAGGGAGCGGTTTTCGCTCACCAGCTCACGCTCGCCCTGCACCACATGAATGGCCATGGCGGTTTGGCCATCCTTGAAGGTGGTGAACTCTTGTGCACGCGCCACCGGGATGGTGCTGTTGCGGTTGATGATGCGTTCCGTGAGGCCTCCCATGGTTTCCAGACCCAGGCTCAAGGGGATCACATCCAGCAGCAACAATTCATCGTCACTGCGGTTGCCCGCCAGCGTGTCGGCCTGAATGGCTGCGCCAATGGCCACCACTTCGTCGGGGTTCAGGTTGACCAAAGGCTCCTGCCCAAAAAACTCTTTCACGGCCTGGCGGATCAATGGCATGCGTGTAGAGCCGCCCACCATGACCACGCCGTCAATCTCTTCTTTGCTGAGGCCCGCATCCCGCAAGGTTTTGCGGGTGGCTTGAATGGTGCGCTTGACCAGCGGTTCTACAATGGCCGCAAATTGCTCTGCGGTCACGGTTTCAGCGATGGTTTCGCCACCTTTGAAGTCGACACTCAAAAAGGCCGTGTGGGCGCTTGAAATTTGCTCCTTCACCCGACGGCAGGCCATCACCAAGCGGCCGCGTTGTTGTGGACTCAAGCTTTCCAGACCGTGCGATTCGATGAAGTGGTCGGCCATGGCGCGGTCAAAGTCGTCCCCTCCCAAAGCGGAGTCGCCGCCGGTGGCCAGTACTTCAAACACCCCCCCTTGCAATCGCAAGATGGACACATCAAAGGTGCCGCCACCCAGATCGAACACCACAAACTGCCCCTGCACCTTTTGGTCCAGGCCATAGGCCACGGCGGCGGCGGTGGGTTCGTTGATCAGGCGCAGCACATTCAGACCAGCCAATTGCGCTGCATCTTTGGTGGCCTGGCGTTGCGCATCGTCAAAATACGCCGGCACCGTGATGACCGCACCCACCAGCTCACCGCCTAAGGTGGCCTCGGCACGCCTGCGCAAGGCGCGTAGTATGTCGGCAGACACTTCCACCGGGCTTTTGGTGCCATGGCTGGTTTGAATGTTCACCATGCCGCCACTGTCGGTGATCTGGTAGGGCAGTTTGAGACCTTCTACATCGGCAAAGCCCCTGCCCATCAGGCGCTTGACCGAGAAAATGGTGTTGAAGGGATCTGTGTCGGCACACGCCAGGGCGTCTTCGCCCATGTTGCGCACACCTTGCTCGCCGTAGCGCACCACGCTGGGCAAAATCACCCGGCCGGCCTCGTCGGGCAAACACTCGGCACTGCCAGAGCGCACACTGGCCACCAGCGAGTGCGTGGTGCCCAAATCAATGCCCACCGCGAGCCGATGCTCGTGGGGAGCCGTGGACATGCCGGGTTCGGCAATTTGCAACAAAGCCATTAGCTGGCATCCTCCATCTGTTCGAGCTTTTTGTGCAGCTCGAGCAAAAATTTGTCGATGAACAACAACGCCTGGGCCGTGTTAGTGGCTCCCTTGGCGTCCTTGTCCTGGTCGATGTAATCGGCAATCACACGCAGACAGCGTTTTTTTTCAGCTGTCACGGCATCGATCAGGTCTTCCAGTGCGCTGGGTGAGTCCACATCTTCCAGTTGCTCCCGCCAATCCATTTGCTGCATTAGAAGCGCCTGGGGCAGATTGCTCTGGTGGCCGCGTGGGTTTTCTCCTTGCAGTTCGCACCAATAAATGGCGCGCTCTACCGGGTTTTGTAAACGCTTGTATGCCTCGTTGATCCGCGTGGCCCACTGAACAGCCAAGCGCTTTTCTTGGGCGCTGCCATTGGCAAAACGGTCTGGGTGGGTTTGGTTTTGGAGCTTCAGGTAAGCGGCAGACAGCTCCGCACTGTCCAGTGCAAACTGGCAGGGCAGACCAAAAATGTCAAAGTCGCTGTCGCTTAATTGGGCCACGGCCTTACACCGTGAAGCTTTCACCACATCCGCAGCGTGCTTTCTCGTTGGGATTGTTGAACTTGAAACCCTCGTTCAGGCCTTCACGCGCAAAGTCGAGCTCAATGCCTTCCAGGTAGGGCATGCTTTTTGGATCCACAAAAAGCTTCACACCATGGGATTCAAACACCGTGTCTTCGGCGGCTGCACTGTCTACAAACTCTAGCTTGTAGGCCATGCCAGAGCAGCCTGTGGTGCGCACGCCCAAACGCAAGCCAATGCCCTTGCCGCGCTTGACCAAGAATTTGCTGATGTGGTCGGCGGCACGTTCAGTCAATGTAATCGCCATGGTGTGTGTTCCTTCAATTCAACAACTGCGCGGCACAATCAGGACGCGTGCTTTTTTTTGTAGTCTTCTACCGCAGCCTTGATGGCGTCTTCCGCCAAAATGGAGCAGTGAATTTTCACGGGTGGCAGCGCCAACTCTTCGGCAATCGCTGTGTTTTTAATCTCCAGTGCCTGGTCCAGGGTTTTGCCCTTGACCCACTCGGTGACCAGCGAAGACGACGCAATCGCCGAACCGCATCCGTAGGTTTTGAATTTTGCGTCGGTGATCACACCGTTTTCACCCACCTTGATTTGCAGTTTCATGACGTCGCCGCAGGCAGGGGCACCCACCATGCCTGTGCCCACTTCGTCATCGCCCTTGTCAAAAGAGCCCACGTTGCGGGGGTTTTCATAATGGTCCAATACTTTGTCGCTGTATGCCATGGTACTTCTCCTTAATCCTCAATTCAGTTCAATGCTCAATCAGTGCTCGGCCCACTGCACAGTGCTCAGGTCGATGCCTTCTTGATGCATTTCCCACAGGGGCGACAATTCGCGCAACTTCGCCACCTTGGTTTTCATCAGTTCTATCGTAAAGTCAATGTCGGCTTCGGTGGTGAAACGGCCCACCGAGAAGCGGATCGAGCTATGCGCCAGTTCGTCGCTGCGGCCCAAGGCGCGCAGCACGTACGAGGGCTCTAGCGAAGCCGAGGTACAAGCGGAGCCCGAGGACACGGCAATGTCTTTCACTGCCATGATCAGGGATTCACCTTCCACAAAGTTGAAGCTCACATTCAGGTTGTGGGGCACGCGGTGTTCTAGGTCACCGTTGACGTAAATCTCTTCAATGCCGCGCAAGCCGTTCAACAGGCGATCACGCAGGGCCTTGATCTTGGGCAGTTCGGTCGCCATTTCTTCTTTGGCAATGCGGAATGCCTCGCCCATGCCCACAATTTGGTGAGTGGCCAACGTGCCAGAGCGCATGCCGCGCTCGTGGCCGCCACCGTGCATTTGTGCATCAATCCGGATGCGGGGCTTGCGGCGCACGTACAAAGCACCAATGCCCTTGGGACCGTAAGTTTTATGGGCGGAAAAGCTCATCAAATCCACTTTCAGGTTTTGAAGATCGATTGCGACCTTGCCCGTGGCTTGCGCCGCGTCCACGTGGAAAATAATTCCCTTTTCACGGCACAATTCGCCAATGGCAGGAACGTCTTGAATCACGCCAATTTCGTTGTTCACGTACATCACCGAGACCAGCGCAGTGTCTGGGCGGATGGCGGCTTTCAGGGCATCCATGCTGATCAGGCCGTTTTCCTGAACATCCAGGTAGGTGGCTTCAAAACCATGGCGCTCCAGATCGCGGAAAGTATCCAGCACGGCCTTGTGTTCGGTTTTGACTGTGATGATGTGCTTGCCTTTGGTTTCACCGTAAAACAGCGCAGCACCTTTGATAGCAAGGTTATTGGATTCTGTTGCACCAGATGTCCAGACAATTTCTCGGGGGTCTGCATTCACCAGTGCAGCGACATGCTCGCGGGCCTGTTCAACGGCCTCTTCGGCTGCCCAGCCGTAGGCGTGACTGCGGGATGCCGGGTTGCCAAAGCTTTCGCGCAAGTAGGGGATCATGGCGTCGACCACGCGTGGATCCACCGGCGTGGTGGCGCTGTAATCGAGGTAAATCGGCATCTTCATACAAGTAACTCCAATCGACTGCTGTTATTTAGTGTGTTGTGCTTGCGGCAGCGGCATTAGACGCCGCTGGCCTTTCACGAAACTGAATGGTTCGTGTGGAATC
>DASUEF010000054.1:0-5258 GCA_036275215.1 Limnobacter sp. | reverse complement strand
GTCTTGTCGCCAAGCAAGGCTTGTCGACCGCGCCGTTCCGGCCCCTGGCTGTGGGTCAAACCGGGCGGGCTGCCCTGAATCGGCCAGCCAGGCATCACAACCGCGGGTCTTGCGCCGCACCGAAGGCTGCGCAGGTGCTTGGCGAGGCAGGTGACTGCCCGGGGCCCAGAAGCCGCCGGGCGCCAATGCCCCTGCAGCGACCTTCAGGACAATCTGCCCGACCGTGCCGTGCATGAACGGTGACCCAATGGGGCAGAGGCCCAGCCCGACCTCTTTTTTGGAGGGTGGGCCTCAGTTCAGGCCAGGCTCAGGGAGGGAATCACAGATTGGCCGTCGCCAAGGGGCTTGGCCCCGGTGCGCTTCAAGGCGCAAGCAACAAAGCCAAGGGACAAGGCCCCGGTGCGCTTCAGAGGGCAAGCAACAAAGCAAAGAGGCAATCAATGAAAAGCCCCTGCCCCGGCGCATTCACCAAGACAGGGGCTTTAAGCAAATCACCAAGCAGGAGGTGCCCTTAAGCAGCGTAGCGTCTAATTCGAATAGACATGTCCTCAAGCCAGCGAATACCGCTTTGCTCTGCACGTTCACACCAGGCCTGCAACTGCGCCAGCATTTGCTCACGGCTGAGATTGGTTTTTTCCCAAATGGCACGCAGCTCACGGCGCATTTCCACCAAGGTGTTGAGCATCTTGGACTGCGCACACAGCTGCGCCAGTTCCACCTGCTGTTGTTCGGTCAGCTTGGCCTCATCAATAGAAAGTAGCTTTTTAGCCTTCGCCAAAACATTCCGCTCTTGGGCACTTTGCGCTTTTTGCTTAAGCAATGCCGCTTCGGAGCGGAAGGCTTTGCGCATGGAGCTGGCGTAACGCGCCATTACGTCATAACGGTGGTTAACCACAGCTTGTACGGTGGCCAGGTCCAAAGCGCGTTTGCCATCGGGACTAAACTTGGGCGCCTCAGCCACTTTTTTCACTTTGGCCAAACCAAGCGCGCTGAAAATGCGAATGTACATCCAGCCGATGTCAAACTCGTACCACTTGGAACTGAGCTTGGCCGAGGTGGCATGGGTGTGGTGATTGTTGTGCAATTCCTCGCCGCCGATCAGAATGCCAAACGGCGAAATGTTGCGGCTGGCGTCTGGGCAATCAAAGTTGCGGTAGCCCCAGAAGTGGCCAATGCCATTGATCACACCTGCGGCCAGCACGGGAATCCACAGCATTTGCACGCCCCAGATGCTAACGCCAGGGAAGCCAAACAGAATAAAATTCAGCACAAGGGTAAAGCCCACGCCCTGCCAGGGAAATTTCTCATACAACTGAAACTCCAACCAGTCGCTGGGTGTGCCATGGCTGTATTTGGCCAGGGTCTCGGGATTCTTGGCTTCAGCCCGGTAAAGCTCAGCGCCCTCCCAGAACACCTTTTTCAGACCACGCGTTTGTGGGCTGTGCGGATCGTCAGGAGTTTCGCATTTGGCATGGTGTTTGCGGTGTATGGCCGCCCAGGCCCGGGTACTCATGCCGGTGGTTAGCCAGAGCCAAGCTCGGAAAAAATGGGCCAAAGCCGGATGCACTTCCAGCGCACGGTGGGCTTGGCAACGATGCAAATACACAGTCACGGCCACAATGGTGATATGGGTCACCACCAGGGTGTACACCACCATCTCGCCCCAAGAGGCGCCGGTCAAGCCGGAGGTCAAAAATTCAATCATGTTCACAATCTCTGTTGTCGTGGTTTAACAGGCACGGCAAACCTATTCTTGCTTCCGAGGGGCCGCACGTTCTATTTTCAGTGTACAAGTGTACTTTTAAAGCCAGAACACATTTGGAATTTGTATTCAGTTCAGGCCTTGGACCGTTGTAACACCGCTGCAAAAAAGCCATCCGATTCACCATCTTCCGGCCAAAGTCGAAGCATGTCCTCCGCCGTTTTGGCCTTGGACGGGCGTTCTCCAGGATTGAGAACCTCCGTCCAACGACGTAGGCGAAACTCAGGGTGATCCTGAAGAAATGCTTGAACAATGTCCTCATTTTCGTCACGAAGAACACTGCATGTGATGTACACAAGCCGACCATCGGGCTTCACCAAACGGGCTGCATGCTCAATGATGGATTTCTGCTTCACTTTTAATTCTGACAGACTTTGTAAATCTTGTCTGAATTTTAGATCTGGGTTACGCCGCAGGGTTCCCATGCCACTGCATGGCACGTCCACCAGCACCCGGTCTGCCTTGCCGAAATACTTGTTCAAGCGCGCATCGGCCTCGTCATTGATCACCATGGTGTAAAAGTTACTCATGCCCGAACGTGCGGCGCGGGGCTTGAACTTTTGCAGGCGACGTTCAGAGGTATCCAATGCCACCACACGACCTGTATTTTTCATCAGGGCGGCGATCGCCAGAGTTTTTCCGCCTGCACCGGCGCAAAAATCAATCACCAGATCGCTGCGGCGCGGTGCCACCAGGCGGCTCACCCACTGGCTGCCGGCATCTTGCACCTCCATTAAACCGTTTTGAAAGAGCTCTGTTCGACCGATCACGGGTTTGCCAACAGCCCTCAAGCCGTCGGGCAAGCCATCGATGGGATGCATCTCAATGCCCAAATCTGCCAGTGCGGCGAGCAATTCCGAGGTCGAGGTTTTTAGGGTATTCACCCGAACATCCAATGGGGCCGCACTTAACACCGCCAAGGCGAAGCTTTCTGCGCGGTCTACCCCGAATTGCTCCTCCAGCTTGCGGTACAACCACTCGGGCAGGCATGTTCGGGCTTCTAGATTTAAGTTCTCTGCCTGGACATTAATAACCCGGCTTAGCCAATCATTGTCCTCACGCTTGCCCGCCGACCAAATGGGTTCTGGCGCACCACTCCACAAAAGTGCCAACTTGGCTTGCCGCATCACAGAAGGGCCTTCACCGGCCTGCGCGAGATGATTGATTCGGTAGCGGTAGCGCAGCCAGCAATACGCGGCCTCCGCAACCAGGGGGCGATCACGCCCGCCCAGTTCAGGATGATCTTTAAAAAACCGGGAAATGGTGGCGTCTGCGGGACCATCAAACTGATTCAACAAATCAATGAGCTGCGCCACCTGGCTCACCATGCCATAACGGGATATGGTGGCGTCTTTGGCCTTGCGTGGCCCACCCTTGCCTGCAGGTTTGCGGAAGGGGGTGTTCTTTTTGGCTGTATTTGCCATGGCAACGGTGTTCTCTGTGATCGTTTAAGGAAGGGCGTGCACCAAAGGGGTTTCAAGCACACCTTGCAAGCGGTCATTGACCAAGCGGATTTGACCACTGGCCAGCGCCTCCACCGCGCGGGGGTAAATCACATGCTCCAAAGCCAGCACGCGTTGAGCCAAGGCGTCCTCTGTGTCGCCAGGCAATACGGGAACGATGGCTTGGTCCACAATCGGGCCGTGATCAAGCTGTGCAGTCACCAAGTGTACGGTAACACCATGCACGCGCACACCAGCATCCAACGCTTGTTGGTGGGTTTTCAGGCCAGGGAATGCGGGCAACAGCGAGGGATGTACATTCACCAGTCGCCCCTCGAAATGACGAACAAACCCTTCGGTGAGTATGCGCATAAACCCGGCAAGCACAACCCACTCAGGCTTGTATTGGTCGATGAGCTTGGCCAGGGCTGAGTCAAAGGGCTCCCGGCCGTCAAACAATGTGTGATCGAGCACCTGGGTGGCAATACCCGCATGCGCAGCCAATGCCAACCCTCCAGCCTGAGGACGATTAGAAATGACGGCCGAGATTTGATAAGCGCCAGTGGCGCTGGCGTGGTCAATCAGGGCTTGCAGGTTGGAGCCTCGTCCGGAAATCAAGACGACAATGGTGGGTGCGGTTTTTTGCATGGCGCGAGTTTATCACTGTGCAGGGAAAAACGCCCTTGTTTTCTTCTTTCAGGCCGTATAATGACGGGTTGTTTTTCAACCCCTGGACCAAGCTTTCCGGCATGAAGATCATCCGCCGACCCGGTGCTGACCAACAGCACCCGGGCACCGCACTCACGATTGGCAATTTCGACGGGGTCCACCTGGGCCACGCGGCTTTGTTCGCGCGTGTTGTAAAGGCGGCACAAAGCCAAGGCCTGGTGCCCACCGTTGTCACTCTTCACCCTCATCCCAAAGAATTTTTCAGCAACAAATTTAAGCTTGATCGTATTTCGACGCTGCGCGACCGAATTATCGAAATGAAACGCTGCGGGATCGAACAGGTGTGCATTCTGCCCTTCCACAACACCACCGCGGGCCTTAGTCCAGAGGCTTTTGTAGAAGATGTGCTGTTAAAACAACTGAATGCAAAGCAGGTTTGGGTTGGAGACGACTTTCGCTTTGGCGCCAAGCGGGCTGGGGATTTCGAGATGCTCAAGGCTTTGGGCAACAAACACGGCTTCACAGTGAGTGACTTGGCCGAGGTTAAAACCAACGGCACACGCGTGTCCAGCTCCAATATTCGCGAGGCACTCAAGGCGGGCGATGTGACCACGGCTACACACATGCTTGGGCATCCGCTGGTGTATTCCGGGCACATCGTGCATGGCAAAAAACTGGGGCGCACCTTGGGCTTCCCCACCATGAATCTACGCATTGCAGGGCGGGCCAGCGCACTCACAGGCATTTTGGCAGTGTGGGTGCATGGGCTGGAGCCCCAGCCACTTCCTGCTGTCGCCAGCATGGGTGTGCGCCCCACCGTTGAACAATCCGACCAAATTTTGCTGGAAACATTCATCCCCGATTGGCAAGGAAATGCCTATGGCAAGCTGCTGCGCATCGAGGTGTTGGCGCACATCCGCCCCGAGCAACACTTTGATTCGCTCGACGCCATGGTTGCGCAAATGCACAAAGACACGGCAACAGCCATGGCGTTGCTGGCTGCCAATCAACCCAAGATTTCATACACAGGCCGTTAACCCAAGATGGATTACAAGAACACACTGAACCTGCCAGACACGCCCTTCCCAATGCGCGGCAACCTGCCTCAACGGGAACCGAACTGGGTTGAACAATGGTGCAAAGAAGACTTGTACAAGGCGATTCGCCAGTCCAAGGCAGGCAAGCCAAAATTTGTGCTGCATGACGGCCCACCCTATGCCAATGGCGACATTCACATTGGCCATGCGGTCAACAAAATCCTGAAAGACATCATCGTGAAATGCCGTTGCCTGGCCGGCTATGATGCCCGTTACGTACCCGGCTGGGATTGCCATGGCATGCCCATTGAAATCCAGATTGAAAAAACCATCGGCAAGGGAAAGCCA
>DASUEF010000053.1:0-9089 GCA_036275215.1 Limnobacter sp. | reverse complement strand
GGCAAACCATACACCGTTTTTACGCGCACCCCATGCGTGGGGGCTGGGCCCATGGCCATGTTGGCCTGCACACCCGCCAACACAATGGGCACGCCCCAGCGCGCCTGCACAAGCCGCCCCAGGCCGGTGGCATCCAAGCTGCCCTGCTCGGCCCATTGCACGCCAGCCGCAGCACTCAACAGCCCCATCAGAAAAATGGCCCCTTTGTGGGTGTTCACGCCCTGGGTGGCCGCCAGCATGGCGCGCTCAGCCTGCACGCCGCGCAGCTGCAGGGGCCTGAAATCGGCCCCTTGCGCACCCAAATTGAAACAATCGTGGAAGTAGCCCTGCAGAGCATCCACGCTGCGCATGAATGTGTGCAGATCCATGTCGTTGTGGCTGCCCGGGTCGTCGGGGCACACCAGGCCGGGCTTCAAAGGCAGGTCCACTTCTTGGCGCAACGCCTGGCAAGCAGCATCGTCAATTCGTTGGGCCCAGTTGTTCATGCCTGCACCTGCCCAGCGTGTTCAAAGGGTTCGCAAAACTCTTCCACATCCAGCAAGCGCACACCATGCAAACCCTTGCTCAGCAATTGGCTTGGGCGCCGCACCAGCTCCTGCCACTGCACGGCCTCGCCGTGGGGGTTGATGATTTCACCGTCAATGCGGCAGCCTGGGTGTGCAAGTCGCAAGTCTTCCAGCAACAAACAGGCAGCCTGCGCTGCGGGCCAATCGGCGGGTGTCAAAAGCAAATCCAGGTCAGAGCCTGCATGCAAGCAGCTCAGATTGGTGGTGCATTGTATGGCCGTGGAGCCAAACACACGGGCCTGCACTTTGAGTTGGGGCAGTGCCTGCACCAGCACACTGGCGGGTTTTTGCCATGCGCCGGGCAATTGGTGCAACACCTCGGCCAGCGCAGGGCCGTGCCGGTGTAGTAGCACATCGCTTTTGCGCACCAGGTAGCCCATGCGGCGTTTGCCCCAGGCGGGTGGCTCGGCCAGGCCCACACGCAGCCATGCCTCGGCGGTGTATTCAACAGGCAAGTTGTCTTGCCGGGCCACAATCAGTGGGTATTTGCAATGCGCCCAGCGGTGCAACAAGGCAAGAGCGCGCATGGGCTCCATGGGCAAAGGGCCTGCCGGCAGCGCGTGTTGCACCGCCTCGGGTGCAATCCACACCAGGTCGTGCCGGGCAAAGCCCATGTTAAGCATGGCCCAACACCTTCGCCAGCACTTGCGCAGCCGCTGTGCGGCCTCCCCGCGCCTGCCCTTGGGCAATGCGCTGGTCTTGCGCGCGCTCTTGTGGGGAAAGGGCCTGCAGCTCGGCCAAGGCCTCTTGCAGCTGGCGCGCGGGCTCATGTTGCCACACGGCTTTTAAGTGCCCCATGCGCAGGTAGTTTTCTACCCCGGGCGAGAACACAGGCGACTGCATGGACAGGGTCTGCAGACGCTCCAGCGGAATTTTGGTGATGCGCGACATGGCAGGCAAGTTCATCACTTTGATTTCAGCTTGCGCCAGGGCGTAACAGGCATCGGCCATCATGCCAGTGCTGATGTAGCCCCCACTCACGGCCTCGCCATACACCACACTCACAATCACGTGGCCGTGCTGGCGTGCCAACTCCACCGCCTTGGCCAAATGGGCCATGTAGCCGTTCAAGCCCATCAACTCATCGCGACGGCGCAAACGCTGCCCTTGCGTGTCGAGCAAAAATACAATGGGCTGGGCTTTGCCCTGGGTCACCGCATCCAGCACCACGCGGGCCATGGCCAGGGCCATGTCGGCACCCACCTCGGCTTGGTTGGCGGTTCCAATCACGATCACCGTTTGCTCACCCACGCGCGCAGTGCCTTCAAAATAATCCTCGGTCTGTGCCTTGGGTTCAAAGGTGTTGCCAAACAGCGCTTGCAATGTGTCTTGTTTGTTCATGCTTGCCCCCTGGCTTGCTCACGGGCTTGGGCCGTGGTGCTTACAAATTCTTCGGCGGGCATTAGCGCAAGCGCCTCTGCCGACGGCAGGCCCAGGCGCTGCCAAATTTCTTTGGCATCGCGGCAATCGCCAAAGGCGTTTAGGCGGTGCTTCAACATGGCGTGCTCGGCCTCCAGGGTTTGCAGGTCAAAGCGCGGTGTGTTGTGTTGCAGGGCCTGCAACACGGCTTGGCGAAAGGCGTGCACATCATCGGCCACCAAGGTTTGTATGTCGCCCATCACATGGCGGTGTTTGCCGCCACTCACCCGCCACACCAGGGCCCGGTCCCGGGAGTCAAACTCTTCAACGCCGTACACGGTTTCAATCACCTCGGGGCCCGACATGGCCAGCCGCCCTTCTTCCGACATGATGAGCACATCGCAACAGCGGGCAATCAAGCCGGTGCCACCAAAGCACCCTGCGGCTCCACCAATCACGCCAATAAACTGCAAGCCCTTGGCGCGCGCGGCGCACACGGCCCGCATGATTTCCGACACTGCAATCAGGCCCGCGTTGGCCTCATGCAGGCGCACACCACCGCTCTCAAAAAGCAGCACCACCGCAGCAGGCTTTTCGCGCATGGCCAACCCCACCAGCGCGGTGATTTTTGCGCCATGCACCTCGCCAATGGCGCCGCCCAAAAATTGCCCTTCCTGCGCGGCCACCAGCACGCGGGCCCCGTTGAGTGTGGCGCGGCCAATCACCACGC
This sequence comes from Limnobacter sp., assembly GCA_036275215.1. Taxonomy (GTDB): domain Bacteria; phylum Pseudomonadota; class Gammaproteobacteria; order Burkholderiales; family Burkholderiaceae_B; genus Limnobacter. The sequence continues at coordinate 6,434 of DASUEF010000053.1, read as the reverse complement.
CATCATCAAAGGCCACAGGCTGCTCCAGAAGCGCCATGTGGGGGCTGCTCACGCGGTCGGCAGGTTTCAGGATTTCTTCAAAACTGCCTGCATCCAGCAGGCTCAGCAATCGCTCACGTGCGCTGGCTTCCAGGTAACTATTGGCCATGTGAGTTCTCCCATGCCTCCATGGCCTGGTCCAAGCGCAGGCTCACCACCGCTGGGGTTGCGCCCACGTCATGAATTTCTATGTGGAGGCCTCCAGCCGCGCTTCGCTGTGCAAAGTCGTGCAACACGGCTTGCCAAATGGTGCCAAAGCCCTGTGCAGAGGTGTGAATTTGCACCTTGCAATGGTGTGGGTCGGTGCTGGGCTCCAGCAGCACCTCGCAGTTGCCGCTGGCGGTAACGCCCACCAGCACAGCGCTGCGTTGCTGTGGTTGCGGTTTGCTGGGCAGTGTGTAGTTCAGGTGTTCCATGCTCATGCTGTGTTCCTTCTTGCGCCTACCAGTTCCTGAACCGGCTGGGCGGGTTGTACAAGCCGCCCGATGCACGCACCAAATCCTTGACTGTCTTGGCGGCCAGCAGGTCGCGGGTGGCATCCCGGCGGGCAATGCCCAAGTCTTCCGCACGTTGAATAATTCCCCGCTTGCGCAATTCTTCCACCTGGCGCTTGTCGCGTTTCAGGCCCACCTCGGTGTAGCCCGCCACGCCTCGAATGGCCTGCTCGCGTTCCTGGGGCGTGCGGCACAACAAGAGGTTGGCAATGCCCTCCTCGGTCACAATGTGGCTCACGTCATCGCCATAAATCATCACTGGGGGGTTGTTCAGCCCCATGCTGTCGCCGAGGTCCCAGGCGTCCAGCCGTTCCACAAAGGCTGGGGCCATGTGTTCGCGAAATGTTTCAACCATTTGTACCACCAGCTTGCGCCCACGCGGTATTTGACCTGGGTCGGCTTGGGCTTGGCGGCCAGCTTTCACCCAGGCTTCGCTCTCGTGGCGGCGGCCACGCGCATCGGCCCCCATGTTGGGCGCACCGCCAAAGCCGGTGATGCGGCCTTTGGTGGCCGTGCTGCTGTTGCCGTGGGTATCAATTTGCAAGGTGGAGCCTATGAACAGATCGCAGGCGTAATGGCCTGCGGCCTGGCAAAACGCGCGGTTGCTGCGCATGCTGCCATCGGCCCCAGTGAAAAACACATCGGGCCGGGACTCGATGTATTTTTCCATGCCCAACTCGCTGCCAAAGCTGTGCACGCTGTGCACAAAACCCGCTTCAATGGCGGGGATGAGTGCTGGGTGCGGATTGAGCGCCCAGTGGGTGCACACCTTGCCTTTCAGGCCGAGTTGCTCGCCGTAGGTGGGCAACAGCAGCTCAATGGCTGCCGTGTCAAAACCAATGCCATGGTTAAGCCGCTTCACGCCGTATTCGGCATAAATGCCCTTGATCACCATCATGGCCATCAACACCTGGATCTCGGAAATCAGCGCTGGATCGCGCGTGAACAGGGGCTCGATGTAGTTGGGTCGCGGTGCGTGCACCACAAAATCCACCCACCCGGCGGGCACGTCCACGCGTGGCAAGGTCTCGCGAATCTCGTTGACCTGCGCAATGACGATGCCGTTCTTGAAGGCTGCGGCCTCCACAATGGCGGGTGTGTCTTCGGTGTTGGGGCCCGTGTACAAATTGCCTTGCGCATCGGCTGCCTCGGCGGCAATCAGTGCCACATTGGGCGTGAGGTCCACAAAATACCGGCCAAACAACTCCAGGTAAGTGTGGATGGCGTTGATCTTGATTTTGCCTACGCTCACCAGGTTGGCCAAACGCGCGCCCTGTGGGCCAGAGAATGAAAAATCAATCTCACGTGCAATGCCTTTGTCAAACAAGGCAGTGTGCTCGGGCAAGGCCACCACCGACTGCAGCAGGTGCAGGCTGTTGACCTGCGCGGGGTCGACCTTGGCCAGGCACTGCGCCAGAAAATCCGCCTGCTTCTGGTTGTTGCCCTCCAGGCAAACCCGGTCGCCCGGCTGAATCACGGCCTGCAACAGTGCCACCGCCTGCTCAGCCGGCACCTGCTTACCCGGCAGGCCCAGTGCCTGGGCTGCGCGGGAGAGCCTGTTGGCCTTGGACTGTTGCCTTGTGCGCCAGTCCTTGCTTGTTGTGCTCATGGATTGGGGTCCTTAATCGTAAAACTTGTCTGGCAGCCAGGTGACAATCTCGGGGAAGATGGCCAGCAGCACGATATAGCCAGAGATGATCAAAATGAAGGGGATGATGCCCCGCAAAATTTCGCCAAACTTGATGTCAGGCGCAATGCCGTTGATCACAAACAAATTCAACCCAACCGGCGGTGTAATCAGCCCCAGCTCCATGTTGATGGTCATCACGATGCCAAACCAGATGGGATCAAAACCAGCGGCCATGATGGGAGGCAAAATCACGGGCGTGAGCATCAGGATAATCGCCACAGGTGGCAAGAAGAATCCCATCACCAGCATCAGGATGTTGACCCAGAAGAGCAGCCACCACTTGGACATTTCCAGCGCCACAAGCCATTCGGCCATGCTCTGGCTAATGCGCAAGTAACTCATCACGTAAGTGAACAAGAAAGACATGGCGATGATCATCATGACCATGCAGCTTTCTTTGGCAGTGCCCGTGAAAATCATTTTCAGAGACTTCAAGTCGTAGCACTTGTACAGAGTGACCACCAAAACAAGGGCTGCCACGGCACCCACACCTGCCACCTCGGACGGCGTGCCAAAGCCGCCGTACATGGCACCCATGATGAGTGCAATCAGGAAGAGAAATGGCAGGAGGCGCGGCAGGGCTTCCATCTTTTCTTTCCAGGTGAAGTGCTCGCGGTCGGCCAGCGCAGCAATTTGTTCTGGCGTCGCGGTTTTCATCCACGCGTGGCGATCACGAATGAACTGAATCACCACCCACACGGCAAAAAGAAAGGCCAGCAAGATGCCAGGGATGATGCCTGCTATGAACAATTCGCCAATCGACTGCTCGGCCATCACACCGTAAATAATGAGCGTGATGCTGGGCGGAATCAAAATACCCAAGGTGCCGCCCGCGGCAATCAGGCCCGAAGCCAATGCACCGGTGTAGCCGCGCTTGCGCATTTCGGGAATGCCCATGCCGCCGATGGCTGCACAGGTGGCGGGGCTGGAGCCACACAGAGCTGCAAAAATGGTGCACCCCACCACGTTGGCCACGCCCAGGCTGCCTGGCATGCGGTACAACCAGCGGTAAGCCGACTCGTACAAATCCACCGCTGCACGGGTTTTACCAATGGCTGCGCCCATGAGGATAAACAGCGGGATGGTGAGCAAGGTGAAATTTTCAAGCTCACTGAAAATGGTTTCTGCAATCAGCCCAATGTTGTTGTGGGGCATGAAGAAATACATGATGATCACGGCCGAAGACCCAAGCGCAAACGCAATGGGCATGCCCGAGAACAGCAGCAACAAGGTAAGGGCTGTGTAGATCAACCCAATTTCCATAACGCCCATGGTCAATCTCCTTTGACATGGCTGTGGCTGGGCAGCTCAGGTGCGGCACCGGCCAATCCATGGACCACTTGAATAAAAAATTCCAGCGTAAGCATCAGCATCCCCAAAGCCATGAAGCCATAGGGAATCCACAGAGGTGGGCCCCACGTGGAGCTGGTTGTCCACTGACCTTCCCAGGCTTCTAGCCCATAGTGCCCAGAGAGATAGGCCACCAGACCGCAAAACAGCATGGAAAGAATATCGCCCAGCATGATGCGGTAGCGTGTTGCATTGCGGGACATCACTTCGTCCAGCACTTCAATGCCAACGTGCCCGCGCTCACGTTGGGTGTGTGCGGCTGCCAAAAAGGTCGCTGCAATCAGCATGAAGATACTCAATTCAATCACCCAGTCATTGGAGACCGAGACCACATACCGTGTAATCACTTCGTACACCAGCACGAAGGAACAAATCACGATGAGTGCAGCAGAAATGTACGCCATGAACTGATTGACACTGCGCACCGTGCCGCTGAACAGACGCCACAATGGGTTGTTCATAATTGCCTCCAGAAGAGCCATTTGCACCGAGCCAGCCACATGGCCAGCCCGGCGTGTTTACCAAATCAAGCAGGCCGTCTTACTTCACGGCGGTGGCCATGTCCAACCACTTCTGGCCATTCTTCACTTCCTCAGCGAAGTCTTTCCACGCGGTTTTCTGTGCTACGGCACGCCATTTGGCAAAAGTGGCATCGTCCATGCCATAAGCGTTCTTGCCCGCTTTCTTCCACACTTCCGATGCGCGCATGTCATCTTTCTTCGATTCTTCAATCGAGAATTTCTCCAGACTAGCGCCCACTTCCATCACGACTTTTTGCTGCGCAGGGGTGAGGCGGTCAAAAGTGGCCTTGGACATCATCAAGGGCTCGAACATGAACCAGAAGGAGTTCTGGCTGGCGTCGGTGAGGTGGTCACCCACCTCTTCCAAACGGAAGGAAATGATGGAGGTGCTGGAGGTCACAGCCGCATCCAGCACACCGGTCTGCATCGCGTTGTACACTTCGTTGGATGGAACGTTGGTGATCGAGCCGCCCGCGCCTTTGAGCATCAGGTCCATGTGCTTGGACGCACCGCGAATCTTCACGCCTTTCACATCATCCGGAGCGAGCACTTTCTTCTTGGATGCAATCCCACCCGCCTGCCAAATCCAGGTGATCACTTTCGCACCTTTGCTCTCCAGCAATTTTTCGAGTTCGTTGCCAATGGGTTGGCCTTTCCAACGGTGACCTTGTTCATAGCTGGTGATCAGCCCGGGCATCAGGGTGATGTTCACCTCGGGGATCTTGCCGCCTTCGTAAGCAAGGGGCAGCAGAATCATGTCCACCGAACCACGCTGCATGGCGCCAAACTGGGCAAATGTTTTAACCAACGACGCACCGGGATAAATCTCGAACTTCAGCTCGCCATTGGTTTTTTCGCTCACTTGGCGCGCAAACTTGCGCACCAGGCGATCACGAAAATCACCCTGCTCCTCGGTCCCGCCGGGGAACTGGTGAGAAATCTTCAGAGTGGTCTGGGCCGATGCCGTGCTGGCCATGCCGAAGGTCAGTGCAGCGGCGGTCATGCCGGCCACGAGGGGTTTGAACATAAATCGCATGAGATGGTCTCCTCTTTGCTTCTGATTGAGCGTCACGACAGGCAACTGCACGGCGCGACGCGCTCCACATCCGAACGGTGTCAGGTCTGACCCGTTCAATACTTCCCCGACAACAGCGAACCGAAGCCGGGTGCATAGGTCTTCAGACCCAATTTTTTCAACATCATGTACGTGGTGGCCACCGACGAAGACAGCACGGGCACACCCTGACGATCTTCAATGGCTTGAATGGACGTCAGCGATGGCATTTGCACGCAAGCCGAAGCCACGATCGCATCCACATTGGCTGTGTTCAGTTTCCTGGTGTGTTCAATGGGTGCTTTGGGGTCCAGGCGACCCACGTCGAGGTTGTCTTGCACCTCCAAAGAAATGCTGTCCAGCACCTCGATGCCCTCGTGCTCGATGTAGTCCACCACAAGCTGGGTGAGTGGCTTCATGTAAGGCGTGAGGATGGCAATTTTTTTGGCACCAATCGCTTTGAGCCCATCCACCAAGGCCCCCGCGCTGGTGACCACGGGCGCAGGGCCACCGGCCTCCACCGTGCGGCCATGCAATCGCTGCTCGGATGTGCGGTGGTACCCCAGGCCCATGCTCATGATGGCCACCAAGCAAGCATAGCCCAGCACATCCACCCGGGCGTCGGCCAGTTCCAGCGCACAACGGTCGGAGTCGGCATCCATTTTGGCCAGTTGCTCTTTGGTCACGTGCTGCATGCGCATGCGGCTGGAATGGAAAGTGAAACGCTCGTCTTGCACCGCCTCTCGGGCGCGCAACATGGCGGGGATTTCGGTTTCCATGGTGGTGTTGGAACTGGGCACGATTTGCCCAATCCGGAAAGTTGACTTCATTGCGGTTTACTCCGTGGATGGATTCAATTGCCGAGCCAGGTCGACAAAGTCTTGGGCGACCAGGTCAAATTCACCGGGCTCGATGGCGGGCAGGGGCACGTGCTCGCCAAACTCAAAGGGGCGCATCACGTAGGCGGTTTTCATGCCCTGGGCACGAGCGGCGCGCAGGTCGCTGGGGTGGCTTGCACACAGCATCATCTGGCTGGTGGGCAAGTTCAACAGCCGGGCCACGCCCTGGTAGGTCTCGGGGTCTGGCTTGTAGTGCTGGAACAGTTCAGCCGACACAATACAATCCCAGGGCAGGCCAGCATGCTTGGCCATGGCGGTGAGGAGAGAAAAATTGCCGTTGGACAGCGTGGTGATGGTGAACTGTTGTTTGAGCTGCGTGAGCCCGGCCACGCTGTCGGGCCAGGGTGTCAGGCGATGCCACACGGTGTTGAGGTGTTGGCGCTGGGC
>DASUEF010000052.1:0-1136 GCA_036275215.1 Limnobacter sp. | reverse complement strand
AACACCGGCACCAAATTGGTAAACACCGCCGTGCGCGACGGCCCCACCGCACGCACCCCCTCGTAGTACCAAACAAAGGCCACCACGGTGCCAAATGCGCCCAGGTACAGCAGTGCAAGCCACACGGTCCATGGCACAGCCGACCATTCAATGCCCCCCAACTCGCTGGCCGCCGTGAGGGTTAAAAAACCCAAGCCCCACAGCGTGGCGTAGGTGGTGGCCGCAAGGGGGCTTAAGCTCTCCATGGCCTTGCGCGAAATCAAGGTGTACACAGCCCAACTCGCCACCGCTGCCAGCATCATGGTTTCGCCCACGCCAAACGCGCTGCGAATGTCATGCACTGCTGCGTACAAATCACCTCGGGTAATCACAATGGCTGCACCCAGCAGGGCAATGGCAATGCCAGCCCAACGCACCGGGCCCAATCGTTCTGCAAACACCACACGGGCCAGCAGGGCCGTCATGATGGGGTTAAGCGCCACCAGCAACGCAGTGCGGCCCGCCGGGATGTGCGCCAACGCCGCAAAAAAGAACACGTTGTACAAAAATATACCAGTCAGCCCCAAACCCGCTGTGGTCACCCATTGTTGGCGATTCAAACGCGGCAACCCACCGTCCACCATGCGCACCACCCACAACAGCAACACCGCGGCCACCACATAACGCCCAAACGCTGCGGTGAATGGTGGCAGGCTTTGTGCCACCACTTTGCCCGAGATAAAAGTACCTCCCCACAGCAACGCAGTCAGCACCAGCTTGAGTGCCAGCATGGGTGTGAGCGAGGATTGAAGTTGTTGAGTAATCATGGGCACGGCCACAGCAAAGATGCGCTATGCTACTACTGAGCGGGGCACACCCACAGTCGGGTTTATCCCCACGCCCATCGATTGTTTTCATGACGCACCATGCAGCACCCTCTGTCCGAAGAAGATATTTCACGCATCGTCGAAATGGCTTGGGAAGACCGCACGCCGTTTGAGGCCATTGAACTTCAGTTTGGCTTGAATGAATCGGCGGTGATTGAACTGATGCGCAAACACATGAAGGCATCGAGTTTTAAGATGTGGCGCAAACGCATGGCGGGCCGCAACACCAAACACGTGAAGCTGCGCAGCCCAGAGGTGGGCCGGCACCAC
>DASUEF010000051.1:0-13900 GCA_036275215.1 Limnobacter sp. | reverse complement strand
GAAGTCGATAACGGCACTCGCGATGGTGTGACCACAGCCGAGAAGGAACGGGTCAAAGCGCTGGAGCGCGAAGTTAAAGAGCTTCGCCAAGCCAATGAAATACTGCGACTGGCCAGCGCTTTTTTCGCCCAGGCGGAACTCGACCGCCTCAAAAAGAAATGAGGCGCTTCATCGATGAACACCGTCAAATATTTGGGGTCGAGTCAATCTGCAAGACATTTCAGATTGCCCCGTCAGGGTATTGGAAACACGCCGCCTGCCAACGCAATCCAGCATTGCGCAGTGCCCGCGCCATTGCCGATGAACAACGCATTGAGCAAATACAAATTGTTTGGGACAAGAACAAACGGGTTTACGGTGCCGACAAAGTGTGGAAGGCCATGAAGCGGGAGAAGCTTGTGGTGGCCCGCTGCACGGTTGAACGCTTGATGCGCCAGATGGGCTTGCGAGGCGTTATTCGTGGCAAGGCACAACGCACCACCTTTGCAGACCCCAAGGCAGCTTGTCCATTGGACCTTGTTAAACGCCAGTTCAAAGCCGACCGCCCCAACCAGTTGTGGGTTTCTGATTTCACCTATGTCTCAACCTGGCAGGGGTTTGTCTATGTGGCTTTCATCATCGACGTCTTCTCACGGCGAATTGTAGGCTGGCGTGCCAGCCGTTCCATGCGCACAGACTTTGTGTTGGACGCGCTGGAACAAGCGCTTTGGGACCGTCAACCTGACAGAAGCCAGTCACTGATTCACCACAGCGACAGGGGCTCGCAATACGTGTCCATCCGGTACAGCGAACGCCTTGCTGAAGCGGGCATTGAACCATCGGTGGGCAGCAAAGGCGACAGCTACGACAACGCGTTGGCAGAGACCATTAACGGTTTGTACAAGGCCGAAGTGATTCACCGCAGAGGCGCCTGGAAAACGATTGAATCAGTGGAGTTGGCCACGCTGGAATGGGTGGCTTGGTTCAATCATTACAGACTAATGGAGCCACTGGGCTACATTCCACCCGCCGAAGCTGAGATGATTTACTATCAACAAATCGGTCAGCAGGCCGAACAAACCTGCACTTAAACCAATTGGCCTCTACGAAAACCGGGGCGGTTCACTTCGACAGACTTGCTGGTGTCGTGAGCACCGGGGAATCCCCCCACATTCACTGGGCCACCAGACTGCCAAACAAAGCGCGGGCTTTGGATTGGGTGTTGTCCGCATCGGCACCCAAGGCGATGCCAGTGAATTTCACTGGCCCATTGGGCAGTTCCTTTCCAAAAGCCAGGCGCGCATCGGCCTGCACATCCCGCGTCTCTGTCACCATGCTGCCACCGGCGGGTGCATCACGCAGCACCAGGTTCTTTACGCGATCCGTGTAAGGGTTGTTGAACACCACACCCACGGGCTCGCCCGGGCTGCCCCACACATAGCAAAGCGTGGCAGCGGGCAAAGGTTCGCCTGACAAGGTTCTTGCAGCGCCCAGGGCCAGGCGGGTGCGCAAGCTCAAACGCGATTCATCAATTTGTACAAAAGCACATACTTTGGCGCCTGCATCGTCCCCGGCTTTGGTTTGAAGGTTGGCCTGGGCAGGGTGCTCCAGCACTTGCCAATCCCAGCTCAGGGTGTTGAACACCTGTGGCTGCGCAAAGGCATGCACCAAGGTGCCGTACGACTGATCCGCCTGTGCTCGCAACAAGGTGCGGCCACTCTTGTTGACCAAGGCGAAGCGTGTGTGCGCGGCAATGTCCGGGTGGTATTGGGGTTGCCAAGCCACTGGGAGTGCCGACTGTTCGTCGGCAGGCCAAGGGGCCACCAGATTTGTGGCCTGGGCGAATGAATGGGCTGCGCCGAACACCAGGGCAAGCAAAGCAGCCGATGCATGCACCACACCCCACGGCCTTGTTTGGCCACGGTGGCCCAATCCCTCAGCCCTCAGCAATAACTTGCTTGTTCCCAACATCAGCGCCCCACTCCTTGCACACAGTAAGCACCCTGTGTGGACCTTGTTGCATCAATAACGTTCCGCCCAATCGGCGGGCAAATCACCCTGCACCATGGCGCGTTGGTAATCCTGGGGCTCGTCGATGTCGAGCTGCGGGGGCAACCACTGCGCCTGTACGCCCTGCATGGCCAAGGCCTGCTGTGTTTGCTGCGCCACGGTGGCGCTGCCCCAAGCAATTTGAGCTGTGAATATCTCGGGTATGCACCGGGTGCAGGCCAGCGCCACGTAGCCGCCATCCAGTGCAGGTACAAAAGCAATGCCGGCTTGCATGGCCGCACGCACCAAGGCTTCCAAATCGGCCTGGGTAAATTGCACAGCGTCTGGCCCCAACAACACCACCACCTCGCTGTGTTGCAAGTGGGTTTTTACAGCCGTTTGCATGCGGATGCCCAAGTGGCCTTGCGGCTGTTGCATGCGAGGCACCGCACGGTGGCCAAGCAAGGTTGTCCACGTCACATCGTCGCCCCCATCGGTCCACAACACGGTGTTTTCAGCCTGCAACTTGTCCAATGTGGACAGCAGCAGGTAACGCGCAAACTTTGCAGATTGCGCCCCCCCCAGCAAAGGCTGAAGGCGGGTTTTAACGCGGCCAGGTTCCGGGTATTTGGCAAACAGCGCCACCGTGAGGGCTGCTTTTTTGCGGGTGTCAGCATATTGGCGCGCCAGCGCTTGGGCCGGGACCCCACGCCAGTACAGGTAGCGAAAGCGCCACATCAGGCATATGGTGGCCCACGCGCCGTGAACATCCCAACGACGGCCCGAAGTCATGATTGGGCTTCGAATTGCCAAGAACTGCGCGGAGGCAACGCGCTTTAGTCGTTTGCAAATCTCCACGTCTTCCATCAGGGGTTGCTGCGGGAACCCGCCAACTGACTCAAACAAACGCCGCGTGACAAACAAGGCCTGATCACCTGTGCAGATTTTGCTCAGGCTTGATCGATGGTTCATGAACCAAGCCACCACCGGCAACCATTTGCTTTGGCCCTCAATGCGCACATCAAAGCGCCCCCACAACGGTGCACCCGCATGCGCATGGATTTTGCCCAACAGGCAGAGCCATGCCTGCTCGCCCAGGACGGTGTCTGCATGCAAAAACACCAGCACCTCGCTATTCGCCCGGGTCGCCCCAGCATTCATTTGCAAAGCACGTCCTTTGGCGCTTTGAATGGCGAGGATTCGAGGGTGTTGTGACAAAGCCAGCAACGTGGGCCAACTGGCATCCGACGAGCCGCCGTCCACCAACACCAACTCGTCGCAAGGACGCAGCAGCGCATGCAATGCCAGCATGCGAGATGCGAAAGCGTGGTCCGACAAGCTTGGCACCTCGTTGAACACGGGCACCACGATTGAGACACCAGGCGCTGCCTTGTGCACGTTGCATCCGCCTTAGAAGAAAATGGTCGCCAAGCCTAGGAAAATGAAAAAGCCCATGCTGTCGGTGGTGAAAGTGAGTAACACCGAAGAGCCCATGGCTGGATCTCGCCCAGTTTTTTCAAGGCCCAAAGGCACCGCCACACCAATCAGGGCACCCACCAGCAAATTGAGCATCACCGCCAAGGTCATGAGAATACCAAGCATGATGGCGTTGGGCGAGTTGTAATACAGCGCCGCCGCAGCCAGGCCCGCCACGCCTCCCCACACCAAGCCGTTGAGCCCTGCAATCGCCAGCTCCTTTTTGAGCAACAAACCGATGTTGCTGCTGTTGACCTGGCCAAGCGCCAGGGAGCGAATCATCAGCGTCATGGTTTGGTTGCCCGAGTTACCCGCAATGCCAGCCACGATGGGCATCAACGTGGCCAAAGCGACCACTTTTTCAATGGTGCCCTCAAAGGTATCGATCACGCGGCTGGCAAAAAAAGCGGTGCACAGGTTGACCCCCAACCACAGCCAGCGGTTCTTGGCAGACTCCCACACCGATGCAAACAGGTCTTCTTCCTCACGCAGACCCGCACTGGAAAGCAAATCCGATTCGCTTTCTTCCCGGATTACATCCACCACCTCGTTCACGGTGAGTCGGCCAATCAACTTTCCCGACGGATCCAATACAGGGGCAGACACCAAATCGTAACGTTCGAACGCCTGCGCCGCCTCGTACGCATCGTCCAAAGGCGCGAGCATCAGCACCTCTCGACTCATCACCTCGCTCACCAGGGTCTCTGGTTCGTTGACCAGCAAGCGGTCCAGCGGCAGGCTGCCCTTGAAGTGATCCACCCGATCCACGACAAACACTTGGTCAGTTTGGTCCGGCAGTTCATCAAACCGGCGCAAATAGCGCAGCACCACCTCGAGCGTCACGTCGTCACGAATGGTGACCATGTCGAAGTCCATGCGTGCGCCCACGGTGTCTTCGGGATAACTCATGGCTGCGCGCAACTGCTCGCGTTCTTCCAGGCTCAAGCTGCTGGCAAGCTTCTCCACCACATCGCGTGGCAGGTCGGGTGCCAGTTCGGCGATCTCATCGGCATCCAGCGACTCTGTGGCCGCAAACAGCTCCTCGCTGTCCATGGACTTGATGAGGCTTTCACGCACTGCATCACTCAACTCCAGCAGAATGTCACCATCCCGCTCGGAGCGCACCAGCCCCCAAACCACCAGACGCTCTTCCAGTGGCAGGCTTTCTAGCACATAGGCCACATCCGCCGGGTGCAACTGGTGCAGTTTGTTGCCCAACTCAGTCACATGCTGCCTGTGGACCAGTTCTTCCACCAGGCTTTGGCGTTGGGGATTCACGTGGCTTTGCTGATTATGAACCACGCTTTCAATCACTTTTTGTTTGCGCAACAGAGCCTGCACATCGGTCAGGGCCTTTTGCGCATCGTCCAGATCGCGGGGCAGTTGTGGCTGCTCCCGATCGTTGTAATCAACCTGCTGTTCGCTCAACTCTTAGAAAGCCTGAAATGCAACAATTGCCACCACGGTGGGGCCCAACGCCGCCAAGAATAACTTGCCAGGGCTGATCGCGCCATCGTTGAAGTAGTGCCTCAAAATGGCAAACCCGGCTGGGTTGGGCGCGTTGGCAATCACGGTTAAACCGCCTCCAGTGACTGCACCCGCCACCAAGGCGTACTTGAACTCGTCGTTAACACCTTCCACCAGAGAACCCAGGTAAGTGAGTGCCGCATTGTCGGTGACGGCCGTCAACGCCGTGGCACCGTAATACAGAACGGTTGGACTCATGCCCTTGAGTACATCTTGCAACCACCAGGCCTGCATACCACCCAACACCACCAACCCCGCCAGGAAAAACGCCACCATCAAACCTTCTTTCAGGATGAGTCGGTCCTGGTAGCGGCTGTACGCGGTGGTGTAACCCAGGAAGAACAAAAACAAACCCATGAAGACCGCCGCGTGGTGTGCAAACACCACCACAGAGACCAAAAACAGCAAATGCGTTCCAATTACCCACAGAGGCATGTCTTCTTTGGGACCGTCCTCAGCGGGCTTTTTCATTGCAGCCAGCTCTTTGGCAAACATCACCGTGAGTGCAGTTGCATTCACAAACACCGCCAGTGCAGCCTTCCAACCAAACACGGTGATCATATGGTGCATGTCGAAGCCCCACTTGGCCGCAACCATCAACACCGGCGGCGCTGCGAAAGGGGTGAGTGTTCCACCAATTGAAATGTTCACAAACAGCACGCCCAAAGTGCCGTACTTCAGCGTGTTGCTGATGCCTTGAGTGTAAAAGCGGTCACGTAATAAAAATGCAGCCAAGGTCATCGCTGCGGGCTCGGTGATAAAACTCCCCAAGAGCGGCACAATCGACAAGGTGGTAAAAAAATACGCCACCTGCTTGTCCATGGGCAACACCGACGCCATGCCACGAACTATTCTCCCCGCGAGCACCAAAATTGGCTTACTGGCCGCGATCACCATAATGGCAAACACAAACAGAGGCTCGGTGTAATTGCGCGTATCGACGTAGCTAACGGCCTCGGTTTGCCCCAGCACAAAGAACATGAACACCACCAGCACCAGGGCCCAAAAACCAAACACAGCCTCGACCTCACCCAACAGGTGCCATAAGCCAGCATGGTTGGGTTGAGTGTGCGCAAGGCGCTCAAAAAACTTGGTCGAAAAAGTGTGGATGACTGCGATGGCGAACAAACTTGCGCCGATGATCTCGATGGTTGTGGGGCTCACGATGCATCCCTGTGGTTGTTGTTATGGTTTGGATTGAAACACAACAGCGCCTTGCGAATCGGCCACCTGTGCCACGGGCACCCAGCCCCTCAGGCTGTTGATAAGCCACACCGCTTGCGCTTGGCGCAAGTCTTGCACAGTCAGTTGCGCCTCGTGAAGGGTATTTTCCCTTAAAAGCAGCGTGCGCATCACCCCAGGCAGCAAAACAACTCCCTCATTTTCATTCAAGGCGGGTGTGAGCAACACACCGTCCCGCTTAATCACCAGGTTGCAGCGGCAAGTTTCCGTCAGCCAGCCCTGGGGGCTCAACAGCAGTGAGTCGAAGATCTCAGGGTTGGTGGGCAGCAGACTGTCGTAATGCGGGCGATGCGTGGTCTTGTTCAACACAAACCGAGAGTCGGCAACCATGGGGTGTGGTGCCAACTGCAAACGCACAGGGCCCAGCGCTGCAGGTTTGTCGTGCAGGGTTACTTCAAAACGCCCGTCCGCATGCAACAACCAACGGCCACGAAACTCACCAACCGGGTTGCCCAACGCAACACCTCGCAGCATGCTGCTCACTTCGGACTCATCCCACACATACGAGAACACCTGAGCTGAACGCGCCATGCGAGCGAGATGCAGACCGTGCCTTTCCCAGTGTCCATCCCGAAGCAACACCGTCTCCAGGACCTGAAAGTCCACACTGGCCTGCCGCAAAAATGCTGTTTTTTGCCACCACTCCCGTTTTTCGGCTTGCACATCGGAATACCAAGTGATGCCACTGCCCACCCCGTACTCGAGCGCATGGCCATCGGGCCATGAATCCACCACCACCGTGCGAATTGGCACATTGAAATGCGCGCCTCCCCCCGGGCTCAACACCCCCAGTGCACCGCAATAAAACCTGCGCGGTGTTTGCTCCCATTGGGCTATGCGTTTCATCGCTTGGGACTTGGGCGCACCCGTCACGCTTCCGCAGGGGAACAGTGCCGCAAACACATCCAACAAAGTGATGTTGGGTCGGGTTTGGCCAACAATCGTGGAGGTCATTTGCTCTACGGTGCTTAAACGCATCACATCAAATAGAGACTGCACCTGCACAGAATTGGGCTTGCAGATTTTCGCCATGTCATTGCGCAACAGGTCAACAATCATCACATTCTCGGCACGGTCCTTGGCGCTGTCGCTCAATGCTGCGCCAGAGAATTCCTCCTGCAAGGGTCGTGTGCCCTTCATGGGCGAGGTGCGCAATGTGCCGCCCATCCAACTGAAGAACAATTCCGGTGACCAACTCAACACACTGCCCTTGGGCATTTGAAGGTACACACTTTGCTCCGCAGGTTGCGCCTTGAAAAAATGCAAGAACAAACGCCAAGGGTCGATGGATGAGGCCGTGGATCGCAAACGCGTGGTGAAATTGATTTGGTAAAACTCGCCCGCTTCAATGGCCTTCTGAATGGAGCGAAAGTGATCTTGGTAAGCCTCCAGCGGCAAATCGTCCACCCAGGGCTCAATGTTCGGTGAATTTTGCGGAGAGAGAAGTTCAGCAAGCGTGCATTGCACCACCTGCCCTGAGTTGTACGCGGAAAAAACAACCAGTGGGTCTTTGTGTTTTGGTGCCTTGATACAAAGCCCCGGATCCAATCCGGGCGCGGCCTCGTACTGCAAACCGCCCACCACCCAATGGCCCTGCATCGCCAATCGCGCAGCCTGCAACACCACCTCACCCACCTCGCCCAAGGTGTTGGCACACAGGCGCTGCACAGGCTCACCCTGCGCAATGCGCAGTGCTGGTTCGTTTGTGGGGCTGCCGGCCATGCTTGCATGCCAAGCGGCAGTGATGTTGGAAAAATCCATGGGGTGAAACACGCTGACTGCTACGGTGCACCATTGTAGCCTGTCGACAGGCTGCTTAGATCAGGCTGAACGGCCACCTTGAAGCATGGAGAGCTCGGGCTGACTGCCCTTCTTTCCCAAACCAAAAAATGCATACACCTCGTCGCGCTTGGCGATGGTGTCGGCCATGCCCATTCGGATTAGCTCGCGGGTGTAATTGGCCTCAAACAAGAGGTAGCTGGCCAGTGATGAACCACTGGCCTCTGTTGCTCCCAGCGCCGAAAGCATGGTGCGCACAGGTCTAGGCAAATCCTGGGTGTGACGCGCGGCAATTTCATCAATTCGCTCAGAAGGCGAAATCACCAACAACTCAACGGGCTTGAGGGTGGTTTTGGTGGCCATCTCGGGTGGCAACAAAGCCAAGGTTTTGTTCACCCGACTCAAACGCTCAATGTCGATGGACAGGCTGTCTAAAAAGATGGATGCCATCGCATGGCCAGCTATTTGGGCCAAACTGGGGTAAGCATCCCGCACTTCAATGGCTTTGGTATGATCGTTTTCAGACTGGCTAGAACCAATCACCATCACTTTGTTTGCCCCCAAGTGAATGGCAGGGCTGATGGGCGCCAACTGGCGAATCGAACCATCGCCAAAATGCTCCATGTGGCCTTCAATTTCCAGCTTGACGGCAGGAAACACAAAGGGGATAGCGGCAGAGGCCAACAGGTGTTCTACGGTGATGCGGTCTGGCAAGGCGACGCGCAGGGTTCTAGACCACGACTCGATTTCATCCAGCGTTTGGAAAAAGGTGACGTTGCGCCCGGAACTGTAACTGGACGCTGTCACAGCCAAGGCGCGAATGGTGCCGTTTTCTAAGGCCTCGTCCAGCCGTCTGAAATGCAGCAATTCGTGAAGCAGATGAGACAACGGTGAATTATCGAGCAAACACCTGGGGCGCTTGCGCAGCATCCAACCAATTGACAATGCTGACAACCAACGGGCTCCGGTTCGAATGATGCCCAGGGAGTCGGAGCGAAACACCTGCTCTGATCTGAAGTTTTCCCAAACCCGCATCATGCGGTCGGTGGACTGGTAGAAATTGCGTCCAGCACAGACCAGAGCAGCCGCATTGATGGCCCCGGCGGACGTGCCACATAGAATTTTGAAAGGGAAATCAAACTCACGCCGATCTTCTTGATCGAACCATTTTGCAAGCTGATGTAAAACACCCACTTGGTAAGCGGCGCGTGCGCCGCCACCCGACAGCACCAAACCGGTGATGTCGTCGCATGCATGCTGAAGGTGGATGGGCATGTTCTCGTTCATGAAAACATTTTGCGCCCAAGCCAAGGGGTTTTAAAAGACAAACAGGCGTGCCTTGCACGCCCATTTGTTGTTTTAAAACCGTCATTTGGATGCTTGGAAAGCCAACTTCAAAGTGTGCTTACACGCTCCGAATTGGCATCCAGCACAGCCAGCGCGGTCATGTTCACAATACGACGCACGGTGGCCGATGCTGTCAAAATGTGAACAGGTTTTGCTGCACCAAGCAGTACCGGACCCACTGCAATACCGTTGCCTGCAGCAGATTTGAGCAGATTGTATGCAATATTGGCGGCATCAATGTTTGGACACACCAACAAGTTGGCCTCGCCGGTGAGGGTTGACCCTGCAAAAATGGTGTTGCGCACCGATTCATCAATGGCGCAGTCCCCGTGCATTTCGCCATCCACTTCCAACCAGGGGGCTATGTCACGCAGCTTTTGCAATGCCTCGCGCATTTTGATGGCCGAGGGTTGATTGCTCGATCCAAAATTGGAATGTGACAACAGCGCGGCCTTGGGCTGCACACCCAAGCGCAACATTTCCTCGGCAGCCATCAAGGTGATTTCTGCGATTTGATCTGCGGTTGGGTCGTAGTTCACATGCGTGTCCACCAAAAACACCTGGCGATTGGTGAGCATCAGGCCATTCATGGCGCCGTAAGTGTTGCAACCAGCACGCAAGCCAATCACCTGGTTCACGTAATGCAAATGAAGCGCGTGGGTGCCGAAAGTGCCACAGATCATGGCATCGGCATGGCCTTTGTGAATCATCATGGAGCCAATCAGGGTGTGGCGGCGGCGCATTTCAATTTTTGCGTAAGCTTCGGTAACACCTTTGCGCTTGGTCAGATCGTAATAAGCGCGCCAAAAGTCTTTGTAGCGTTCATCGTACTCAGGATTGATCAGCTCAAAATCCACGCCTGGCTTGATGCGCAGACCGAAACGCTCCAGGCGCCGCTCCACCACCGCCGGCCTTCCAATCAAAATGGGCTTGGCCAAGCCCTCATCCACAATCACCTGCACTGCCCGCAACACGCGCTCGTCTTCCGCCTCAGCAAACACCACCCGGCTGGTCTGCGGGGTTTCAACCACACAACGCTTGGCCACTGCAAAAATTGGCTTCATGAAAGTGCCAGAGTGGTATACAAACTGCTGCAGTTGATCGCGATATGCCGCCATGTCCTCGATGGGACGAGTGGCCACACCACTTTCAACAGCCGCTTTGGCCACTGCGGGTGCAATATGCACAATCAGGCGAGGGTCAAAAGGCTTGGGAATGAGGTATTCAGGCCCAAAGCTTAAATTCTGTGTGCGGTAAGCAGCCGCAACAATGTCAGATTGTTCTTTGCGAGCCAGTTCAGCCACCGCACGCACCGCAGCAATTTCCATTTCTTTGGTGATGGTGGTGGCACCCACATCCAACGCACCTCGGAAAATGTACGGGAAACACAACACGTTGTTGACTTGATTAGGATAATCCGTGCGGCCAGTGCACATGATTGCGTCTTTGCGAACCTCGTAGACTTGCTCAGGCAGGATTTCTGGCGTGGGATTGGCCAAGGCCAGAATCAATGGCTTGTCTGCCATGCTCTTTACCATGTCTTGGCTCATGACGCCGCCAGCGGACAAACCCAGGAATACGTCGGCGCCGGTGATGACCTCGGCGAGTTTGCGCGCTTCGGTGGGTTGAGCAAATTTGGCTTTGTCGGGGTCCATGTTATTGGTGCGCCCCTCGAACACCACGCCATCGATGTCGGTCACCCAAATGTTTTTTCGGGGTAGGCCCAAATCAACCAGCAATTCCAAGCAAGCCAGTGCGGCAGCACCCGCCCCCGAGGCCACCAACTTCACCTCGTCCAGTTTTTTGCCGACCACCTCCAAGCCATTCAGGATGGCGGCCCCCACCACAATGGCTGTACCGTGCTGATCATCGTGGAAGACAGGAATCTTCATCCTGTCGCGAAGGGCACGCTCAACCTTGAAACAGTCGGGTGCCTTGATGTCTTCTAAGTTGATGCCCCCGAAGGTGGGCTCCAGAGAGGCAATGATCTCGATCAGTTTGTCGGGGTCGGTTTCGTTGATCTCAATGTCGAACACGTCGATGCCCGCAAACTTCTTGAACAGAACGGCCTTGCCTTCCATCACAGGCTTGGCTGCCAGCGGACCAATGTTGCCCAGGCCCAATACGGCTGTGCCGTTAGTAACCACACCAACCAAATTGCCACGCGCAGTGTAGCGAACGGCGGTGGACGGGTCTTGCTCGATTTCTTCACAAGCGGCAGCAACACCAGGGGAATAGGCCAGTGCGAGATCCCGCTGGTTCACCAGGCTCTTGGTGGCGGCAATTTGGAGTTTGCCGGGTTTTGGAAATTCGTGATACTCCAGAGCGGCTTGGCGAAAGCGCTGATCCATCGGTTGGGCCATATAATTGTCTCTTTGTGGGTGATGCTACAGAATCGAAAATTATAGGCGCACGCTCCGTCCATGTCGTCGGGGTTTTCCACAAATCGAACATCTGCTTGCCCCACCCCCTCTTAATAGTGATCTGCCCATGTTGTCCAACCTTGCCAACCTGATTCAGCCTTTTCATGTGATGGAACTGGTCAAACAGGCCGACTTGCTTGCCCAGCAGGGGCATCCCGTGATTCATTTGTCGATCGGTGAGCCAGACTTTGCTCTGCCAGAGCCTGTACTGCAAGCCCACTTCAAGGCTTTGAGGGACGGCAAAACACGCTACACAGCGGCGCTTGGCCTGCCAGAACTTCGAGCGGCGGTGGCTGAGCATTACCGGACATCCTTTGGCGTGGTGGTGCCCCAAGAGCAGGTGGTGATTACCGCGGGTGGCTCGGCTGCGTTGCTGTACGCCTGCCTCAGCATGGTTAACCCGGGTCAGGGCATACTGCTCACCGACCCAGGTTACCCGTGCAACAAAACCTTTGTGCAAGTTGCAGGCGGAACACCACAATTCGTGGCAGTGGATGAAAAACACAACTTTCAACCCACTTGGGATGATCTCGAAGACGCCTGGCAAGCCAACACAGCTGGAGCATTGTTGGCCTCACCGTCCAATCCAACCGGTACGCAGATTCCAGAATCAGCCATGCGAAAAATTGTGGATGGCATGGCAGGACGCCGTGGCGTCCTGATGGTCGACGAGATTTACCAGTCGCTTTGTTACGATTCACCGCCAAGAAGTGTGCTTCAAATCACTGGGGCCCCGTTGCCCGGTCAGTCGGTGGTGGTGATCAACAGCTTTTCCAAATATTTTGGACTAACGGGTTTGAGGCTTGGATGGATGGTGGTGCCCCCGCAGATGGTGGCCCCGATTGAACGATTTGCGCAAAACTTGAGCATCTGCCCCAGTGCGCCAGCCCAATGGGCCGCACTGGCCTGTTTTGAGCCGGAAACCCTTGCCATGTGCGAGGCCAGACGACAAGAATTCAAGCGCAGACGCGATTACATGCTGACAGCGCTGCCCAAAGCAGGCATTGATGTGCATTCCAGACCAGATGGCGCGTTCTACCTCTACACCAGAGCGCCTTACAACAGTGACCACTACTGTAAAGACTTGCTGAACACATCGTGGGTGTGCACAGTGCCAGGCAAAGATTTTTCTTCGACCGAGGGCGACCAAATGATGCGTTGGTCGTATGCAAACAGCCTGGACAAGTTGGAGGAAGCCATGCACCGCCTCCACAGGTTCAACAGCAGGTTGTGATCAACCCTCGTTGCTTGCCTTCGCCACGGCAGAAACTTTTTCCGCTTTGTCGCGGGATGCCACCAAGTGGCCTTGCTGATAGACCGAGTCAATCCTTGCTTTCAAGCCCAACACCTTGGCAGGATATCCGCCATCGTTGCCGTGCACGGCTGCACCCACGTACCAGCGAAGGCCAGCAGCCACGGAGCCGGTTCGGCGGGTATATTCACGAATGATCTTTGCGCCAACGCGCATGTTCATTTCGGGATTTAGAGGAGACCAATCACCTGGGGACAGCTCTTCGAACTTGTCTTTGTGAATCTTTGGCATTACCTGCATCAATCCACGTGCGCCCACCGGGCTGGCTGCAAATGGATTGTAGGAGGACTCAATACCAACAATCGCAAGAATCAGCGTGGGGTCCACTTTCTCATCTTTGCCAACCTTGTAGGCGAGGCGGACAATCGATTCAACCGCTTCTGGAGACACCCTGTAACGCTTGGACAAAAAAGACACCACTTCACGCTGCCCTGCCGTCAGCGGTTTGCTGGCGTCGAGGCTGTTGAACTTGACCGGGAGAATGCCCGCATGAGCCTTCACGGGTGAGGCCTCATCACGTGGAATCTCTGCTGCGCCAGCAGCCAGGCCAGTGGACAACAAGTCAATTTCGTTGGCAAACACCGCTTGAACGGGTTCCGAGAAAAATACCTTGCTCCGCAGTTCCGGATTGGTGGCCAATGCGGCGATGGATCCTGCTGTCACCAAGACAGAAAGCACACCCAGGGCCGACAAGGCGTTCTTGATGGTTTTGTAGGCCTGAACAGGCTTGACCGGCTGGTCAACCTTCAGGACGGTTTCGTACTGCTGCATGCAACCTCCTCTGCTACGCAAACGCAATTTCTTGCATTGTTTGACTCAGCGGTGC
>DASUEF010000050.1:0-2418 GCA_036275215.1 Limnobacter sp. | reverse complement strand
CAAGATCGGCGACGGCAAAATTTTCGTGTTTGATCTCTTGAGCGTGACCCGTATTCGCACAGGCGAAACCGGCAAAGACGCCCTTTAACCAGAGAGAAGTGAGGCCATTATGAAAAAACTTCTGACGATCTGGCTGGCGGCTGCTGCACTGGGATTCAGTGCTGCAAGCCCTGGTGTTTACGCCCAGGAAACGCCAGCCGCACCAGCTGTTGAAGCTGTTGCTGCGCCCGCTGAAGAAGCGGCGCCTGCTGTTGAACCTGCCGCTCCAGCCCCTGTGGTTGAGGCCGCTGCCGCGCCTGCGGAAGAAGCTGCGCCCGCGGCTGTGCCTGTGCCTGACAAAGGCGACACTGGTTGGATGATGGTTGCAACCTTGCTGGTTGTGATGATGGCCATTCCAGGCCTTGCGCTGTTTTACGGCGGCTTGGTGCGCTCCAAAAATATGCTGTCCGTACTCATGCAGGTCATGGTGACTTTCTCCATGATTGTTGTGTTGTGGTTTGTGTACGGCTATAGCTTGGCTTTCACCGAAGGCAACGCATTCATCGGCGGATTTGACCGCGTGATGCTTGCAGGTATTTGGGACAACGCTGCTGGCACCTTCGCCAATGCCGCGACATTCAGCAAGGGTGTTTACATCCCTGAGATCGTCTTCGCTGCATTCCAGGCCACGTTTGCTGGCATCACTTGTGCGCTGATCGTCGGCGCATTTGCCGAGCGAATCAAATTCAGTGCTGTGCTCTTGTTCATGGCCCTGTGGTTCACTTTCAGCTACATTCCCGTTGCGCACATGGTGTGGTTCTGGATGGGTCCTGATGCGTACAGCAGCGCCGAAGTGGCCGCCGAGATGACCAGCAAAGCTGGCTACATTTGGCAGCTGGGTGCACTGGACTTCGCTGGTGGTACCGTTGTACACATCAACGCCGCCGTGGCCGGTTTGGTGGGTGCCTACATGGTTGGCAAGCGTGTTGGTTATGGCCGCGAAGCCATGCCCCCGCACAACCTGACACTGACCATGGTGGGTGCTTCCATGCTGTGGGTGGGCTGGTTTGGCTTCAACGCCGGTTCTGCGCTGGAAGCGAACGGTTACGCTGCGCTTGCCTTTGCAAATACATTGGTTGCAACCGCAGCTGCCGTGTTGGCCTGGTGTATTGGTGAAGCATTGCTCAAGGGCAAGGCCTCCATGCTGGGTGCCGCATCTGGCGCTGTTGCTGGTTTGGTTGCTGTAACTCCCGCTGCCGGTAACGTGGGCATTGCTGGTGCCATCGTGATTGGTCTGCTCGCCGGCTTCATCTGCTTGTGGGGCGTGTCTGGCCTGAAGAAAATGCTGGGTGCAGACGACTCTCTCGACGTGTTCGGCGTGCACGGTGTGGGAGGTATTTTGGGCGCGTTGTTGACCGGCGTGTTCAACTCGCCAAACTTGGGCGGTCCATCTGCTGTTGCCGACTGGACAACCGTGGCCATGATTGCCGCTGGCGACTATTCCATCGCCAGCCAAGTGCTGATCCAAGCCAAGGCTGTACTGATCACCATCGTGTGGTCCGGTGTGGTGGCAGCAATTGCCTTCAAGCTGGTTGACCTGATTGTTGGTCTGCGTGTGAGCGAAGAGGCTGAGCGTGAAGGCTTGGACATCACCTCCCATGGTGAGCAGGCCTACAGCAAGTAAGCAACACTCTCCACCTTGGTGGATCCTCTCGGCCTGGGGTCATGGGCCGAACTCAAAGGCACCTTCGGGTGCCTTTTTTCATGGCAACATGCCGAGCCAATTCTCTGGCCTCAGGCCGAGCCTCTCTACTGGCCCAGGCCGAGCAGAGGCTTGTTTCTCGCTGAAAACCTGTGTCTCCCTTGCTGTGCCTGAAGAGACCTGTGGCCGCCCCTCCAAAAAAGAGGTCGGGCTCGGCCCCTGCCGGCAACCTGTCGGTTGCCTGGCACCGGTCCTTTGCGGCACGCAAGGGCAGGTTTTCTTGATGCTCGCACCAAGCCATCTGCACCGGCCTGGGCCTCTTCGTGGCTACGGAGCACCTGCGCAGCCCCGCTTGCCCGACAAGCCACCGGGTGCCCATGCCCCTGCAGCGACCTTCAGGACAATCTGCCCGACCGTGACAAGCATGAACGGTGCCCCTGCCCCCCAACGGGGCGCGGGGCAGAGGCCCAGCCCGACCTCTTTTTTGGAGGGTGGGCCTCAGTTCAGGCGAGGCTCAGGGAGGGAGTCACAGATTGGCCGTCGCCAAGGGGCTTGGCCCTGGGGCGCTTCAAGGAGCAAGCGATGAAGAAAAAGGTGCGCAAGCGATGAAGCAAAAAGGGCAAGCGGACGCGGACTTAGCCCCTCAGGTGCGCCCTCACCAACTCAAATACCCGCGCTGTGTCTTGGCTCACCGGTCCGTTTTCCACGAGCTCGCGCAAGATGTCCGCTGTTCTGTA
>DASUEF010000049.1:0-1333 GCA_036275215.1 Limnobacter sp. | reverse complement strand
TGTGCGCTGGAGTTGATGTTTCAGTTGTTCAAACTGTTGCAGTTTGAAACACCCAGCAAAAAGGCGCGAACCTTTTGAGTTCGCGCCTTAGGACAATCGTTAACGGAGGGTGGTTAACGATTAGAAGAACAAGATTGCGCCTACAGCGATTGTGTTCTCTTCACCCTTTGGTGTACCAGCGGGTGCAAAGCGATACTGCTCTTCGCGGGTGATGTATTCACCAGCGATGGTCAGACTTGGTGTCAGGTTGTGATACACGCCGAGAACCAACTGGCTTGTCTCGTCCAGCATGATTGCTGCATCATTGCTTGTAGCGTCCAGAGTGGATGCGCCGTAGTTAATACCAAATTTGGTGTTGCCCACTTTGTATGTGGCTTGCACCAAGTAGCCGTCAGAATCACGCTCTTGGCCTTGGAGGTCCGCGCCACCAAATCCAATCAAAGTGGTACCCAAGCCTTCACCAGTGAAGTAATTGCCCACTAAACCCAGGTTACCAAAGTTCAGCGCTGCGCCAACTTCATACCCGGCGATGTCGCTCTGGGCATTGTTACCTGTGACAGCGGGATTGTCTGGCAATGAGTCGCGGCTTTGATTAATCAAAGCGCCCCATACCTTGCCTGCGTCACCCAAGCTGTATGTTGCCAAGGCTTGCAATCCAGGTGAGTCTGCTTCGCCACGTGGGGTTTTAGGCTGGAATACACCGGCAGACAAGCTAAGGTTGCCGATGGCTGGGGTGGTGTAAGTAATCTGAGGCTGGAACTCAGTATAGATGTAGCCCGCGCCAATAGAACCCAATGTGGTGTTCAAGGCACCATTAAAGCCAGAGCCGCCACCAACAGCCAGCAATGACATATCATTCAAAATTGCGTTTTGACCGAATAGACCAATGTCACGACCGGCCTTGATTGTACCCATGCTCTCATTGCCGAACTGCAAGAACACACGGCGTTGGTCACCAACCAACTGGCCGGACGTGCCTGTACCCGCGCCAGTGAAAGTTGTGCCTGGATCGATAGAAATCACGGCCTTCAAGTCGTAGCCGGCCTGTTTGGTCGATGCTGAAAAAATAATAAAGCCGGGCAGCAGACCGTTTTGGATTGAAGTGCGATCTTGTCCAGTTGCAGTGCCGCCGCAAACGCCCAAAGCGCCGTCAGCTGCTGCACCGGCATTGTCGCAACTCGTCGTGTTGTAATAAGCGTTTACCGAGCCGGAAATGTCCATTTCCCACTCGCCGGCCTTGAAGCCGATCGCGTGTGCCGAGGTCCCCATTGCTGCCAAGATGGAAGCTGCTACTAATTTTTTGCTGATCATAAGATCAACCCTCCAGTTTTAG
>DASUEF010000048.1:0-21508 GCA_036275215.1 Limnobacter sp. | reverse complement strand
TTGGCATGGCGCACGGAGTTCCAGAAGGCCTCAACTGTTTGGCCTGACAACACGCGGCCCGAGGCATCGGTGACTGTGCCGGAAATCATGATGGGCAATTTGTTGCCCGAATCTTCGAAATACTGGTCAATCGCGAACAGCGCGGCTTTGGCATTCAGCGTGTCGAAAATGGTTTCAACCAGCAACAGGTCAACACCGCCCTCAACCAACCCTTTGGTTTGCTGGTAGTAAGTAGCCACCAGTTCGTCGAACGTGATGTTGCGCGCACCAGGGTCGTTCACATCGGGGCTGATGGAAGCGGTTTTGGGCGTGGGGCCCAATGCGCCTGCGGCAAACCGGGGTTTGTCGGGCGTGGAGTATTTGATGCAGGCTTCCTTGCACAGGCGGGCCGCTTCGCGGTTCATTTCGTCCACGAGGTGTTCCATCTCGTAGTCGGCCTGCGCGACAGTGGTAGCACCAAAAGTGTTGGTTTCCAGAATGTCGGCACCAGCAGCCAGGTACTTCTCATGAATCTCGGTCATGATGGCAGGCTGGGTGAGCACCAACAATTCGTTGTTGCCCTTGATGTCGCGGTGAAAATCAGCGAAACGCTCGCCCCGGTACTGGGCTTCCGTGAGCTTGTATTGCTGAATCATGGTGCCGGTTGCACCGTCCAGAATCAGGATGCGTTTTTGAAGGAGTTCACGGAGTTGGGCTTCGACTGCCTGACCATGCGACGGTGCATTGACGGGTACTGCAGACGAAGAAGCGGAGCGCGTGTTCATCGCGGGGCCTCTTGAATTCATTGGATTTTTTGACAGAACGGATTCTACCATGGGGCAGCCGTGGCGCGCGGGCGTGCCCAGCGAATGCATCACGCCAAGAGTGTTAATTGTATTAACAATTCGACTTTAAACAAAACGGTATTTTTGCCTTAGCTTGGTGAATAAATGCACAAAATTTATGATCGAATTAAGGCGTTTGGGCAATAGTCACTGAAGCTAGTCATGGCCAAAGATCAATGGAACTGGCTTTGGCCAGACGGAAAGCGTGTTTCTGCGGTGTTGACCAACGACGAATTTGGTCAACGCCTGCTTGCTCTGCGAACCCGCGCCCAACTGGGTGTGGTGCTGCTGATAGGCATACTTGCAGCATCGAACATCATTGGCGACCTGTTGCGGCAGGACTTCACCGTCTCTTTCCCAGCCAACTCGGTGGCGCTGGTCTTGTCCATGGGTTATACGCTTTATTTTTTGCACACCCGGCGCATGCCGGAGCTGGATTATTTCATCTTGCTGTGCTGTGCCATGGTGGTGGGCGCCGTGTGGGGCAGGGGCTTTATTCCAACCCTGCTGATTGGGCCCGTGATTGCCTTGATTTATTGCGTGCTTTACCCAAGGACAGCATTGATCATCTCCGTGGGTTTTATTGGGGCAGGATTGGGCGCTTTTGAACTCAGTGGCCATGTGGCGGAGGGCGCTGTGATGCAGCGGATTGTCATGGGCCAATTCATTGTGCTTTTGGCGGTGCATCTCACCATGACCTTCTGCTTGAAGCTCGTTTTTGATTTGCTGCAAAACAGGCATGCCTTAAAACAAGCCACCGAGGCAAAGTCGCGCTTTTTAAGCGCGGTGAGCCATGAGCTAAGAACGCCGTTGAATGGGATACAGGGCATGGTTTATGGCTTGCGGCAAACCGGTCTCAACAAAACACAGTTGGAGTTTGTGCATGACTTGGAGGTGTCTAGCCAACATTTAAACAGCCTGGTGAGTGATGTGCTGGACTTCGCAAGACTGGAAGCCAACCAACTGACCATCGTGATGCAGCCCTTTGAAATTCGAGCCGTGCTGGACAGCGTGAACGCCATGATCAAACCTGCGGCGCAGGCAAAGGGACTCCAGTACTTGAGTACGATGGATGAAAATTGCCCTCTGCTTTGGGTTGCAGATCAACGGCGGCTGATACAAAGCCTTGTGAACTTGATGAACAACGCCGTGAAATTCACCCGGCAAGGCTCAGTCTCTTTGAATGTTAGGCAAGTGCAAAACCATGCGGGGAAGAATCTGCTGCGCTTTGCCGTTAAAGACACCGGCATAGGCATTGGATTACAGGGTAGGGATCGCCTTTTCAAGCCATTCACCCAGGCCAACGATGACACCTTTGTTCATTACGGGGGCACCGGATTGGGCCTGGCACTCTGCCGTGAGTTGGTCGAAAGGATGGGGGGACGAATTGATTTTGAAAGCACACCTGGCCTGGGCAGTACGTTTTGGATTGATCTACCGGAGCCAGCAAGTCCGCCTGGACTGAGTACCCTGCACCAATCGATCGAGACCGAACAAACCCTGCAACCGCATTTACCGGTTGGACTGACCGGCCTGGTGGTCGACGATGCGCCAATCAATCGAAAAGTGGCGTCCATCTTTCTCAATAAAATTGGCGTTCAAACTCGGATGGCGACCGATGGGCAGCAAGGGCTGACTCAAATCCAAAATCAAGGCGAGTGCATCGATTTTGTGCTGATGGACGTCCACATGCCCACCATGACCGGGTTGGAAGCGACACAAGCGATACGGTCGCTCATGGTTCATTCCGACGTGCCGGTGATTGGCCTGACAGGCGCCGCACTGGACAGCGAGGTAAGAGAGGCGCTTGCCAGCGGCATGGATTGTGTGTTGTTTAAACCGCTTGACCCCATGGCGCTGATGGATGCGTTGCAAACGCTGAGCCCGAAGATGATTGCTCGACGCAAACGCTTACACGCGATGGACTCTTAAACGAAAAAGCCCGGTGAGCGTGGCCAGACTGAGCACGATCATCGTGAGGCAAAGTTCATAAGAGCCTGACCAATAGCCATAAGTTGCCCACATGGCATTGCTGACCAAGGTTGTTTGACGAAGCGCTTTGTTACTCATCATGAAAAATGCCCAGGTGCCAATCCATGTGGCGGCCAGCGGCATGGCGCTGCTCAGCCAGCCAGACCAGGTTAAACCTGCCAACAACAAAGCAACTGCACAAAAGAAGAAGGCCAGATACAAGCGTGCCACCTTTGGCAAACCATCTGTGTACGCACTGATGGTTTGCCGGACGCCCGCCAACAACAAGATCCACATGCCGGTGGTGGCTTGCAACAGCCAGTATTGCAAGGCCCAGGCGAAAGAACCGGCGGCGACCGTGAGCTTGGTCTTTTGAGGATGAATGATTAAAAAGCCCAGCATGTTGAGCAAAAAGGCCAGTATTCCAACGAATCTGACCCATGTGGATGGATCATCCAGGATTAAGTTCATACGGCACCAGTAATTGATGTTGAAATCCTGATCACCTTGTGACCTCGAATTTGATACTACATAAATATTGTGAAGCGCAGATTCGAGACGCGCACATGCTTCTGTCAATTCAGTCAAAAAGTCGGTTAACGCAAATTGAATGACTTTGCTACCCCCTTTTTGAGTTGAGGGCCAGCGTGGCTTGGGATAAATTGGAGTTTCACGCGTTCGCGATTTTATCCCATGCTGATTTCAAACATACGTTCAAGTTTCGTCACCCGTTTGGTACTCGGCAGCTTGCTCATCCTGTTGCTGCTGTCGATTCCTCTCGCTGTAACTGGCTACTCCTTACTCCGAGAGACCAACATTGAGCAGGCGGGTTTGAATGCCAAGCTGCAGTCGGAACAAATCTCGCAATCGGTAGATCGCCACCTGAAGGAGCATCTGCGAGACTTGGTCTACACCTTGAGAATCGAGGAATCACACGCAAATCACACGCCAGAACAGCAAAGCCGGGTGATTGAAGTGATGCAAATGAATAACCCTGGCTATTTGTGGATCGGAGTAGCGGCGCCGGATGGCACCGTGATTGCTGCCAACGATGACCTGCTCGTGGGCAAGAATGTGGCAAAGCGTCCGTGGTTTCAGAAAGGTCTCAAGCAACCTGCCATCATGGATGTGCATGAGGCGCAGCTGTTGGCGGCTTTGCTGCCCGCCAGAAAAGACGAGAAATATCAGTTTATCGACTTCACTGCACCACTTCACAACACGGCTGGGGAAGTGATTGCAGTCTTCGGTATCCACCTGGACTGGAAGCATTTCATTGAGGAAATTGAACAGGATGTATTCAGTAGCCTGAGCGAGAGCGCTCCAACGGTGATCCTGGCAGGAGACGGCGGTTTAAGGCTGGGCAATCGGTTTGAATTGTCTGACTTCCAACAGGACACCCGCTGGGCAGAGATGTCTGGATTCAAGAAGGCAATTGCCGGACAAAGCAATTGGTCGATTGAAACACTGGCTGATGGGCGAGACTATTTGGTCGCTTTCTCCCCAAACAACACGTCACCGGAGGTGGCAACACTGGGCTGGATATCGGCCACGGCCATCCCGCTTGACTCCATCGAATCACCTGTTTCCATGGCCTTGATGTACGCGGTGGGCGCACTGGTGATGGGCACCAGCATCACACTGTTGATGGTGCTCGGTTTGGGCCGTGGTCTTTCCAGGGCAGCAACAGACTACATGAATAAAATCAGGGACGGTGCACCGGATGAACTGCGTGTTGGCCTCAAAGGCCTGCCTTTGGAATTGCAGGGTATTTCAAAGCAAATTCTGGAGTTGAATCAGAATTTGAACGAAAAAAGCATCCAATTACAAAAGGCGCTGACAGTAGCCAAAGAAAGTTATTGGGTGGTAGAGGCCTTGATTGTGCAAGCACCCGTGCCAATTGCCATGTTTGATACCGACATGAATTACATTGCAGCATCGTCGCGTTGGGTGCGCAAATTCACCAAAGAGACAGGCAGTCTGGTTGGCAAAAGTCATTACGCTGTGGTGCCCAATTTACATGAGCGTTGGCGACAAGCGCATCGGGCGGGCCTCGCCGGGCAAAGTCTTTCTGCGACCAATGACCCATGGACAGATGCAAACGGGGAAACAATTTGGCTGGATTGGACCATTGAACCTTGGTTAAAACCGGACGGTCAACAAGGCGGCATCATCATCGTCTGCCACGACGTGACGCTGGAACACGAAATGCGCGACACGCTGGCCGAGAGTGAAGAGCGATTCAAACTGGCGATGGAAGGCTCCAAAGACGGCCTGTGGGACATGCGACTGGATAGAAATGAGGTCTACTTTTCGCCTGGCTGGAAAAGGCTTTTGGGCTATGAGGACCATGAGCTGGTCAACGACATCGAAACATGGGAACGGCTGACTGCTCCTGTGGATATGGAGATGGCAAGAGATCGGCTTTTCAAATGCCTGGATGACCCGGATTGCAAGACTTTTGAAGCCGAGTTCAGAATGGCACACCGGGATGGGCATTGGGTGCACATCTTGTCCACGGCGATCATTGTTCGGGATGAGGAAGGCAAACCCACGCGGGTGGTAGGCACGCACCTGGACAGGACCAAGCAACTGGAGCTTGAAGAACGCTTGCGTGAAGCATCTATTGCCGCCATGGCAGAACGCGAGTCCAACGCAGAAAAAAGCCGATTTTTGGCCACGTTTAGCCATGAGTTGAGAACGCCCTTAAACGGGGTGATTGGTTTTGCCAAGCTTTTGCATCTTGATCTACCGCCAAGCGAACAGCGCGAGCAGGCATTCAATTTGGTTCAAACGGCGGAGACATTGGCAACGCTGCTCAATGACATTCTGGATTTTTTCAAGATGGAGAGTGGCATGGTGAGCCTGAACCAGGCACCATTCCTACTGAGTCAATTGTTGAGCAGCAGCACCGAGCTGCCTCGAATCAACTGCGAAAGCAAAGGCGTTAAGTTTGAACTTGACAACCAGGTCGCCTCGGATTTTGTTTACATGGGCGATATGGTGCGATTGCGTCAAATCATCCACAATCTGCTGTCAAATGCGATCAAATTTACTGCCAAGGGTCGAGTTAGGTTGCAAGTGAGCGCCATTCCCATCGGTGCAGACACTGATCTCCTTCGGGTTGAAGTGGAAGACACCGGCCTGGGCATACCCAAGGAAAAACAAGCCAACCTGTTTAAACCATTTGTGCAGGTTCATACCGACCTTGACAACCGGTTTGGTGGTACTGGGCTGGGTCTGTCGATTGTTAAAACCCTGATCGATGCCATGCACGGGGAAATTCACCTAGAATCCGAACCTGGCCAAGGCACCAGCATTTTGTTTTCTGTGCCGCTCAAGCGAACAGATATTTCGGACGCGCAAGTGGAAAGCCGCATAAAGCCTGCGCGTGGTCTACAAGTTCTTGTGGCTGACGACACACCATTGAATGTGAAGCTTTTGCGAACCTTTCTGGAACGGGATGGTCACCATGTGGAGGTCGCAATCGACGGAGAACATGCACTTGGGCTTGCAAAAACCGCTCGATTTGACTTCATTTTGCTCGACATTGACATGCCAAAAATGTCGGGGCTTGAGGTGGTGAGAACACTGAGAGACGAGCCAGGTCCAAACCAACATTGCAAGGTTGCAGCCCTGACAGGGTACGCCTTTGAGAGTGATATTCAGGCATCATACGATGCAGGCATGGACTACCACTTTGCCAAGCCGATTGAGTTTGAACAGTTGCTCAATCAATTGGCGTTGCACAGTTTGCAAAGCGAATCATCATAGAATGGGGTGAATTGTTTTGCTGGCAGAATCAACATGTGGTTGAAATGGATAAGCAGTTGGGCATTGGTTGTATCAACCCTGAACGCAAGCGCCCAAACCCAAGACAGACCCTTGGACATTTTGGCCCGACCGGGCGTGCATGCCATCATGCGGCACGCCACGGCACCTGGCATTGGGGACCCCTCCAACTTTACGCTGGGGAACTGTGCCACCCAACGCAATCTCAATCGAGACGGTGTTCTTGAATCTGAAAATCTTGGACAACGGTTCAGGAGCTTGCGGCTGGAATTCACCGCAGTGTATTCGAGCCAATGGTGCCGTTGCCTCGACACAGCGCGCGCCTTGAATGTTGGTCGGGTGATGGAGCTGCCTGCACTCAATTCCTTTTTTCAGAATCGGGACACCCGCATGGCACAGACCACGGCCCTGCTTTCCTTTGTGCGTTCGCTCAAACCCTCCGACAAAGTCTTGTTGGTCACCCATCAGGTCAACATCACAGCATTCACTGGGATCGTCCCGAGTCCAGGCGAGGTCATCCTATTTAGGTTGAATGAGCAGGGCGAGCTTGAAGTGCTGGGGCGTCTCTAGTCTGTGGTTGGATATGCTGTTTTGCGGGCTTCACGGCCCGCTTTTTTTATGATGAGCCACCGTCACCAAAACAATCCCGAGGATCACTGGGAGGATGCCCAGAAAATCAACCCAATGGAGGGGCTCCGCCAACAACCACGCCCCCGCCAAAAGTCCCAATGGCGGGCACAAAAACATCCACACGCTGGCCGCGCTGGCACTGCCCCGTTCAAGCATGTTGAACCACAATTGATAACCAGCGATTGACACGACAAACACGAGCCACACGAGTGCACTCAAAAAACGCAGGCTGAGGTTGATTTGATCAAAATCTTCCATCCACACGGCAATTGGCAACAACAACACACCGCTGAACAGGATTTGGTAGCCTGTGGCGGTGACCACATCCAATTGGACTGGCCAACGTTTGTACAACACCGTGCCCAAGGCAATGGTGAAAAGGGCGCACACCACCAGTAAGATGCCCAGCTCTGTGTCCAGTGCACCGCCAAGTCGGTTACGTACAATGTAAGCAACGCCGAGAAAGCCCAGCATCATGCCAGACATCTTGCGGAGAGTCAGAGATTCTTTGAGCAGCCAGGAGGACAACACCGCGACAAGGATGGGATTGGCGCTGATGATGATGGTGGAAAGCCCAGAAGAAAGCTGAGTCATGCCTGTCCAGCTCAATCCGAGGTACAGGGCATGGTTGAGAAGACCAAGTATCACCAGCACCGCCAAGTCGCGATTCCCCAAACGCAGCGCACGGCTCTGCAAATGCGCCCACATCAAGATGAGCGCGCCTGCAATCAAAAATCGAATCGCCAAAAACAGCAGGGGCGGACTGTCCAGGAGTCCGAGCTTTGCTGCGGGAAAGGCACTGGTCCAGATGACGACAAAAACCAGTGCCAATGCGGTGTTTCTCAAAAGTGGGGATTGCCTCATGCTTAAAAATCCAGTATTTCTGGTTCATTGTAAACTGGCCGGGTTGCGACCCAACGTCGACCACTGGAGTAAGAATGCTCGACCAGACTCGCCTGATTGTCGTGGACGATGAAAAGCCCCAACTCGAGGCCCTGTGCAGTCTGTTGTCAGATGCAGGGTTTTACGTCAGTGCTTACCCTGATCCACAACATGCGCTAAAGGCGCTGGAGGAGGAATCCTACGACCTGCTGCTGACAGACTTGCGTCTGCCCGGCATGGATGGCATTGAGTTGGTTCAACGCGCCAAGGCGCTGGATCCAGATTTGAGCGCGGTGCTGATGACCGGACACGGCAGCATCAAAACCGCTGTGGACGCCATGAAAGTGGGGGTATTGGATTACATCCTGAAGCCTTTCAAGGTCTCGGACATCATGCCGGTGGTGCACCGGGCCCTGGAAGTGAGGCGGTTGAAACGAGAAAACCGAGCACTGATAGAGCACCTCTCGGACGCCAATCAGCAACTGAACGCATTGAATCAGGAGCTAGACACATTTGCAGGCCGAGTTGCCCACGATCTGAATTCTTTAATACACATTATCCAAGGTTTTGCCGGGAGCCTTAACCGGCGTGCAGCGAGCAAACTGGATGAGCAGGAAATGCGCTATTTGCTGCGCATTAGCGAAACCAGTGAACGGGGTGGGCAGCTGGTATCCGATCTGTTGGCTTTTGCAAGGCTGGGGACTGGGGAATTGAGGTTTCAAACCGTGTCCTTGGATGAGGTGGTGGAGAAAGCAAGGGCACAACTTGAACCTGAACCCGCGGAAAAGAATGCCGTTTGGCATGTTGCAAGACTGCCGGAATTAGAGGCCGACGAGTCCCTGCTTGAACAGGTGTTTGTAAACCTGTTCTCAAATGCCCTGAAGTTTAGCAAGATCCGTGAGGTGCCCGAGATCACGGTGGATGCCACCCTGAATGGCGAGTATGTGGACATCCGTGTGAGCGACAATGGCGCAGGTTTTGATCCTGACAAATCCGATCGTTTATTTCGTCCTTTTCAGCGACTGCACAATGCGCATGAGTTTCAAGGGCATGGCATGGGTTTGGCCAATGTAAAACGCATTGTTGAGCGACACGGGGGTCACATCCAGGCGCATTCCGCGCCAAATTCTGGGGCAACCTTTGTCATTAGCCTGCCCAGTTCTCAAAAAAGCGTTGCTGACAAACGACCGGCCCCGCAAAGCAACGCAGGGGAACTGTACAAACGCAGCAAAAGCCCAAAGCGCATGGAATTGCTCGACGCCTGCATTGAGCGTCTCAACGACATTGTCATGATCACGGAAGCCAGTCCCCTTGCAGCGCCCGGTCCGCGAATCATTTATGTGAACTCCGCCTTTGAACGTGTCACTGGATACACCAGGGAAGAGGTGCTGGGCAAAAGCCCACGCCTGCTGCAGGGGCCATTGACCGACACTCAAACGCTTGGTCACATCCGCGAAAAGCTGGAGCGTGGTGAGTCGGTGCATGTGGAGCTGGTGAATTATGGCAAATCGGGGCGCCCACACTGGTTGGAGATGGACATTGTGCCGGTGGTGAGTACGGATGGTTCTGTTCCCTACTTTGCATCCATCCAAAGAGATGTGACAGAGCGGCGCAAAGCGGCAGAACACCTGCAACGGGCTGAGGCGTTGCAACGCATTGGCGGCAGGCTTGCCAAACTGGGTGGATGGGCCGTGGAGATTTCGGACAACCCCAAACTGTACTGGTCAGAAGAAATCTTCCAGCTGTTGGACCTGTCTCCTGGATCATTGCCTGCCACGTTCGATGATGCCATGCAGTACTACGTGGGCAGATGGCGGCAACTTGTAGCGGCAGCCCTGGAAAAGTGCATCCGGGAGGGACAAGCATTTGAATTGGAACCTGAACTGCAAAGCAAAACAGGTCGGAGATTTTGGGCCAGGGTGGTTGGAGAAGCCTTGCGCGACGAAGAGGGGCGCATTGTTCGGGTGCAAGGTGCCTTCCAGGACATCACAGAATCCAAGGTCGCCAGTCTTACCTTGATGTACATGAATCGCTTGCTGGAAGCACAGCACCAAGTGCACGATGTGGCGAGCAAATTGAATGATCCCAAAAGTCTATTCAATCAGGTCTGCAGTATCTTTTGTTCCACCGGTGGCCTGCCACTGGCGTGGGTTTGCGAATTCGAAAAAAACAATGAAAATCTGCGCGTACTCGCAGCCGATGGAGCTCACCAAGAATTTGTTCCTCGCATCATATCTTCAACAACCCTGCCACGAGACGATATGCTGGTGAGCCGCCTGCGCGAGGGCAAACTGTTTGTTTGCCAGAATGTGGCCGACGAGCCACAAGCAAAAATGTGGCACAAGCGGGCGGTCCAGGAAGGTTTGGAGTCTTTTGCAATTTTGCCCATTCACTCGAACGGTCACCTGAAAGCGAGTTTGGTGCTGTTTGGCGCTGGAGTTCATTTTTTCACATCCGAGGTGAAACAGCTGCTCAAAGCGGTGTCCAACAACTTGTCTTACACCTTGGATCGAATTGTTCACGCCGACGAGAAAGCCAGAAATGCCGAGCGCCTGAAGTTACTCGAGAACTGCGTGGAGCGCCTGAACGACATTGTGCTGATCACAGAGGCCGAGCCAGTGACCGAACCAGGGCCGAAAATTTTGTATGTGAACGATGCATTTGTCAGGCGCACCGGTTACAGCCGGGAGGAAGTGATTGGAAAAACCCCCAGGATTTTGCAGGGCGAACTCACACAACGTGATGCCTTGGATCGGATTCGAACCGCCTTGCTGGACTGGCAGCCCGTTCGTGAGGAACTGATCAATTACACAAAAAGTGGGGAGATGTTCTGGCTTGAGCTGGACATTGTTCCAGTGAGTGACGAAGCAGGTTGGTATACGCACTGGGTGGCCATCGAGCGTGACATCACAGATCGGAAAATGGCAGAAACCGCTCTGAAAGAGGGGCAAGAAAGGTTCCGCCTGTTGGCCAGTGCCACCAAAGACAGCATCTGGGACTGGAACATCCAGAGCAATGAGATTTGGTGGAGCGATGGTTATGAGAAGCAGTTTGGGTATAAGCCCAGCGAAGTTGATCCGAAAATCACGTCTTGGAGCAGTCGAGTCCATCCGGATGATTTGGAACGGGTAAAAACAAGTCTGGATCGAGCCATTGAAATGGGTGCTGACAGCTGGCAGGAGGAGTATCGGTTTGTACATGCCAATGGCACATGGCTGGATGTGCTGGATCGAGGCTACATCATTCGAGACGATCAACAACGGGCTATTCGCATGATCGGTGGTCTAACCGACATGACACATATTCGACAGGCAGAGCGTTTGAGTCGGTCTCAACTTACTCGCATGAGTTTGCTGAATGAAATCACCCGGGCCATTGGTGCGCGGCACGATCTGGAAAGCATTTATCAGGTGGTGACCAACTCGATTGAAAATGAGTTGCCTGCAGATTTCAGTCTGACGGCATCCTATGACCCCGTGTCAGAGAGCATCACCTTCATGTCGATGGGAAAAAAAACAATCCCAATGGCAGCAGACATCGGATTTTATTTGAGCAAATCCGTACCAGCACAAGGTGTGCATTTGGCGAGGGCTATTCGGGGGGAGTTTGTATATCAACCCAACCTGGGCGACAGCATGTGCGTGACTGGCGAGGGCATGTATGAGAAAGCTGGACTGGATAGCATGGTCATTGCCCCACTGATGAAAGAGGGTACTGTGCTGGGCATCATCACAGCGGCGCGGCGCGGCCTGGATGCATTCTCACAAGAAGAGCTCGATTTTATGAAACAACTCGCCGAGCATGTGGGCCTTGCCTTGGCGCAGATCAGCTTACTCAACGAGTTGCAAGGTGCATATGAAAACCTCAAACAAACCCAACAACTGGTATTGCAGCAAGAGCGCTTACGTGCTCTGGCCGAAATGGCTGGCGGAATCGCCCACGACATCAACAACGCCATCTCGCCTGTGGCGCTCTACACAGATGCGCTGTTGAACAGCGAAAAGCAACTTTCAGACCGCGGACGGAAGCAACTGACAACGATCCAGTTGGCCATTGACGATGTGGCACGCACCGTGGAGCGCATGAGTCAATTTTCCAGGGGTCAAGATGATGTTCCTCAGTTAACTGCCGTGAATGTTCGTCAAATATGCGAACAAAGTATGGAACTGACCCGTGCTCGCTGGCACGACATTCCTCAGCTCAATGGACTGCGTATTCAATTTGCAATCAGATGCCAGGCGGATTTGGCTCCAATTGATGCATCCGAGTCCGAACTGCGTGAAGCGCTCACGAATTTGATTTTCAATGCGGTTGATGCGCTACCCACAGGCGGAACAATATCTCTGGATGCGCGATTGGCCACGGTGAACAATCAATCTTGGGTATGCATCGCTGTTAAAGACGATGGCATCGGCATGAGTGAAGAGACCCGCAAACGCTGCTTGGAGCCGTTTTACACCACCAAAGGGGAGCGTGGCACTGGATTGGGCTTGGCGATGGTCTACGGCATCGTGAAACGCATGGGCGGCGAGGTGGATATTGAAAGCAAGCTTGGGGAGGGCACCACAGTCACCATACGCTTGCCGTCTACACCGAGTGCCAAAAAGAGCAGTGGTAATAAAAAGGTGGGAATGTCTCCACAGCAAGGTTTGAATATTTTGCTGATCGATGATGATGCGAAAGTTTTGCAAGCCTTGGGCGACGGATTAAAGGCGCGTGATTTTAGAGTGACGACCTGCGAATCGGGTCAAAGTGGTGTGCAAGCCTTTGAACAGGCCAGCAAGACCGGATCCCCATTTAATGTGGTAATCACCGACCTGGGCATGCCCGGAATGGACGGAATCAAGGTGTCAGAAGCTGTGAAAGCGATGGCTCCAGAATGTCCGATTTTCATGCTCACAGGGTGGGCACGCCAACTGGACTTTGAACACGAATCCATGCGCCACGTCAATCTGGTGTTGCCCAAGCCTCCGAAAATTCGGGAAATTCTTGAAGCACTGAACACGGTCAAACCTTAAGACAGAATATTCAGCTTCAATTCATAGTGCTTTTTTACACTGATGGCTCATCAACACAGTTGTAGGAGAAACACCATGATTCGACGCCCTGCGCCAACCTTAATTACCGCTGCCATTTTACTTTTTGTGGGTTTGCCAATGACCGCCATGGCCAACGGTGATCACAACCGCGATACAGACCTTGTGAAAGCGTTTGGTTTGATCTCGGCCGAACAAGCCAAAACACTCGCACTGAAAGAAGCACCCGGCGTTGTCACTGAACTTGAACTGGATGACCGAGACTTTGCCAAAGGCTGGAAGTGGGAAGTGGAAGTGGTGAACGCCGAGGGCAAGGAGGTGGAGGTGGACCTGGACGCCAAAACCGGTCAGGTGCTAAAAGTCGACAAAGACTGGTTTTGAAGTTGTTAAAACACCGACCCTGGCTTGAAGGTGAGAACCACCAAAAGGCCAGGGCTTGCATTTGCAAAATGAAGCGTTGCCCCATAAGAATCTGCGATGTCTTGCGCAATTGCCAAACCCAAACCACTGCCGGGTGTGCTTTCGTCGGCACGGAACCCTCGCTGCGTCAGTGCTGCAAGTGTAGATTCAGGGCAGCCTGGACCATCATCCTGCACGGTAAGCATGTTGCCTTCCATGCCAATGTACACCCGTGTATCGGCCCACTTGGCTGCATTGTCGATGAGGTTACCCAACAACTCGAACAAATCTTCACGGTCAGCCAGCACATGCAACTTGGCGGGGATATTCAAATCAAAGGTCAGCCCCTTGCTGCGGTACAAGGCTTGGCAACTGCGCACCAGGGCGTGAACAATGTCAGCGAGGTTGATGCGTTGACCGGGGCGTAAACTGCCCACCACGCGGACCCTGGCGGTTTCACGATCAATTAGCCTAGCGACCTCTTGGCCAAGTGACTGGACCTCCGCTGAAAAAGCGGGTGCGTGGGCTGCTTCGCTCAATTGATCGAGACGCGCCAAACGGGTCTTCAAAGCATGAGCAAGATTGCCCATGCCCTCGCGTGAACGTTTTAATCGATGTTCAATGGCCAACAGCAAACGGTTCAATTCATCAATCAAGGGTTTGATTTCATCGGGACCATCCACTTCCAGACGCGAAATTTCGCCCTGCTGCAAACGGATCAGCGTGCTCTGAATGGTGTTCAGGGGACGCAGGCTGTGAATTACAATCCAACGCTGGATCAACAGCAGTGCCAACATGAACAAGGCACTGAACCCAGCGTTGGCCAATTTGTAACGGATCAGATTGTCTTGAAGGCTGGTGATGTCTCGCGCAATTGCGATGGTGTATGACTGGCTGTCTTTGGTGTAGCGGCGCACATGAATCAAAAGCTGTTGCCCATCGGGACCAGGTTGGCGGACAAGACTGGCAGCGGTGCCCATCGGCGGCGAGATGCTCAAAGATGCATCCCAAAGCGAGCGGGAATACACCGTGTTTTGCTCATGCTGCAAGGCGTAGTAAAAACCAGAGAAAGGCTGTTGGTACGCGGGCATGAGGCGACTGTCGTTGAGCATCAAAACGCCCGCTGTGTTGTGCTCGGCACCTGCGAGCAACACTTCGCTGTCACGCTCCAATTGGTCTTGCATTTGAGTGATCAACAGGTTCTCGATGGCCTGGCTGGAAAACCACCATTGCGCACACAAAAGCACAAGCAAACTGGCAGCCAGCCCGCCTGACAAGCGGTTTCGCAAGGCACTCATCGCGGTGGCTCGGCAAAAACATAACCCTGACCTTTTCGGGTTTGTATCCATTCAGGGCCAATCTTTTTTCGCAATCGGTTGACGTACACTTCCATCACGTTGCTGTCTTTGTCGGCATCGTATTCATAGACGTGCTCAGTGAGCCGGGATTTACTCAAAGGCTGCCCCGGATGAAGCATGAAATACCGCAGCAGGCGAAACTCGGTGCCAGTCAGTTGTTGCGGCGCCTGACCAGCCAGGGTGACCGTTTGTAAGTCTTCGTCAAGCAACAGGCCTTCCACCTGCAGGGCCTTGGGTGAGTTGCCCACCGCCCGTTTGAGCACAGCACTGATTCGAGCCAACAATTCTTCGGTTTGAAATGGTTTGGGCACGTAGTCATCGGCGCCTGCGTTAAAGCCTTCAACCTTTTCTTGCCAGGTGCCACGTGCGGTGAGCACGATCACTGGCAAAGCAAGACCCTGCAATCGCCATGCGCGAAGTACATCCAGCCCACTTTTTCCAGGCAGACCAAGGTCCAGCACCGCCATG
Source organism: Limnobacter sp. (assembly GCA_036275215.1). Lineage (GTDB taxonomy): Bacteria > Pseudomonadota > Gammaproteobacteria > Burkholderiales > Burkholderiaceae_B > Limnobacter. The sequence continues at coordinate 6,151 of DASUEF010000048.1, read as the reverse complement.
TCATAGGGTTCGATGCTGCCCTGGGCCTGCGCATCCAGCCCATTTTGTATCCAATCGGTTGCGTAGCCGGCCCTAGCCAACTGCTTTTGCAGTTGGGCGCCCAACACGGCATCGTCTTCTACCAGCAACAGTCGCATGGGCTAGTCGTCCTGTTCCAGATCCAACAACTGCCCAGTGCGGGCATCCAATTCCATTTCCCAAACCCGACCTTGCGGATCTAGCAATTCAATCTCGTAAATATAACGCCCGTGGTTTTTGTCCAAATCCACGTCCAGCACCCGCCCTGGGTGTACCTCCCGGGCTTTTCTCAAAATTTGCTCCAGAGGCAAAATTTGCCCAGTGCGTTGCAACTGACGAATGCGCTCACCATCGCCCGCATGCGCCGCAGGAACATAGAGCAATACAGACGCCGAGCAAACAGCAGCCAGCAAGGATGCGTTAAATACCTTCATGGCGGTACTTTAAACCATCCACCTGAATTGAAGCTGAAAGCGGTGCGGCTTTGACCGGGAGACTAAATATTGCTGGACAGAGAGGAAGATTTAACCAACCGGGGCTCCTCATCACGGGGCCAGTCAAACTCATAGAACCCATCCTGCCCATGGATGGTGTACTCAAACTGCCCTTGAACAGCCTCTCGACCCAACTCCAGATGAAACTCGCAGTGGTTGGGTGCTTCGCAGCCATGTTGATCGAGCAGGGTTTGTACAGAGGGATCGATGAGGGGTGCGGTCATCATGCCAGACGGGGTCATGACATACATGCCCTCGTTGTGCTCACAATGGCTTTGAATGAGGCTGACGCCTATGCCTTCGAACCGATACTCACATGCATTTTTGCCGGCGTACGCCAACGTGCGTTCAGTGGGTGCGTTTGCGTGGTAATGCGCAACACCATACCAGGTTAAGACCGCACACACAGCAAGCGCCGAACAGCCAGCGAGCCAGCCAAGGACTTTTTTAAATAGATTGGTTTTGGGTGGGGGATTGAAGTAAAAACTGCGGCCTCGATCGCGACGGTTTAACATGGCAAGTACACCTTATTGTGAGTGTGGGCAAGGATGCATTGCCTTGTTCAACGCAAATGAGGCGTAACCGTTTACACAAGACCCCCACTTGAAGAGACGGCGAAGCCCACCTGAACGCGCTCCGGGAGATTGTGTGCGAAAGGCTCGCCACCATGCAGACGGGCGATAGCCGCCACAATCGCAAGGCCCAAGCCGTGATTGCGATGACTGTGCCCGCGGGCAGTGTCCACTCGATAAAAGGGATCAAACAACTTGGGAAGACTTTCAGGTGGAATTGCTGGACCTTGATTGATCACCGAAAATTTCACCTGCCGAGCACTGGTATCCTGTTCAATGTTTAAAGTGAGAGTGCTGCCCCGCTTGGCGTAGCGCAGCGCATTTGAAAGCAAGTTAGAAAGTGCGCGTTTGATCAGCTCTTGATCCACTCGGGCTTGCGCATCGCCCTCAATCTGAATCCGAAGATCATTTTCTTCTGCCGTCGCTTCCATGTAATCGACGACCTTGGCCGCCACTGCGGCGAGGCTGTTGACCTCGCGGAATTGGGATTGATCGCCCTGCGTGGCCTGAGACAAAAAGAGCATGCTTTGAATGATGCGGTTCATGCGCTGCAACTCTTCCAGATGACTGTGCAGCGCATCGCGCAACATGGCGGGATCGGAAGCTTTTTGGCGCAGCAGCAGCTCATGGCTCACGGTCAGATTTGACAGTGGTGTGTTCAACTCGTGCGCCACATTGGAATTGAACGAGCGCAGTTGCTCGTGGTATTGCCCCACCTTGCACATGAGTCGATTGAACTGTTCAATCACCGGATACAACTCCTCGGGCTCTGATTCGCTATGTATTCGAGCATTCAGGCGGGAGGGATCAAAGGCAGCAATTCGCCTGCCAAACTTGTTTAAGGGCTTGAGCTCAAACCGTGCCAAGGTACCACTGAGCAACATCACAGCGAATCCCCACACCACCGTGAGCACCACAAAAAACACACCGATGAACTTTAAGAATCGTCGGTCTTCGGAGACATCCAGGGCCAACTCCAAATGACGCATGGGCATGGTGCCAGCGTATGACTCGAGAGGGCGCATGGCAGTGACTCGCTCTTTGGAATGGCCATGCAACACTTGCGGACCATACAGCACCTTGCCATCAGCACCATGCACCTTGGCTCGCACATTCCCGAGTGTGAGCAATAACTCGTCCACTCGGTTCCACATCTCGGTGGGCACCAGTTCTTGCTGGCGTGCCAGTACTTGCTCAATGGCAACCGCGGCACGGTCCAGTGTTTCTTGATGGCGCACGTCTTGGTACATGCAAATGGCCTGGTAACTGAACACCGCGATCATGCCCACCCCAAATAAACTCAACAAAGACATGAGCAAGGCGGAGCGACGAGCGATGGAATGGCGTTTCACGATGCAGACTCCATGGTGCGCGCCTCGAGCACATACCCCATGCCACGCACCGTGTGCAACAGCGGCAACTCGAAGGGATCGTCGAGCTTGCTGCGCAAGCGGCGCACGGCCACATCCACCACATTGGTCTCGCTGTCAAAATGCATGTCCCACACCAACTCCGCCAGCTCGGTGCGGGAAAGCACCTCGCCCTGCCTGCGCAAAAGCAGCCACAACAGGCTAAACTCCTTGGCCGTCAAACGCAGATCCTGACCTGCGCGGCGGGCCTGGCGCTTGATGGCGTCCAATTCCAAATCGGCAAGGCTCAAATGGGTGTCATTGTGCTGGGCCGTGCTGCGCCCACCGGCACGGCGGGCGAGTGCATGCACCCGTGCCACAAGCTCAGAAAACGCAAAAGGCTTGGTGAGGTAGTCGTCTGCACCCGCCTGCAAACCTTTCACTCGGTCTTCGACCATGGCGCGGGCCGTGAGCATGAGCACGGGTGTATCCATGCTTTGACGCATGGCCGCAAGCACCCCCAAACCGTCCAAATCCGGCAGCATGCCATCCAGAATCAGCAAATCGTATTTTGTTTCCGTGGCCAGGTGAAGCCCATCTACACCAGAGTGGGCCAGATCCACCACAAATCCTTCGGCGGTTAATCCTTTCTGCAAGTAACTGGCCAGTTTTACCTCGTCGTCGATCACCAGGATTTTCATGAGGAATCAAACCTTTGCTGCTTTTTACAAGTCTTCAAGTATAGAAGAGGCATGGTGGGCATTGAATTACAAATTTGTAATCTAGGGGTGTGGGCTTCGTCATCCTGGGGTTTTTACACTGTGTTCCATGGTTGATGCACTTTGCAACGACCTCCAGAGCAAGTCACCACAATCAGGAGATTGACCATGAACACACGCAATATGATCGCTACTTCCGTATTGGCCCTTTCTGCGGCTTTGCCAGCTGCGGTCATGGCCAACCCGTCCACCTTGCAAGGCGACGCAACCACCCATGTGAATGCTGTCCATGCGCTGCGCGACCACGCCACACGCCAGGAAGTTTTGCAGGCATACGCCAACGCCGTCCAGAGCGGCCAATACAACCGCGTGGAAGGCGATGCATCGGCGCATGCTCAGATCAGCACCAGCAGCACCAAAAGCCGTGCAGAAGTACTCAGCGAACTGCGCAATCTCTCCTCCGAAGAACGTGCGGAGATCAATGCCAGCTAACCCGCCAGACTGGCTGGGTTGATCACAAGCCCTGGTGCTGCTTCACGCACCAGGGCTGGTTTTTTTGAGCTTGCCGGGCGGGCCTGGAACATGACACACTCATGGGGTTGATGCAGTGCCCCTTCACCATGTCCAAAAGCAATTCACCCAAACAAACACTGGAAGAGTCCGCCGTACCAGCAAGCCGACTAGCAAGGCTTGGACGGTTTGGTGCCTTGGCCACCACTGTGGCAGGGTCAGTGGTTAAAAATGGTACCAAGCAGCTGGCCATGGGCAAGCGGCCACGGCTAAGCGACCTGTTGCTCACCCCCAAGAACGCCAAAAGAGTGGCGGACCAACTGGCCAACCTGCGCGGTGCAGCCATGAAGCTTGGTCAGTTGATCTCGATGGACACCGGGGACATGCTGCCTCCTCAACTCACAGAAATATTGGCGCGATTGCGCCAAGACGCTAAACACATGCCGCGCGCACAGCTGATGAAGGTGCTACAAGCCGAGTGGGGCCAGGATTGGCAAAACAGGGTGCGTGAATTTGACATGGTGCCCATGGCTGCGGCCTCGATAGGACAAGTGCACCGCGCGGTGAGCTTACAGGGCGAGGTGCTTGCGGTAAAAATTCAATACCCGGGTGTGCGCGAGAGCATCAACAGCGACATCGACAACGTGGCAGGCATTTTGAAATTCACGGGATTGGTCCCCAAATCATTTGACCTCACCGCGCTGCTGAACGAGGCCAAAAAGCAGTTGCATGAGGAAGCGGATTACCTGCGAGAGGCCGATTGCATTGAGAAGTACACCGGTGCACTGGGCACGCACGTGGCTTTTGAACTGCCGCACGTGGAGCGCAGCTTGACCACACCCAATGTGTTGACCATGGCTTACCTGGAAGGCCAACCCATTGAAACCCTTGCCCATGCAGCTCAGGAAGACCGCGACGAGGTGGCCACGCATTTGTTTGAACTGCTTTTTCTAGAGCTTTTCCAGATGCGGCTGATGCAAACCGACCCCAACTTTGCCAATTACCGCTACAACCCCACCACTGGCAAGGTGGTGTTGCTGGATTTCGGTGCTACCCGCTCACTCACCAAAAAGCTGGTGCATGGGTATGAGCAGGTGATTAAGGCCGCTTTGAAGGCTGACCGCTTGGGCATGGAGAAAGCCGCTCGCCACATTGGTTATTTTGATGACACCACCCTGGATCACCATCGTGAACTGGTGCTGGACCTGATGGAGCTTGCTTGCATGCCCCTGTGCGCCGAGAGTGGTTTTGCTTTTGGCACCACGGATCTGGCTGTGCGAATTCGCGACAAAGGCTTGGCGCTGGCGGATGATCGAAAATTTTGGCATGCTCCGCCAGTGGACTGCCTGTTCATTCACCGCAAGTTGGGGGGCTTGTTTTTGCTGGCCAACCGCTTGAGGGCGCGGGTGAACATCCGGGATATTCAGGCCCGGGTGCGGCAAGCCTCAAAGGACGCGTGATACACTCAAACCATGAAAAAACTGGGTCTGATACTGTTGATGCTGGTGCTTCCGCTGCAATCTGCTTGGGCGGCGGCACACCTGTATCACACCCACAGCAACACAAACTCCCTGATTGAAGCGGTGTTCCACGAGCACCACGACCATGCGCACCACCACGACCATCATCACGACGCCGAGTCATCAGAGGGTGATGGCGCAGAGCACCACCATCACTTCCATGTGCACACAGTGTCCATGCTCAGTGAAGTAAACATTCCTGATTTCCCCTCGCCCTCTGCTGTACAACACAGCAGCATTCCAGCGTGGCAGGAAACCCTTTTTTCCCAACGCATCGAACGGCCGAACTGGCGTTAATCAACCGTCAACCCTCTTATTGACTTTTGATTAACGGAGTAGTCCATGAACACACCACATTGCGTGGTGCGGCTTGGCATGGTGTTTTCAGCCTTGTTTGCCCTGGCGTACACACCCACACAAGCTGCCGAACGGGGCATCAGCATTGCATCGGCTTTTGAATCCGCGCTTGCAATAGACCCTGAACTTCAGGCCGCAGAAAAGCGGCTTGAATCAGCACGGTTTGCCACAGAAGCTGCCAACAGCCTGACCCCTGAACCTCTTAGCCTCGAGGGCTCGTACCGGTCTGACCGAAACTTTGACAACCAGGGCTTGAGGGAAGTGGAGCTGGGTGTTGTTGCACCGGTATGGCTTTGGGGCGAACGCAAAGGTTCGCAAAACCTGGCCAACGCAGAGCTTGAAATGGCCAGCCTGACCACAACCCTTCAAAAACTGGAATTGGCGCAACAGGTTCGGCAAGCCTACTGGAATACCATTGCAGCGCACCTGGATGTTGAAATTGCCCAGGCGCGCCTGGTGGGCACGCAACGGTTGCTGAGCGATGTTGAGAAACGCGTTACGGCCGGAGATTTGGCAACCGTTGATCAGCTTCAGGCCCAGGCACTGCATGCGCAAGCCAAAGCCGATTTTGGCAATGCCGTATCGAATGTGTCGCTGTTGGCCGCCGAATTC
>DASUEF010000047.1:0-2742 GCA_036275215.1 Limnobacter sp. | reverse complement strand
TGCCGATGGCAAAGTCACCCTGGTGTCGGTGCGCGCCTTTGCAGGCGGGCCTTTGGTGTCCCATCCCATTGAAGACCTGCGCAAGCACCTGCCCAAAATCGATGTGCGGATTGTGGCGCTGTTCCGGGAAAACCAACCCGTGACGGTGGATGGCTACACCACCATCCAGCCGGGCGATGAGGTGTTTTGCCTGTCGGCCACCGAAAATGTGCGCAGCGTGATGGCCGAGCTGCGCCGCATGTCCAAACCGGTGAACAAAGTGATGATTGCCGGGGGCGGCAACATTGGTTTGCGCCTGGCGCGCAGCCTGGAAGACGAATACCAGGTCAAGGTGATCGAGAATGACCGCAAGCGCTGCGAAGACCTGGCCAACCAACTGGGCTCACGCACCCTGGTGCTGTATGGCGATGCCACCGACGAAGACCTGCTCACCGAAGAGAACGTGCAGGAAGTGGACACCTTCATTGCCTTGACCAGCGACGATGAGAACAACATCATGTCGTCCCTGCTGGCCAAACGCTTGGGTGCGCGCCGTGTGATTGCCCTCATCCAGCGCAAGGTGTATGCCGAGTTGGTGCAGGGCGGCCAAATCGACATTGCTTTGGCCCCGTCCAATGCGACCTTGAGCGAATTGCTCAAACACATTCGCCGTGGCGATGTGGTGGCGGTCCACCGCTTGCGCCGAGGTGTGGCCGAGGCCATTGAATTGATTGCCCACGGCGATGCCAAATCATCGAAGGTGGTTGGTCGCAGCGTGGAAGACATCGAAATACCCAAAGGCGCAGTGATCGGTGCGGTGGTGCGCGGAGACCAGGTCATCATGGCGCATCACGACACGGTGATCGAGGCCGAAGACCACGTGATCACTTTTGTTGAAAACCGCAAACTGGTGCCGCAGATTGAAAAGCTGTTCCAGGTTGGCGTGGGTTTCATTTAAGGTGGCGCGCAGGACATGAGGAATTCTTTATTTCCAGTCCTCACCGTTCTTGGGTTTGCCCTGGCGCTGTTCTCTGTGGCCTTTTTGGTGCCGCTTGCCTATGCCTATTTTGCCAATGAGCCCACGGTGGAGGCTTTTGCAACCGGTTTCATCGTGACCTTCGGCGTGGGTGCCGCCATGCACCTGTTGACCCGGCGCTTCAAGCGCGAGTTGCAGGCCCGTGATGGGTTTTTGTTGGTGTCCACGGTGTGGTCAGTGATCCCCGCTTTTTGCGCGATCCCGCTGATGCTGTACTTGGAGTCCATGAGTTTCACCGATGCCTATTTCGAGACGGTCTCCGGGCTCACCACCACGGGGGCTACAGTCATGACTGGGCTGGACAAACTACCGGGCAGCGTCAACATTTGGCGGCATTTGCTGTCATGGATTGGTGGCATGGGCATCTTGGTGCTTGCTGTGGCCATTTTACCCTTGCTGGGCGTGGGTGGCTCCCAGGTGTTCAAGGCTGAAACCCCCGGCCCCATGAAAGACAGCAAACTCACGCCCCGCATCACCGAGACTGCCAAATCGCTGTATGCAGTGTATTTTGTGCTGTCACTGGCCTGTGCCTTCAGCTACAAGCTCGCGGGCATGACCTGGCTCGATGCCTTCATGCACACGGGCACCACCATGTCCTTGTCGGGTTTTTCATCGCATGACACCAGTTTTGCCTACTTCGACTCCGTGGCAATCGAGATGGTTGCGGTGGTGTTCATGTTGATTGCAGGGATCAACTTTTCAATTCACTTCCTGGCCTGGCGGGGCAAATCCTTCCGGGCTTACATCACGTGTCCCGAGACCAAGTGGTTTCTCATCCTGATGCTTTTTTCGAGCCTCTTTGTGACTGTGTTTTTGATGGCACACCAGGAATACACCACCTTCGGTGATGCGTTTCGGTACAGTTTGTTCAATGTCGTGTCGGTGGCCACCACCACCGGGTTTGCCAACACCGATTACGGCCAGTGGCCGCTGTTTGCGCCCTTGTTCATGATATTTCTCAGTATGTTTGCCACCGCGGCTGGTTCCACCGGCGGTGGCATCAAAATGTTGCGGGCAGTGATTTTGTTCAAGCATGCGGTGGGAGAGTTGTCCCGCATTTTGCACCCCCGTGCTGTTAATCCGGTCCGCATTCGCGGCTCCGCAGTCAGTTCAGAAGTTATTTTCGGCGTATTGGCATTCATGCTGATGTACGGCATGAGCGTGATCATCATCACGATGATCCAGATGTTCACCGGCCTGGAGCCCATTGCTGCACTCACGGGTACCTTGGCCACCATCAACTGTCTTGGGCCTGGTCTTGGCGAGTTGGGGCCCGCTGGCAATTTTGCAGGCCTCGGCGATTTTCAAACCTGGGTGTATTCGTTTGCCATGCTGCTCGGTCGCTTGGAAATGTTTGCCATCCTGGTGCTGTTCACTCCGGCGTTTTGGCGCAAATGAAAACCCATGTCCGCTTGGTAGCAGGTGCCTCTCCCTGGGAGCGTGCTTTGCGCATTGAACGGGAGGTGCAGCGTTGTGCAGGCAAAAAGCTCACCCTCTTGCTCAGCAGCGAGGTGTTTCAATGCACCACCGTGGCCCAGCAGGCCGAATTGTTTGCGCAAGATGAAGCCCGCAAAACGCGTGGTGTCCATGTGTTGCGCTTAAGCCCCGGTTGCCCGTGTTGTTCATCCAAATTGGTGCTTTCTACGCACCTGTCGCGTACGCTAAGATTGAATCAACCAGAAGTTCTATTGCTTGAATTGGAAACCCAAGCCCATCCAGATCAAGTG
>DASUEF010000046.1:0-2011 GCA_036275215.1 Limnobacter sp. | reverse complement strand
AAAAGCACTCACATTGTTTACATCGGCAAGAAGCAAAGACACAGCACCGGTGCGCCCATTAAAACTGGTTACCCCGTTGTTGGTGATGGTGATGGCACCCACCCCGTTGCTTACCCCAATGCCTGTGCCAGCCGTGATTGTAGCCAGGCTAAAGCCTGACCCATTGCCAATCAACAACTGCCCATTGGTGGCGGTGCTGCTGTCAACACCCGTGCCACCAAAGGCTACACCTAGGGTGCCACTGCTGATGTTGCTCGCGTTGAGGTTGGTTAGGCCACTGCCGTTGCCGCTAAAACCCGTGGCGCTAAATGTGCCGCCAATGGCCAAGTTGCCGCTAATGCCCACATCGCCCGTGACCTGCAAAATTTTGTTTTGCAGCAAGCCGCTGCTGGCAGTGCCTGTGGCACCAATCACGGTGGTATCGGTGGTGCGGCCCAGCACAATGGTGTTGCTGCTGGTGACCAAGCTCTCTGAACCCAAGGCAGTGGCATAATTCAGTTGCGTGGTGGTACCAGGCATCGCATAGCTGCCCAAGAATGTGTTATTACTGCCGGTGATGTTGGCGTTTACATCACCACCAGCCAAAGTTGTTCTCCCTGCGCCATAACCAAGCGCCACATTGTCTGAGCCAGCTTGGTTAAGACCAAGAGCATATTCGCCCACAGCCACGTTACGCATACCAGTGTCATTAAAAAACATGGTGTGATTACCAAACGCCAGGTTGCTCGAGCCTGCCGTGTTTTCATACAACGAGAGATACCCCAAAGCCAAATTACGATTACCGTTTACGTTGGCCCCGAGCGCATAATCACCAATCGCAAGGTTATAAAAACCCGTGGTGTTTGAACTCAAGGCATCGTTGCCTAGAGCCACGTTTAGATAGCCGCTTGTATTTTCGCGAAGCGCCGAATCACCAATGGCCAAGTTGCTCTGGCCTGTCATATTTTTTTGTAGGGCTTGCCGACCGATCCCTATGTTGGCCTCTCCCGACGTGTTGGACTGTAGCGCTTCTAGACCGATTGCAATGTTCGAGCCAAACCCACTCTGCGCACCCACCAGATTATTGCTGCCAATCGCAATATTCGGGTTTGTAACCCCAGTGGGATCACCCAGCAACAAGCGATTGGCTTGAATGTTGCCAGCCACTTGCACAGCCCCGTCGAACAATGCGCGTTGGTCTGGCATCAATCGCAGTACCCGGGCATACGCTTGACCACCCACATCCCCAGAGGCGCCTTGCCCAACACTAAAAATGAGGCCGTCTTCGGCACCACCTGCATAAATATTGGTTGCTGCACCGTCCGTTCTAATGCGGAAGTGATCCCAGGTGGCATTGTCCAAAGAGGACAAAATTCTTAAATCACGGAGTTGGGTATAGCTGGCCACATTGCTGTTTAGCAAGGCGTTGCCAGAGGCCTGAAGCTGACCATTCACTGTGAGCCCGCCAAAGGTGGGTGTGCTGGTGGCGGCAATGCTTTGGGGCAAGCTCAAAGTGATGGTGCCAGCGCCGTTGCTCACCAACACTTGGTCGGCCGTGCCGGTGAGGTTGCCCAGTGCAAAACCGCTGCCATTGCCAATCAACAACTGCCCATTGGCTGCGGTGCTGCTGTTAACCCCCGTGCCACCAAACGCTGCACCCAGGGTGCCACTGCTGATGTTGCTTGCATTTAGGTTGGTTAGGCCACTGCCATTGCCGCTGAATGCAGTGGCAGTGAATGTGCCACCAATCTCGAGGTTGCCTGTGATGCCCACATCGCCAGTGACCTGCAAAATTTTGTTCTGCAGCAAGCCGCTGCTGGCGGTGCCTGTGGCGCCAATCACGGTGGTGTCGGTGGTGCGACCCAGCACAATCGTGTTGTCTGTACTCACAGAGGCGTACGCACCAATGGCGGTTGCAAAGTTGCGCGCGGCGTTGCCCACGGGCGATGCGTAGGCACCCAAAAATGTGTTGTTGTCCCCAAGCGCCAAGTAGTTGGTGGTGCTGTCTCGCTCGCCCGCGCCTGCACCCACG
>DASUEF010000045.1:0-3383 GCA_036275215.1 Limnobacter sp. | reverse complement strand
CAGACAAGGCAATGAATTGCGCATTGGCGGCGTTGGCAAGCAGCCTAGCCAAGGTGGTTTTGCCCACGCCTGGAGGCCCCCACAGAATGAGGGAATGCAACTTACGCTGTTCAAAAAGTACGGACAGCGGTTTGCCCGGCCCCACCAAATGCCGCTGCCCCACCACCTCACCCAATGTCTTCGGACGAAGGCGCTCCGCAAGGGGCACGGCATCTTCGGCAGCCGGTGAGCCCAGCGGGTTGGCCTGTTTGCGCTCACTGGGCGGCGCGTCGCCGAACAAATCCATGGGAGTGAGGTTGTGTTTAACGGGTTTCGATGAGATCCACCCCTGCAGGGGGTTTAAATTCGTAAAAGCCAGATGGCCTGGCTTGCTTGAACTGCCAGTTTTTAAGCGTCAGCTTGGTGACCTGGCCAAGTGAGTCATGAATTTCAAGCGCCACGGGCAAACCGTTTTGCCAACCCATGCGCACATAATCAAAGAGGGTCTCTTTGTCTTTAGGAGTTACCTTGAGCCACTCCATGCCGTCTTTGTTGCCCTCGTTTTGGAGCACAAAGAGCTTGTCCACATTTTTGTTGCCAAATAGCAATGCGACTGGGGTGGAATCCATGGCGTTGCCCAATGGCTTTTTGGTGGCGTGCTGCATGTCGGCATCATAAGACACCACGGTTTGGCCGTTGGACATCACCAAGAGCGGATAGGGCTTGGTGATTTCCCAGCGAAACTTGCCCGGCCTTGAAAATGAGAACTCGCCCGCACTGCGCTGCTTCACGGCCCCGTTGCTGCTGACCACCACTTGAGTAAACTCACCGTCGGCAAACTGCCTTGCTTCCACAAAGGCATTGAGCATGTCTTGTGCCGAGGCATGTGCCATGCCTGGCAACCAACATGCAAAGCATGCAAAGGCGAACGCTCGGCAATGTGCGGCTAGCCTGCTCATGGAACATGAAAACAAATATTGATTCACAAAAGATCCTTCACCACAATTTGCTGGTAAGACAATAACGCACCGGTTCCGTTCAGGTTGAACGGCGGGTCTCTATTCGTCGTCTTGCCCTGCCTCGGAACGAACCAGAATGTCCCTGTTGCCGTTGGACTGCATTGCCGACACCAGCCCTGCCTGCTCCATGCTTTCAAGCAGACGAGCCGCCCGGTTATAGCCAATCCGCAAATGGCGCTGCACAAAAGAAATGGATGCTCTGCGGTGTTTCAACACGATGGAAACCGCCTGATCATAGAGGGCGTCTTTCTCTCCATCGAAACTGCCTGCAGTGGCATCCATGCTGGCGTTGCCGCCCTCTTCGGCGGTGCCGCCTTCCAAAATGCCTTCAATGTAATTGGGCTCCCCACCTTTCTCTTTGAGGTATTCAACAACCCGGTGCACTTCTTCATCCGACACAAATGCGCCATGCACACGTTGGGGTACACCGCTGCCTGGCGGCAAATAGAGCATGTCGCCCTGACCCAGCAACGCTTCTGCGCCCATTTGGTCAAGAATGGTGCGCGAATCCACCTTGGAGGACACCTGGAATGCGATCCGAGTGGGGATGTTGGCCTTGATCAAACCAGTGATCACATCCACCGATGGGCGTTGCGTGGCCAGAATCAAATGGATACCCGCCGCACGGGCCTTCTGTGCCAAACGGGCAATCAGTTCTTCAATCTTCTTGCCTACCACCATCATCAGGTCGGCCAATTCATCGATCACAATCACCGTCATGGGCATGGTGTCCAGCGGCTCAGGGGCGTCTGGCGTGAGGCTGAATGGATTGGGAATGGACTGCCCCACTTTTTTCGCCTCGGATATTTTGGCGTTGTAGCCCGCCAGGTTGCGCACACCCATTTTGCTCATCAGGCGGTAACGCTTTTCCATCTCGCCCACGGCCCAGTTCAGGGCATTGGCAGCCTGGCGCATGTCGGTGACCACAGGGCAAAGCAAGTGTGGAATGCCCTCGTAGACGCTCATCTCGAGCATTTTGGGGTCAATGAGAATAAGCCGCACTTCCTCGGGATTGCTCTTGTACAGCAGGGAGAGGATCATGGCGTTGATGCCGACCGATTTGCCCGAACCCGTGGTACCTGCCACCAGCAAATGCGGCATTTTGGCCAAATCAGCCACCACCGGCTTGCCTGCAATGTCTTTTCCCAGCGCCATGGTGAGCACCGACTTAGAGCCGCTGTACACCTGAGACCCCAAAATTTCGGTCAATTTGACCACCTGCCGGCGTGGGTTGGGCAGCTCCAGGCCCATCAGATTCTTGCCATAAATGGTTTCAACCACGCGAATGGACACCAAACTCAGGGCACGTGCCAGGTCTTTGGCCAGGTTGACCACTTGGGAGCCTTTCACGCCCGGAGCGGGTTCCACTTCAAAGCGGGTAATCACAGGGCCTGGTTGAGCGGCCATCACTTGCACTTGAACGCCAAAATCACTCAGCTTTTTTTCAATCAGCCGAGAGGTGTATTCCAAGGTGTCCGCAGACACCGTCTCGATGGCGGCGGGCGCATCATCCAAGAGGTTCAGCGGCGGTAGCTCTGTTTCAGCCAAATCGGCAAACAGAGGTTGCTGCTTTTCTTTGATGGCCTGAACCGAGGGCTCCACAGGAACGGCCACTGGCTCAATGCGAACAGGCTTGTGGTCCTCCAGCTTTTCACGTTTTTGCTCAACCTTTTCCACCCGCTCCTGGGCGACTTTTTTTCCAGCTTTGCGGTCAAAGTACGCGCCGATGCTGTTTTGTACCCAGTAAAAGAGATTTTCCAGCCCGGCCCCCACCCGCTCGGCCATCACCGCCCAACTCAGTCCCAGCAGACCGCTTAAACCCGCCGCCGTGCACAGCAACAACAGCATTACCGCGCCAGACAAACCCAGCATGTGGTGAAACGCCTTGGCAATGCTTTGCCCAACAACCCCCCCGGCGCCAGCAGGCAATGCTTCGCCACGAAAAATGGACAAAGATTCCAGACCCATGAGCCCCACCCACAGCGCCACAAAGCCCACCGGGCGCACCCAAGGCAGCCACTTGGGTGCGGGCTCATCAAAACCGGGTAGCTCAATGGCATCGACCATTTTGCGGGCACGCCACAGTAGAAAAAAGGACAAACCGAGCAAGGCGTAAGCCGAGTAACCGGCGAGGAAAAACAAAAAATCGGACAAATGGGCGCCAACCGTACCGCCAAAATTGCTGACGATGTCGCTGCCGGAGGCGTGGGACCAACTGTCATCCTGCGGGCTGTATGACACCAATATCAAAAACAGATAGATGGAGAGCACGAGCAGGCCCAACCAACGCACTTCAAGCAGGAGCTTGCTCACGCGCAGGGTACCGGTATTTTGTGTGGTCCTTGAATTCACGGTAATCGGAGTAAGCCGCGATGCAGCATATAA
>DASUEF010000044.1:0-14196 GCA_036275215.1 Limnobacter sp. | reverse complement strand
AGGCGATTGCCAGGGAAGGCCTGACGAAAAAGGATCGGCGTGAGGAAAGTGGTGATGATGCCCATCAACACCAGGGTGGAGAACATGGTGGGCCCAATAAAACCCTTTTGATAGGCAATGCCTGCAACCACCAACTCCATCACGCCTCGGCCATTGAGCACAAAACCCAAGCCCAAGGCCTCCCGATTACCCATCCCAGTGATCCGACCGCCCCACCATCCAGCAAGCAATTTGGTGAACACCGACACGAGGATCACAACGACGGGGAAGTCGATGTCTTCCAGAGAGATGAGCTGAAGCTCCAAGCCCAGGTAAGCAAAAAACACCGGGGCCAAAAACCCATTGGTGATGGATCCCAACGTATTTTGTAAATCGCGATAACGGGAGGCCACAAAGTGCTTTTGGTCCAAAAACAAGGCACCAAAAAATGCACCAATCACAAAATGAAATCCCAAGGCTTCACTGATGGTGCCGAACACCAACACAAACACCACCACCATGCCAAACAGGGCTTCAGGGCCAAAGAGCCGAACCATGTTTTCAGGAATGCTCTGCACATTCACTTTGTTTTTTTGCAAGGTTTGCATGATCCAGTTGAGGGTGAGCACCACAGCACACAACAACATCAGCTTGACAGTGGCCACCCCAATTGCACTGACCGCGTCATGCATGGTGCGTTGCTCAGGCAAATTCAGAATAATGCCGAGAATGAACAAAGCCGCCACGTCGTTCACGATGGCAGTGGCCAAGGCAAATTTGGCGATTGGTGTGTGCAAAATGCCCATGTTTTCCATCAACTTCACCGCCACTGGCAATGCGGTGATGGAAATGCACAAACCCAAAAACACCGTGCGCATCACATCCAGGTCATAAATCGCGGCAATGGCCGCACCGCCGCCGAAGGGGATGAAAAAGCTCAGCGCAGCCAACACCAGACCGCGGCCCTTCATGGCCTCCACAATGTCAGAGAAGCGCATCTCCAAGCCTGCGCTCAGAATGATTAAAAACACAGCAAGCTCGGTGATGGCGGCCAGTGCGGCGTTGGGCTCAATCAACCCCAAAATCGCCGGGCCCAACAAAACCCCCGCCAAAATCTCACCGATCAATTCGGGCTGATTAAAGCGGGCAAAGAGGCGGCCAAAAATTCTGGCCACCACAATCAGAAGCAACAGGCTGGATAAGAGAGACATGGGTGCGCGTGCAAATAAGGTCAACTGGAGTGTAGCACCCCAGTTGCCAGGGTTTACCCGTGGTGCGATTTAATAACAAGCCTCCAGCAACAAGGCCATGGCCACCAACACACTCACCCCAGGCCAAACCGCGCTTGAACCATAACCGGCCTTTTGCCAAACATGATCCAGCACCTCGCGTGCAGACATGGCGGCCGCTCGGCGCTCTGGCAGCGTGTTGCCAATGCGGCGAAAAATCTTGCGCCAGCCTTGGCCTTCAATCAAATACTCGCGCCACCCCTTGGCTTGTAAGCGATCCTCGGTGTGCTGAAGCTGGAATGCAGTTGGCCAAACGGGTGCTCCCAAAGGCTGCGCGCGCCTGCGCAAGGCCATGAACAAGTTGCCCTTGTCTTCCACGCTCACCAACTCAAAATACTGGCTCACCGCAGCCATCAGGCTGTAGCGCGAGTAATAAAAAAGATGCGCCTTGAAATAGATGTTGTGCGGGCTTGCATCCGATTGATGAATGTTTGGCACCTCGATCACCAAGTGGCCATTGTCCCGAAGGACCTCCCAAATTTTTCGAATGGCCAGCAAAGGATGCGCCAGATGTTCAAACACATGGAACATGGTCACCACATCGGCTTTTCGCTCTGCCAAACCGTGGATGTCATTGGTTTGTATGGACACGTCGTAATGGTCGCGCGCGTACTCCGAGTAGCCAACATGGGGCTCCACCCCCTCCACGGCAAAGCCCGCGCGCTTGGCCAAATAACAAAACTCTCCACCACCAGCGCCAATGTCGATCAATGTGCGTCCATCGGCCGCAATGCCTGACCTGGCAATAAAAGCCAGTCGGTCTTTGGCCGCCATCCCTGCTCGGTAAACATATTTTGGTTTTGGGCGATGGGTGGATTTGTAGTCTTCCCGGTAATTGTGTGAGTAATAAATCCGCAGCGCTTCATCGCTGGGCAGGTTCATTTGCTGAACCAAGGCACAATGCCCGCACATGGCCATTTCAAGGGTTTCATTGGATTTGGCGTCCTTGACTGTCCATGTTTTAAAAAATGTCGAATTGCACAAACGACAAACACTCATTGATGTCTCCTGAACCGCGTGTTTGAATCAATTAAATTGCTTAAGAATGCCACCACTTGACCCGAAAAAGCTGACCAAAGCAAGTGCCAGAAATACGCCTGCAGCTACACGATGAACCCACTTCACCGGGATTTTGTTTGCGAGAGATTGCCCTGCAAACACTGCAGGTACATCAGCAATTAACATGCCTAGTGTGGTGCCAAGCACAACCATCCACACATCGGCGTAGTGCGCAGCCATGGCCACCGTGGCAATTTGTGTTTTGTCGCCCATTTCAGCCAAAAAGAAGGTCACCAGGGTTGCGGCAAACACCCCCAGGCGCGTCGCGATTTGAATTTCCCCGTCGTCCAGTTTGTCTGGGATCAGGGTCCACACGGCCATCAACAAGAACGAGGCGCCCAAGACCCAGCGCAACAAGTCTGCCGACACATGCTGGGTGATCCACACCCCCACCACGCCGGCAAGCCCATGGTTAAGCAAGGTGGCCACCAAGATGCCCAACACAATGGGGACGGGCTTTTTAAAACGGGAGGCAAGCAGAAAAGCAAGAAGCTGGGTTTTGTCACCGATTTCAGCGAGTGCAATCACGCCAGTTGACACGAGAAGAGTAGACATTCATGAATCCTGGGCCCGGAAAACCAAATGACCACGGGGTTTCTCCAGGCCGTGCGGGAAACCGAGTGATCAAAGGTCTTGCCAAGTAAGATTACCGCTTGCGCCATGGCCCGTGGAAGGTGTTAGACCAAGTGTGTTGACGCAAGCCCTTCCGGTTAGGAAGGAGGCTACTCCCCAATGAGTGCGCCAATCCTACTGGTGGGGTCTGCAGATGTCAAGGGGCTGGTGCTTGCATCAACCGACCAGGCCCACAGATTTTAAATAGGTGACAAAGGCCTTGGTTTTTGCACTCAGGTTTTTTCGGTGAGGCACCATGGCGTATACACCACGTTGTATGCAGCCATAATTCGGGAGCAGGCGCATTAAACGACCTGCCACGAGGTCTTCCTCCACGCTGAACAAAGGCATAAGCCCCACGCCACCGCCGCCCAACAAGACCTCCCGAATCGCCAAGCTGTTGTTCGAAGTAAAACCACCATGGACGGTGACATCTTGTTGCTGACCCCGCGCATCGGTAAAAGACCAAACATTTGGGCGTTCGCGATAGCTATACAGCACACAACGATGACGCACCAATTGATCAGGACGCTCAGGTGCCCCGTATAGGTCCAAGTAAGACCTGGCCGCGACCACGATATGCGACACCTCGCCAACCTTGTAGGCAACCAGTGATGAATCCTGAAGCTCGGCAATCCGAATGGCCACATCGAACCCCTCCCCGACAATTTCCGACATCTGGTCCTCCAAGTGCAGGTGCATATCAAGGCCGGGATACTGCGCCATAAAGCCTGGCAGCAGCCTCGCCAGGCGAGCAATTCCAAAAGACATGGGGGCAAGCACGCGCAAGGTGCCTTTCACTTGAGCCTGGCGCCTGGATACATCTTGCTCCGCTTCGACAATCGCTTGTAAAGCCACTTGAGCTCGCTCATGCAAACGCATGCCTTCTTCGGACAGACTGAGCTTGCGCGTGGTGCGATGCAGTAGCTTGATGCCGAGCCGGTCTTCCAGACGACTCACTGCTTTACTCACTGACGACTTGTTCATGCCCAACGCGTCAGCGGCGTCTGTGAAGCTGCGGTGCTTGACCACCTCAACAAAGACCTCCAAATCCGCCAAACGACCCATTTTGTTGCACCTAAAGAAACAATTATTTGATTTTTTACAGGATTATCTTTTTTTAATCAATTAATACAATGACATCATTCATCGCCTATGGGCTTGTACAACATGAACATCACCAACCTGTTTCTCTTGTGGATCTGTGGCGGCCTGATATCCATCACCTACGCCATGGGAAAAATTGCTGCGCAACACCAGCTTGCTGGGTTGAGTTTGCTGTACTGGCAAATCGTGGGGGCCAGCGCAATCGTCCTGGCTGCAGCAAGCCGTGCGGGGCAATGGCCAAGCTTGAGTGCATCGCATGTCCGTTATTATTTGCTGGCAGGGTTGATGGGCTTTACCCTGCCCTATTTGCTCACTTACCACGTTTTACAAACGCTACCATCCGGCGTGGTTGGCGTGATTGCGTCTTTGTCGCCATTGATCACCTACGGATTGGTTCTTCTGGTCAAACCTGGTGCATTTGGCTGGATCAAAGCATTGGGGCTTCTCATCGGATTCGCTGGGGTACTTGCAATCCTACTGCCCAAAAGCAGCCTACCTGCCCCAGACTTGTGGACCTGGGCCCTGTTGGCATGTGTGTCTCCGTTGCTGTTGGCCTGTGGCAATTTGTACCGCACAACCGCGTGGCCCAAGGGCGGCTTGCCCATCCAAATGGCTTCAGGACTGCTTCTCACGCAGCTGCTGCTACTCACACCACCTTTTATTGCATCGGGGGCCGAGCTGCCACCTCCGCAAAGCTGGCCTGTGGTTGCTGGCGCCGCGCTTGGATCAGGCCTTTTTTACCTGCTCGCCTTCAAATTGCAGCAACGCACCACGCCAGTGTATGTGGGTCAGTTGGGGTATGTGATTGCCCTGTGCTCGATGCTGCTGGGCATTGCCATGTTTGATGAACAAATTTCCGCATGGCTTTGGTTGGGCGCATCACTGATCGCCGTCGGTGTAGTGCTCGTGTCAGTTCAATCCTCCAACGCTTCAGGAGCAGTATCGTGAATACAAATGTCCTTGTACGGAAAATGTCCATGCTGAGTCTACTCACATTAATGCTTGGCCACGCACAGGCAGGCCCGGGGCATTCAGCCCATGTGTTGCCAAAAGGAGAAGGGCCTAGACCCTCGGTGGGCATCAGCCCTTGGGGACCAGAGGATGAAATTGGGCGACTTAATTTGATGACTCCAGCTTACCAGCGAATGGTATTGGCCAGGCTCAATCCAACACGTGTGTATGACTTGTCAGTGGAATACTTCATTGGCATGCCAGGCTGGCACGCCGCGGGCGATCCCCGTTATCAAATCTGGATGACTCACACCCCACACGGCACCAAGGTGGATGACCCCTTGGGTGTGGGCGATGTTCAAAACGACCATGTCAGTTACACCGGCACGGCGGTGTCGATGTATTCACACACGGGCACACACATCGACGCCCTCAACCATTTTGGTTTGAACGGCAAAATCTGGAATCACTTCGAAGCTTCAAAACACTTGGGGGATCGGGGGTGGACGCGAACTGGCGCAGAGACAATTCCCCCGATCATTGCCCGTGGGGTGCTGATCGATGTTGCACGCGCCAAAGGCATGGACTCATTGCCCGATGGCCACCGCATCACCAAAGCCGACCTTCAACAGGCGCTTCACGCTCAGGGGGTCGCTTTGCAAGAGGCCGATGTGGTTTTAATTCGCACCGGGCGGATGCAACAGTATGAACAAGCAGAAAAATACATGCACAACCCCCCAGGCCTTGGCCTAGAGGCTGCCAAATTTTTGGTGGAGGAAGGTGGCGCGATGGTTGTGGGCGCAGACAATTTGAGCTTCGAGGCCTTTCCATCGGAGGTGAACGGCAATTATGTGCCAGTGCACACTTACCTGTTGGCGCAAAAAGGCACATTCATTCTTGAACTGGTGGACTTGGAAGCGCTGGCCAAAGACCAGGTGTATGAGTTTGCATTCATGGGGGCCTCGTTAAAACTGCGTGGGGCAGACGGATCACCCATGCGTCCACTGGCCATACCCTTGCACCCAATCACTGAGGCAGTGCGCTCCCAAAACCCTTAAGCAAGACGGTGGTGAGGTCGTGCAAACCGCCCATGGGCGCGCGTTGAACAGGGGTCAAGCCCTCTGAAAAACCCATGGCGCGGAAACGTTGAATCAACGCTTTGTCGTTGCTCACAACAAAAACCGGCACGTCCCAAGGGGTGTCTTCACGGCTGACGCTGCCCGTGGGTTGGTGGTCCCCAACCAGCACATACACCGTGGGCCGTGGCTCAGGCTGAGTGAAGTAGCCTGCCAGCCAAGTGTGTGCATAGTTGATGCTGCGGTAGTAGTCGGGGCGCATGTCTTCCCACAACACGGGCTCGGCCTGCGCTTTGGCCGCTGCATCCGCATCAAAGGGCTGTTCGCTGAGCAGCTTTTGCCAGTCCTGCTGGTAAGGCGGCACCTGATGAAACGGGAAGTGGGTCGAGATCGTGGTAAACAGCGTGAAGCGCGGTTTGGCCTGTGGGTTGCGCGGATGCAATTGCTCCAGTCGAGGCAAGGCGTATTGGTCTGGTATTTTCCAAAACCCGATGGGGGGGCCTGGGTAACCCAGGTCTGGGCCACTCAAATATTGATCAAATCCGTAGTAAACGCGTTCCGCCCAATCCCAACCCACAGAATGATACAAACCAAAAGCCTCGTAGCCCTCGCGCTGAAACACATCAATCAGTGTTGGGCGATTGGTGGTGAGCAGCACATCGTGCTTGCGGGAATCCTTTAAATCGATGCCGGAGAGCACCGACAGGTGCGCCAAATCACTGGCACCACCGATGGTGGGCGACGTAAAAAATGCCGACACGACCTGCTTGCCACCGCCCACGATGGCACGCTCCAGTTCATCCCGGGTGGCCTGGACAGCTTGCCGGGCCTGCGGCTGGTCATAGAGCACCGCGCCGTATGTTTCTAAAAAGACGAGCGTGAAATCACGACCGGCCAGGGCAGCCAGCGGTTCGCCAGGCTGAGAGGCCATGGCCTGGTCAATCACGGTGCTGGGGGGCAAGAGCTTGGCGGCCCGGGAGGGCACCACAATGTCGAGCAACTTCTGCAGCTCTTTGACATACACCGTCAACACGGGCTGGCTCACGAGTTGGTTGGGTGGATGGTCCTTTTTAAACCCGGTGAGCCCCAACCCACCGAGCAACAGCAACACGGCCCACAAGGCCGGTGAGCGGGACACAGGCGCCATGCCCTCGCTCAAGGTTTTTAATGCCCACCACAACACCCGATGCAGCGCCCAAGCCCCCAGCAACCCGCCCATCACCGCCATGGCGCTGGTCCACCAGGGCAGGCCCTGGGCAGTCACCCAGGCAAAGCGGGGAATTTCTGGCACATCCCAATACAGATTGACTGGCCGCCCCAAAATATTGGGCACCACCACATTGGCATAACGCCCCACCACCATCAGTGCGAGCAAAGCAGCAAGCCATCCCAAGGCCCTGGCAGACGGCTTACCAAACAACACACACACCGCCGCCAACAGCACGAGCAGGCATGCAAATTCTGGGGACAAGCTGGGGCTGGGCTGAATGTAGACAGTGGGCCAGATGGCGGTGAAGCACAATGAAGAATTGAGCAACAACACCGCAATGGCCAAGCGTGCCAGCAACCAGCCCTTGATTTTTTCCTGGGCAGGCAAAGCGGCCGGGGCAATGGTTGGGGGCAAGCTGGCGGGTGTGGAGCTCATGAGGTGGCGTCAGTGGTCAGATTCAATCGGCTTTTGCAGCGTGAGCGCGTGCCGCCTGGCCGGCAAAGCACTGCACATCGAGACCACCACAGCCGCCAAAAAAGGCAGGCTCTGCGAGATCAGCACCACGCTCCAGGCCAGGTTTTCTTTGGAGTCAACACCCAAAGCAAAATACAGCGCGCTTGCACAGCACAACAACGCAATCGCCAAAATGGATTCATCCCGTGCGGCCGCAAGGGCGCGGAACACCGCAAGGCGACTGGCCAGTTTGGGCGTGCGGACAAATGGAATTTTGCGCCCCAAAAAAAGACCCGAGAGGGTTGCGCGGCCGATGGTGTAACTCAAGGCCAGGCCCGCCAACGTGGCACCCAAGGCGGCAAGAAGACTGGTCTTCACCTGCCATAGATACAAGGTGATGAGTTTGGTGAGCTTGAATGCAAAGAACATCAAAGGCACCACGCTGATCAAAAGGGGGGGTGCGTTGTAAGCGATGGGGTCGTACAGCATGAGCCCAGACCACAACAGGGCCATGCCCACAAACACCAAGTTAAAACCGTCGGCAATCCAAGGCAACCAGCCCGCAAAAAAATGATACCGCTGACCCGGCCGCAATTGGCTGCGTTTAAAACGAAGCAAAGCATGCGCATGGGTTCGCAAAATTTGCATGGCACCATAGGCCCACCGGTGCCTTTGCTTTTTGTAGTCGGTGAAGGTGTCTGGAATCAATCCTTGGCCGTAACTGCGGTCAATGTAAACGGCTTCGTGCCCATGCTCAAAAATACGCAGGCCAAGCTCTGTGTCCTCTGTGATGGTGTCCACCCCCCATCCGCCAACATCTTGCAACACTGCACGCCGCACCATGGTCATGGTGCCATGCTGGATGATTGCATTGCGCTCGTTGCGGGTGACCATGCCCACATGGAAAAACCCCTTGTACTCGGCGTGGCACATGGCTTTGAACAAGCTTTCTTGCCCATCGCGATAATCCTGTGGGGCCTGGACAATGGCGATGTTCGGGTTTTCAAATTGTGGCGCCAAGTCTTTGAGCCAATCCCGATGCACCTGATAATCGGCGTCGATCACGGCAATCACCTCAGCCTGCGCCGCGGTGTGAGCCAAGGCGTAATTGAGTGCGCCGGCCTTGTAGCCGGAAAGCGGGCTCACATGAAAAAACCGGAAGCGCGTCCCCAGTTTCTCGCAATGCGCCTGCACAGGCCGCCAGGTCGATTCGGACTGGGTGTTGTTGTCCACCACGATCACTTCGAAATTGGGGTAATCCAACGCTGCCAAGGCATTCAATGTGTCAATCAGCATGGCAGGCGGCTCTTCATAAGCAGGCACATGCACCGACACAAAAGGCTGTGCTGTGGGTGCACTGGTCACTGGCGAAATTTGCAGCAGCCGTTTTCTTGCCTGGTACCACATGGCCTCGGCCCATTCATGCGCCTCGGCCAGCACAATCACAAACACACCGACCACCCCCAGCAATAAAACCACCGAGACGCTCATGCTGGCCCATGTGTGGTACTGCAAAGTGAAGTCGTAGATCACGTAAATAATGAGAGAGGACGCCACAAAAGCGTTGAACATGAGGAATGTTCGTCCACTGTCCCGCAAAGAAGCGCTGTCCATCAACAAAAAAACAATCAACAGCAAGGCAACCAGAACAGAGGCCGCTGCCAAGAATTGCCATTGTGGAATGGGGATGATGGGGTTGGTGGTCTCAAATTTGGGCAGACGATCGGCATTGAGTACGCCCCAATGCCCACCGACGCTGCCTTCAATGTCGCTTTTCCAAGGTTGGTCGAAGGCTTCCATCACATAATAGATCATGCCTTCTTGCTCGGCGCGGTGAATAAAGCGCCTTAAAAACTTGGCCTGATTGGCTTGTGATGCGGTGGCCTGTTTGATTGAACGACCGTGGCTGGGCCAGCCCACTTCGGTGACCACAATCGGTTTGCCAGGAAAGGCAGCCTGCAATTTGGCATATTGTTCAAACGTGAAGTCAACCGCATCTTCCAGGGCCACGCCCTCCCAGAAGGGCAACAAATGCACAGCGAGGTAATCCACATGCGCCGCAAGCTCTGGATGCTTAAGCCACACATGCCAGGGCTCTGCAGTGCTCACCGGGATGTCTGTTTGTGCGCGCACTTGGTCCAGGTAGGCGGAGAGCTGGGGCGCGGTGAGCTCTTCGCGCAACAAGGCCTCGTTGCCGACCACCAGCCGAACCACGTTGTAAGGTGGGCGGGCAGACACAGACAACAGGCGCTCCACCTCGGCGGCATTGGACTGCAGGTCGGCCCCCAACCACGCGCCGAGCGCCACATTCAGATTGTATTTGGCTGCGAGGGCGGGCACTTCGGCAAACAGCCCTTGCACAGTGTAGGTGCGAATCGCTTGGGACTTGCCTTGCAGGACGGCCAGGTCCCGTTCGATGTCTTGCAGACTGGGGTGAATGTTATCCACCGGGCTTTGCCCAGCTTGGTAGGGTGAAAATGCGTAGCCCGGAATGGTGTCCGCCCAAGGGGGTTCAACGGCTGGCTGATTGATGTAGCCATACCCACCCAACACAAGCAATACAAAGGCGAACAAGGCAAGGATGGAGGGCATTTGCTTACTTCTACAACAACATCAACAAAAGCCCATTAACGCAGGGCGAGGGGCGCGGTTTACCCGCAGACCTTCGATTATGCAGCGCCTTTAAAAAAGGCCTGTGCTGCACTCAGGTCCGCTTCAATTTTAAACAAACGGTCCATGCGCGTGAGTTGAAAAAGCGAGACCACCGGCTTGTTCAAGTTGCACAACACAAGTTCACAATTGTTTGCTTTCATGCCTTTGAGCAAAGTGACCATGCCCGCCAAGCCCCCGCTGTCGACCAAGTTGCAGGCGTGCATGTCCAGAATAAACCGCCGGTAGCGCGGCACCACATCTAGTAGGGTGTCCCGCACGAGCCCAGCCGTCTTTGCATCCACCACTTTGGCTTGCACCTGGGCCAACAAAACTTCATCCGATTCGTTCAGTGTGATCATGGTTTTGTAACGTATTGCCGCTCATCCAAGGTTGCTTGTGCCCAGTATAAACAGGGCCAAGTTGAATAAAAGTGGTTGATTGCAATAATTGATTGCGCAATACTGGCCGCGTATTGAACTATTCTGCCGTAAATGTTACAAGCTCGCGCCACTCTTGGCCGACATTCAACAATGACACCAAAAATTCGCCTACACATCGCGTTAATCATCGGCTTGCTGGCATTTTCCACGGCCGTGCACGCCGCCGATAAACCGCTGCCACTCCAACAATGGGAACTCCGGCTCGAGGATGTGCGGCTGGACAAGGCCTTGGCGCGATGGGCCAAGGAAGCGGGCTACTCCTTCCGCTGGGATGCAGACCGCTACCTCCTGATTGGCGCCGCATCCACCTTCGAAGGCACGCTGCCAGAGGCTGTCCAGCAGGTGCTGGAAACTCCTGGCATCGCCTATTCCGAATACCCGCTGGAGGCCTGTATTTACTCAAACTCCCCACCTTTACTGAGAATTACCAGATTGGGCGACCAAGTTAGGGAGTGCCATTGAATGAGATCAAGCACCTCACGCACACTGGCCGTTGGCATTGCACTGCTGTGTGGGCTCAGCGCCTGTTCAAGCCCCAAATCGGAAACTCAAAGCCAATCCAAACTTGATTTTGCAAGCGACAAACGCGACGCGGTGGTGGGGCCCCTTCAGGGCAATTCGGAAGTACGCGGTGGCAGGGCCTATGCGGACCAGGCGGCACAACAGCAGATCAAGCCCAAGGTGTTGCGCCACTCCAGCAAGAGTTGGGTGGGTGCGGTAATGCTGCCTGCCAATGCAGATGACAAATTGCCGGCCAGTTTCTCATCCGAATACGTGATCCGATTTGCAGACGGTCGCAACAGCATGCCCTTGTCGCAGGTGATGTCTCGCTTGTCGCAGATGGTGGGCATTCCAGTTCGAATCACACAGGATGTTCACTCACAACCCGCGAGCAGCACATCCTCCAATCCAGCACCCGCAGCCACACAAAACAATGCCGCGGCAGCATCCAACGGTGCATCGGCCACAGCCAGTGGTGGTGCCGCCAGCAGCCTCGCCGCAGCCGTTCAAGCGCTTCCTGCCGCCACAAGCAACAACGTGCCATTGCCCCCCAGTGGCACCAGCGGTGCAGGCAACGAGCCGGTCGCATTAACACTGCCCTCCAGCAGCGTGAACTGGCGGGGCAGTTTGAGTGGGTTTCTGGACCACATCACGGACCAATTGGGCCTGTCTTGGGAATACCGGGATGGTGCGATCCATGTGATGCGATTTACCACGGCCATGTACGAGTTGGCCACTTTCCCCAACGGCTACAACTACAACATCAACTCGGGCAGCACCGGCTCCACAACGGGTCAGGGGATCAGCGCCTCATCGCAGCTTAACGTGGCCGAGCAAGGGACCATCAATGGCTTGACCAGCTTGATCAGCGTGGTCAAAAAGATGGTGGAGGGTGTGCCAGGGTCAGAAGTGATTGTGGCCGATGGCTCGGGCCGTTTGGTGGTGAAGACCAGCAAAGACGTGCAAGCCCTGGTTCGTGACTTTATTCGCGCAGAAAACACCAACATGCTCAAGCAGGTGCAAATCCAGATGGACATCTACTCGGTGAGCACCAGCGCCACCAATGAGCTGGGTGTGGACTGGACGGCCTTCTACCGCAGCCTGTCGAACACATTCACCTTGGGCGCCACATCGCCCACCACCCTCACCTCCGGCAACGTGGGCTCGGTGACCGCCACGATTCTGCCTGCGGTGGGTACCAACTCGGATTTGAATCGTCGATTTGGTGACTCCGCTGCGGTGATCAACGCACTGAACCAAATAGGCAACAACGTGCAACACCGCCCAATCTCGCTGATTGCATTAAACCGCCAATGGGCCAGAAAAGCGCGGCTCAACACCACCGGGTATTTGTCTGAGACCAAACCCTCGGTGGCCTCTGCCCTGGGTGGAGGCTCGGGTCTGCCTGGCCTGACCACAAGCTCGATCACGACGGGCGATCAGTATGCGGTGATGCCCCTTATTCTAGAAAACAACACGGTGATGCTGAAAATGGGAGTAAGCCTGTCGGACTTGCTGGGCCTGTTTGAGGTCACCACGGGCAGCGGCGACACGCTACAGCGCGTACAAACCCCAAACACCAGCGCCATCTCGGACCAGTACACCGTTGCCTTGAAACCTGGCGAGGTGATGGCCATCACAGGCCTGTCCAGGGATGTGTCACAAGCCGACAACCGCACCCTGGCCGAAAACCTAAGCCTTTGGTGGGGAGGGTCAAAAACCAGCAGCGCCGAGCGTGAGAACTTCATTGTTTTTGTGCGAGCAATTATTCTGTAATTCCCATGAAAGAACAGACCTCTGTGATCGGCAGCTATTCCAAACGGCTCATGGTCGCGGGCCTGTCATGGCAGCCCGTGTTCTCCAAACGTTTCTTCAGGCGGATGGCTGAAATTCGAGAGTACGGGCAGCTCATGGATTGCAATTTGTGGGCGAGTGTGAAGTCCTCAAAATTGCTGGTGGCAGGCTATGACAGCTACGACGATTCTCTGAGCAAGGAAGAGCGAACCGACAGTCAGTTTTCTTTGGCGGCTGTGTTGGCTAGGGCGTTTCAGGAGTCCGACACATTGGTGGCTTGGCGCATCCGCACAGGCAATCGCTTGGGTGAAGTGGTGCTGGTGGTGATTGAAAACGGCGTGCCCACCATGGATGTGATTGCTACAGAATCCGAGATCATCGCCATGATGGAGTACTACCAACGCAGCCGCGATGGTGGTCAGCCTTACAAAGTGGTCAGCAACGACACCAAAATCTGGATGGCCGATGAACACATTGTGGATGACTCAGCGTTTTTCAAGCAGCACGCATCGCGATCAGACCGAATCCAAACTGTGCCGCTGGATTACAAAAACATTGCTCAAATAGCACTGCTCATCGGTGTGTTGATTGCCGCGATGTTTGGCTACGACTACTACGAAACTGAAACTCAAAAGCGCCTGCTGGCTGAGCAAATCGCCCTCACCGACAAAACCATTGAGTACAGCCAGGCCTTGATTGACAACCAAGGGCGTGTGGGCTTGTCCACCAGCGATTACAACAAGCTGCTCAACCTGATTTACGACCAACCCTTTTATGTGCCGGGCTGGACAGTTGAATCGATTGAATGCAAGTTTGCGGCCTGTGTGATGCGTTGGAGAAGCGTTGGAGGTTACACCCACCAACTGCAAAGCGCATTGAAAGCCGAAAATGGCTACGTGGTTCAAATCAACCGGGCCGATCCCTTCAAAGCGGTGGTGTTGCGCAACTTTGAGGTGCCCATGAGCGGCCCGCAATTGTGGAATGAACTGCCCAACAAGACAGAGCTGGACAATTGGGCGCTCAATCAACGCCAAATGTATGAGCTCTCCAAACTCAAAATTGAAATGTTTGCA
>DASUEF010000043.1:0-2785 GCA_036275215.1 Limnobacter sp. | reverse complement strand
GAGGGGGTGGGGATGTGGGACAAGATGAGAGGGGTCGACTGAGGATGCTGAGTCGGGGTCACTGATTGGAAGAGCTGAGTGGGGGCTGCAGGGAAAGTTGAGTGGTCGGCCACCCTGTTGCATAATAAGGTGGTTGATGAGATTCTCTTTGTGAATGCCCCTTAGATGCTTTCCCAATGGAATGTGTGTGGTGCATGGACCCCTTGTATGTGGTGATTCACAGTATGGGCATGGCAGTCACAAAACCTATGGCTATGAGTTGTGGGCATGGTGAGGACTAGGTATGGTGTTAAGATGGCATGGAGGGAGGCTTGCAGCTGACTGTTGGCACCTTTACCATTGGCATAAGAAAAGTGGGCATGTTGCTGGTGTGATGCCCACATGCATGTAATGCATGGACCTAGTAGGTCAGCATCATGGGTGAGGGCATGCTGTTTGGTGAGTTCTTATTGTGGGTCGGGGTGCTAGTTGCCAGCACCATGCTGCATTGTTGCCACAATCTCCCATTGCACTGTTGCTACTAGCACATGCACAGCCCCACCATGTTGCAACCACCATGACGGCTTGTGAGTGGTTGAGTTGTGCCTGTCTATGCCAAGAGAGGCATGGTTCTGCTTGTGAGGGGTGGGTAGTGGGGGCATCCATATGAAGCCCTATTTGTGGGCAATTGGTTGCTGCCAAGAACTGCCAACTTTGAAGCCATGGCACAGCTCCAAGGACTAAGAATTGTGGTGGCCGTCAGAGGCACCATTTGTAGCACCACAGTAGGGCTTTCCAAAGAGCCATTGCTTTCCACCATCAGCAGCTCCTGCTGGTAGTTGCAGTGATGGCTATTTTGCATGTTCCAAGGTGGCTAGAAGCCACCTAACTTTCTCAATTCTTGTCTGATTGACATGGGGTTTGTTGCAGAGGGTAGGGGGGGTTATTCTGCCTAGTTAAAGTCCGAAGGACTTAACTTGCGGGGTTTCGCAAAAAATCAGCCCCATTGGCCAACGTTTGACCCGTCAAATACGCAAAAAACAAACCGTATTTGACCAGCCATTTCCAAAAGTGACTTGGGAGGGGCTATTTCACTGCCTTGCCTTGGTCATGAATTGTACTCTTGTTAAAAACTTTTCAGATGACGGTCTTAAAACATTGTTTGGTTGGGTCTAGGGCATCCGTATACGTGTTCTTGTAGTCGTATACGGTCGTATATGGAAGCAATGTACGTATCTCGGATGTGTACGGCCTAAGCAACCATCTAATTTTGCAACGGGGTGTGAACCGAGACAAATGACTGTGTTTTCATGCATGTTAGGGTTGCTGTGTAGCTTGTCTTCACATGCTGCAAGTCATATTGGTGGGCTGCACCTTGTGTCAAATGCGCACGGAAAACAAATGACTACAAGCATACGTGCCGTTGTTGTCGCTCTAGTGCCATATTTGTACCAAAATGCGGCTGCCAGACGGGCTGAAGTACAAGATAGTCCACGCTTACGAGACTTGCCAGAATGCAGCTGAGGTGGCTAGAAAGTTCAATGTTAATGTCAAAACTGTACTACTGTGGGTTCGGCGGTATCGGGAGAGTGGTGGTGTGGTGTCCATGCCACGAAGAGGGCGGAACAAAGTGCTGGGTGACTTGAATGCAGCCCTGGTTGTGGATATGTTGCTAAGCAACAAGTATGGTGGTGCAAAAGGTGTTGCAAGGGAGTTGCACAGGTTAGGAAAGACACCTGGAGATAAGCCTTTGCACCAAACGACCATCATTCGTCATGCCAAGGCCAAAGCAGCAGCTGATGGCCATCCTATTCGTGCAGCAAATGGGAAGCCAAAGAAGGAGCTGTCGGCAGCGACTATAGCTAAACGCCTGGCTTTCTGTGAGCAAAACAAATACACAGATTGGAGAGGAGTAATGTTTTCTGATAGGAGCAAGATACATTTCAGGTATCCAGGAAGGAAGGTGCACAGGACAGAGTGGATTATGAAGGGAGAACAACGAACTGCTGCATCTCCCAACCACCCAATGGCAGTCAACATCTATGCTGGCATCACAAAATATGGAGTGACCAAGGCCCACGTGGTTGCTGGCACCAGCAAACACACATCAAAGTACACCAACAAGAAAGGGCAACCTGCCAAAAACATCACCAGTGCTGAATATGGGGATGTTGTGCTGAAGACATTGCTGCCAGAAGGGAAGAGGTTGTTTTCAGGAGCTGGTATCAGCCATTGGACCTTGCAGCAGGACAATGACCCCACACACAAAAAGGCATCCCAATCAGCTGTGTCCTCTTGGAACACTTCCAACCCTGGGCACACTGTGAATTTGCTGATGAATTGGCCCCCCAACAGCCCTGATCTCAACCTCATTGAGAATGTTTGGTCTTGGCTGCAGGCCAAAGTTGATGCTGCTGGCTGTAAAACTTATGAGGAGTTTCAGCAGTTTGTGCTGAAAACATTGGCACAAGTGCCACATACCATGCTCAAGAACCTCTTTACCAGCATGAAAGAGAGAGTGAGGCTTTGCATTGAGAATGGTGGAGGCAGAACTGCCTATTGAGGGGGTGCAAGTGGACCTTGGTACTAGGCTAGTGAATGATGGGTGCACACAACCTACTTTCACAGTGAACCGAGACAAATGACTGTGTTTTCATGCATGTTAGGGTTGCTGTGTAGCTTGTCTTCACATGCTGCAAGTCATATTGGTGGGCTGCACCTTGTGTCAAATGCGCACGGAAACCAAATGACTACAAGCATGCGTGCCGTTGTTGTCCCTTTAGTCCCATGTTTGCAGCATAATGTG
>DASUEF010000042.1:0-3741 GCA_036275215.1 Limnobacter sp. | reverse complement strand
ACATCGGTGTTGGATGCGGGGCGCGCGGCTTTTTTGCGCAGCAGTGAAGTGGCCATGGTGAGTCTCCGACAAGTTTGATCAAGGTGACATTCTTCGATGTCATGGTTTGATCATAACTGGGAAGCGATTGGCCGGATAGGGGATTTGCTCTAGGGGTACTTAAAAAGGGGGCGACCACCTCGCCAAATGGAGGCGGTCAATCCCAACTGAATCGTCCTGCGCTGGAAGACTATTCCTTGAATGCCACCTGTTGTGCATCAAAGCCACCGCCCAAGGCACGGATCATGGCCAGGCTTGCACCTTGCTGGCTTTGCCATGCCGAGGCCCAACTCAGCTGAGCCGCCAACAGATTGCGCTGTGCATCCAGCAACTCCAGTTGATTGGACACGCCGTTGTCCACCCGCAACTGGGCCAAACGCACCACCTCTTGGAGGGTTTGCACCTGCTTTTGCCGAGCCTGCAGGCGCTCCCTGGCTTCGCGTTGAGCCACGATGGCATCGTACACCTCTTGGAAGGCGCTGCGGATGCTGGCCTCATATTGCAACACCGCCTGATTGCGGCGTGCCACCGCGGCGTCGCGCTCATCGAACAACCGGCCAGCCTGGAAAATAGGCTGTGTGATCTGAGCCTGGAAATTCCAGATCTTGGCTGGACCCGTGAACAAATTGTCGAGCATCGCGCTCTCGCGTCCAGCAAACCCGCTTAGGGAAATGGACGGAAAAAACGCCTTGCGGGCAGCATCCAGATTCGCCTCACCCGCCAGCAATTGCTGTTCTGCTGCCGCCAAGTCTGGCCTGCGCAAGAGCAACTCCGAGGGTGTGTCGGCCGGCAATATAAACAATTTCGTGAGTTGCAGGTTATCGACCACCAATGCAGGGGCTTGGGGTGGGTTTCCACCCACAATCACGGCCAGTGCATTTTGCGCACGCGCCAGGGCCTCACGGGTGTCTGGCAACTGGGCGCGCACCGACTCATATTCGGCTTCAGTTTGGCGCAACTGCAATTCGTTGGTGAGCCCCACGTCATAACGCTGTTTGGCCAGTTTGTAGGCCGACTCCCGACTCACCAAAGTTTGCTCCAACACCTGCACTTGCAGGCCCAACACGCGCACTTGGGTGTACAAGCTGGCGGCTGTGGCCGCCACGCTCAAACGCGCACCCCGCAGGTTGTAGCCTTGCTGCATAAACCCGGCCCGAGCAGCATCGGTGAGGTCACCAATGCGGCCCCACAGGTCCAGTTCCCAAGTTGCACCAACCCCAAGCCGTGTGCTTTCGTACACATTTTGCCCGCCAAATACAGGGACATTGCCCGCCTGCGTGGGGCGGTTTCGGCTGCCGGTGAGCTGCCCAAAAATAGAGGGCCAACGCTGGGATTTGGCAATCCCAAGTTGCGCACCAGCTTCGTTCAAGCGCTCATTGGCCAAACGCACATCGGTGTTGTTCTTCAGGGCCATTTCTACTGTGGCTGTGAGCACCGGGTCGTTGAGCAACAGCCACCACGCTTCGTCCTTCACCTCACTCATGCTCACACCCTGGGTGTTCTCGGGCATGGTCACTTCCACACGCGCAACGTCTGCTTTGGGTACAAAGCGATCCAGCAAAGGGATTTGAGATGCGCAGCCAGCCAGCGATACGCTGAGGATGACGGCCAATGCGGACTTTGCGGGCAAGTTATTCAACATGTTTGCCCCCTTCCTTGTTGTGTTTGGATGAATCATCTGCTTCCTCTTCATCACCATGATGTCGACCGCCTGTTTTGTTTCTGTCGATCAAACGATAAAACAGCGGCACAAAGAAAATCGCCAACAGTGTAGCAGCGGTCATGCCACCCATCACACCTGTACCCACCGCTGTGCGAGCCCCAGCGCCCGCGCCGCTAGAAAATGCCAAAGGCAGTACGCCCAGAATAAACGCAAAGGAAGTCATCAAGATGGGGCGGAAGCGCAATCGAGCTGCCTCCAACGAGGCCTCCAGCGCACTCATGCCCTCCTCGCGCTTGAGCACAGCAAACTCCACAATCAGGATGGCGTTTTTCGCAGCCAAGCCCAGCAAGGTCACCAAGCCAATCTGGAAGTACACGTCATTGGTCATGTCGCGCATCCAAACGGCAAGCAGCGCACCAAACAAGCCAAACGGCATGGCCAGCAGCACCGAGAATGGCAAAGTCCATTTTTCATACTGTGCCGCCAGAATGAGGAACACCATCAAAGCCCCCAGCACCAAGGCAAAACTCGATGAACCCGCGGAACGTTTTTCTTGAAAGGATGCACCTGAAAACTCATAGCTGAAATCATCGGGCAACACCTGTGCCGCAATGTCTTCAATGGCTGCAATGGCCTCGCCCGAACTGATGCCAGGCGCACCGCTACCCAAGAGCTTGACCGCTGGCAGGTTGTTGAATCGCTCCAAAGTCTCCGGCCCTTGTGAAAATTCAACGCGGGCCAGTGCAGAAATCGGGATCATCTCGCCCGTGTTGGAACGCACATACATGTTGCCAATGTCGGTCGGGCTCTTGCGGTACTGCGCATCTGCCGACATCAACACCTGCCAAGTGCGGCCAAACTTGTTGAAGTCGTTCACATAGTAAGAGCCCAGCGTGGCAGACAAAGTGTCAAACACATCGTTCACATTCACACCCATGGCACGCGCGCGTTCGCGGTCCACGTCCACATACAACTGCGGCGTGCCTGGCCGCCACAAGGTTTGTACGCCAGCCAGGCGTGGGTCTTGGTTGGCTTTGGCCATGAACTCGTTCATCACCTGCGCCATTCTGGCGGGTCCGCCTTCGCCACGGTTTTGAATGTAAAACTCAAAACCGCCTGCATTGCCCAATCCAAATATGGGCGGTGGGGCAAATGCCAACACCAGGCCCTCTTGCACACCCGCAGTGCGACCAAACAGTTCGCCCACCAGCTCCTGCGTCACAGCCTCGCGCTCATCCCAGTGGCGCTGGGTAATGAACATGGTGGCGGCGCTGTTTTTGAAGCTGCCCCCCAGAAAATCAAATCCAGTGAATGCAACTGAATACTCGTTGGCCGGATTTGCAGCGACCGCATCCACCACCTCGGCCACCACTTTGTCGGTGCGCTGCAGAGTGGCACCATCCGGCAAAAACACCGCTGCAATGAAGTAGCCTTGATCTTCATCGGGCACCAACGAGCCGGGCGTGGCTTTGAACAAACCTGCCGTCACGATCAACATCACGGCAAACAAGCCAATGCCGATGGCGGGGCGCAAGCTGATGAATTTCACACCACTCACATAGCGGCCTGTGACGCGGCCAAACCAGTCGTTGAACCAGGTAAAAAACTTGCCCGGCTTTTTGTGCTCATGCTTGAGCAACATCACACACAAGGAGGGTGTGAGCGTGAGTGCCACCACGCCAGACACAATCACGGCAATCGAGATGGTGATCGCAAACTGGCGATACAACTCCCCGGTGAGCCCTCCCAAAAATGCAATGGGGATAAACACGGCAGAAAGCACCAACACAATGGCAATCACCGGGCCAGTCACTTCCTGCATGGCTTTGATGGCCGCTTTGCGTGCGCTCAAGCCTTCTTCATGCATGATGCGTTCAACGTTTTCCAGCACCACAATCGCGTCGTCCACCACAATACCAATGGCCAACACCATGCCGAACAAGGTGAGTGTGTTGATGGAGTAGCCCAGCACATACAAGCCTGCAAACGCGCCCAGCAAAGACACGGGCACGGCCAAAATCGGAATCAAGGTGGCGCGC
>DASUEF010000041.1:0-24944 GCA_036275215.1 Limnobacter sp. | reverse complement strand
GGTGATGCCTTCCAGGCGCGAACCCAAATTGACTGCATCGCCCATCACCGTGTATGCACGGCGAATTTTTGAGCCCATGTCCCCCACGCGCATGTTGCCTGTATTCACCCCCACACCAATGGCCAGCTTGGGCCAATTGCGCGCAGCAAATTGAGCATTCAGCTTTTGTGCTTCCACCTGCATGGCCACCGCCGCACGGGTGGCCAAGGTGGCATGATCTGCGTCGGGAATGGGTGCACCCCAAAATGCCATGATGGCATCGCCAATGTATTTATCCAGGGTGCCGCGGTGAGCGCGAATAATCTCGGACATGGTCGTGAGGTATGCATTGATGTACTCACGCAACTCATTGGGCTCCAGTGATTCTGAAATGGTGGTGAAACCCCGCACATCCGAGAACAACACCGTGAGCTCACGGCTCTCGCCCTCCATGGAATAGCGCTTGGGGTCTGCAGCCATTTCTGAGACCAGCTCCGGTGCCACGTATTCACCAAACAGGCCAACCATTTGTTTTTTGCTGCGTGATTCTGCCAAGTAACCATAGGCCACATCGAACATGAAAATTGCAAACACCAGCAACAGCACCACCGCCACCGGCAACACCAAGCCCGCTTGAAAATACAGCGCGCTGTTTACACCCACACTGCCTGCCAACACCAGCAAAGCGACCACCAGCGACCAAGTGGCCGACAACAGTGGCATGAGCACACTCAACACCACCCCCACAGCCAATACCGTGAGCAGGAGCAAACCCTGCGCGTACTCGGGCTTCAATTTGTAATTGCCATCCAGCATGCCGCTGAGCACATTGGCATGCACTTCCACGCCGGGGTAGGCTGGATTCACGGGTGTGCTACGCAAATCCAACAAACCCGGTGCCGT
The DNA here is from genome assembly GCA_036275215.1 of Limnobacter sp. Classification (GTDB taxonomy): domain Bacteria; phylum Pseudomonadota; class Gammaproteobacteria; order Burkholderiales; family Burkholderiaceae_B; genus Limnobacter. The sequence goes on along the minus strand of DASUEF010000041.1, from coordinate 24,062 downwards.
GGTGCCCACCAGCACAATGCGGCCCTCGACATCCTCTCGTTTCAGCTGCTTGGCCAACACATCCGAGGCAGAGACATAGCGATACCCTCCACCGTTGGGTCCGCCTTTGGCTCGGAAGTGAACCCGCGTAATGAGCCCGCGTTCCACCGGGATATCCAACTCCACCTCAGCGGAGCGCAGAGCGAGCATTTCAACTGCACCATAGTCATCGGGCACCCCCTCGGGAAACACTGGCACCAATTGCGGATTGCCCAAGGCCCGGCGCAAGGCTGCCATCGCAAAGCTCTGGTAAAAGCCGCCATTGAATTCAGCCAGCAAGGGGATAGAACGCACAGTGCCATCTTCATCCACAATTGGGTTGAAATAGCCACCCTCAGCCACCTTTTGAAGCTCGGGAATATTGCCGCCGTAACCCTGCCACTGGGTACTGTCCAGCCTCAGTGTGCCAAGCTGGCTTTTTTTAAACAACTGAGGAGGCAAGGCTCCAAATAAGGCGTTGCTGTCCTGGTTCAGGTAGTACCCCAGCACCACGGGGCGATCTGCCACCACCCTGGCAAGTTGTGCATCCCGGTCAAACTGGGTGGCCACATCGGCAGCCATTTTTTGTACTTCATCCTGCAATTGCGGATTGCGTTCCACCAAGCTTTGCAATACGGGTATCGCGTCGCTTTGCTGCGGCTCGGCAAACACAATGTCGAAAGCCACCACCGCTGCACCCAATTCGTCCGTGAGTTCAGTCACCATGTTGGCCACCACGTCGCGTGACCACGGCCATCGCCCCACTTCATTCAAGCTTTTTTCGTCGATGTCCACAATCACAATGCGCGGGTCCAGCTCGGGGGTACGGGCCTCAGCGCGTAGGCGCACGTCGTAGATGAGGTAATCCAAGCGCTGCACCACTTCCGAAGGTGCATACCCAAGCACATGCAACACCGCCACAGCGGTGAACGAAAAGCCCACTCCAATGCGGAAGGCCTTGCCCGCTGTGCGCCGCCAATATTTAAACAATCTCATGCTCCTTGTTTAGGGTGCGCATTGGGGTGCCGTAAAGGGTGGCGCAGACAAGGTGTTGTCTTGCACAATCACGTCGGGTGGTGCCACCAGCAACTGCGGAGGCTGGTTGGTGAGGGTTGCAACAAATGCACCCTCGCCACGGTTGACCTCCAGCGGTGCCTGGTCGCTGTTGGTCACCACAATCGTGCCATCGTTTACAGCCACAAAAAGCTGCCCACCCTCGTCACTTTGTGACCCCTCGCCGCCTTGCCGCAAGCCCTGCACAGGCGTGGTGGACAAAGACTCAAAGTTTGATGGGGTTGTTTCTGGCAAAGGCCCGGCATTGGGCACATTGCCCAGCACATTGGAGAGGCTGTTGTTGACCTGAATATTCACCCCATTGACCGGAATGACTGCAGATTGTCCTGGGTTGATGATCGACGACTGCCCCAGCAAATTGGTGAGTACAATCTGCCCTTGGCGCAGTTCAACCGTGAAGTTGCTGCTGCCTGAACACGTGGTGAGTACCACCCCGCCCTGGCTGGTGGTGGTACAACTGATGTCCACTGCCGTACCACGAATGCCCACCGTCGCCGTCTCAGTGAAAAACTTCACATTTTTAGGCTCTGCCTTGGCTATGGTGCCAGTGACGGCACGCACAGCCCCTTTGAGCAATTTGAAAGAGGCCACCGACGTTTGGGGTGACGAAGGCACATATCGATAAGCGGCCACTTGCATCGTGCTGCCGCCTGGCAAGGTGAGGCGAGTGCTGTCGGCCATGGTGAGAACTGCAAAACCACCCTCAGCCATTTCAACCGTATCGCCCGCGAACACAGCGGCAGCTTTCACCAGGTTGCGGCGTTTGCCCTCTGGGGAGACCGCAAACAATTCACCCGACAGTTGCGAAACCCTGCCAGCCACATCGGCTGTTGAACTATTGGTGGCGGAGGGTTTATCAGCCTCCCCGCTGGCAAGTTTTTTACATTCATCGCCCTTGCATATGCGGGCGGTGAAGTCGGTGCCCCGGATACCAATCGTGGCGGTTTCGCTCTTCATAGAAAATGCATCCGCGCTGCCTCGCTTGCCAATCAACCCGGTGAGTGTGCGCAAACCTCCTTTGACCAACTTGAACTCGGCTTTGTCGGCCACGGGTTGCTCAGGCTGGTATTCATAGTTTTCAACCACAAAACGCGTATTGGGTCGCAAGGCAACCTGCGTGGTGTCCACAAACTCAAGCACAGCCGTGCTTTTGCCCTGCGTGTTGATCACATCGCCCACATTGAGCTTGGTGCCGGCATTGGCAAACTTGTTTTTACCTTGCGCAGTTTGGATATTCACCAACCCTGTGATGGCCTTGATACTACCCACCACAGGTGCAGCGCCTGGTTGAGCCTGCACATCGCTTGCCTGTAGGCTTTGGGCCAGCACTGCAGGGGTGTGCGCGATGGCCAACGAAAAAGCCAACAACAAACTCTTCAGTGTATTTTTCATGGTGTTATTCATGGAGTGTGTCATTTGGCCGCCCTCATTTGCAAACCGCCGAGGGACGCTGCGCATCGCTGGAAGTGCTCTTCAGTTCAATGTCATTGGACTGCTGAGACACCGTGGTGCCAGAGGTGGACTGATTGGCTGTTTCTACTGCCTGCTGTTCTTCTTGGGGCGTTGTCGTGCTGCTGGATTGGGTATTGCTCGTGCTGGTGTCAGAGGTGGTGGTTGTGCTGGTGGGCTGCACAAAAGCTTGCTGCAAGTTTTGATTGACAGGCGTGGTGGTGGTAGAACCAGTGCTGCCGCCACCGATCATGCCTCCACCAACCTGTTCAATGGTGGAGGTGGTCAAGGTGCTGCGATTGCCAACGTTGCTCACCACCGGGTTCGAGAAAGTGTACCCCAAGCCCGTGTTGACCTTGTTCACAGTGCCAAAGGCGCCGTTGATCGCAAAAGCCTCTAGAAACGCATACTCATTGCCTGTGCCCAGTGTGCCGCTGGACAGGTCGATCAGGTTAAGCTGACCTGCCAGGTTGGCGCTGCCACCAACCGAGATGAAATCGAAATCCACGCCGGGCACACCACCGTTGCTTGCAATTTCTATATCCACCACGCTGTTGGAATTGAGTGTGAAATCTCCACTCACGGTCATGATGCCCGGTGAAGCCCCAGGCGCAAGGCGTGCGCCCTGCCCCAAGGTGAGATTGCCATTGATGGACGCAAATCCACTTAATACACCGCCATTGGAGGTGACGTTGCCGTTGATCACACGCCCAGGCGCAAAGCTCAAGAGCCCTGTGTTTGTGATGTTGTTGGCCACTGTGCCACTGCCATTAAAAGCAAACGTGCCTTGGTTCATGAAACTTCCACCACCAGTCACGGAGGAAGCAAATACATAATTACCTAGGTTGGTTACCGTGCCTGAGTTGGTAATCGAATTGGAAAACGCACTGCCGGATGTATTGTTTAAAACCAAGTTACCGACGTTGTTTATCAAACCCGTTCCAGAGAGCAAACCACTGAAGGTGTAATTACCAAGCAATTCGATGGTGCCGTTGTTCTCAACATTGCTGGTGATGTTTTCGTTGCTTGAATTGCTGCCCAAACGCACTGTTGAGTTTGCGCCGTTAACCAAACGCTTTCCACTGGCAAGATCCGTGCTGGAAATAATATTCAAACCGCTCATGAACATGATGCTGTCTGAGCTTTGGAAAATGTAACGGAGCAGCTGCAGCGAAGCACCATCCACAAAGCTGGCCCCACTGTTTGCAAGGGTTGGTGTTGAACCACCCAAGACAGTGGTAACAGTGCCTGCAAAATTCAGTGACTGCGCCACATCAAACTTCACGCAGAAATCTGGTGCACAACTTGGGGTTGGGAAAAGTGGATCGGAATTGCCATCTATCACAAAACTGGGCCCAGCAAAACCGCTGAGTATTGTGGTGGAGGGTGTTGTGCTCGACGTGGTGAAATCATCGTACTCGTAGATAGCTACCGCTTCAGGTGTGAGTTGCCCGACCAGAAAAACGGGCCTTGGAGCGGGGTTACTAATTCCCTGCGAAGAGTAATACAACTGCAAGCCAGCAGGAATAATCGACGCGTTGCCGGTGACGTTAAGACGGATGCCACTGCCAACATTGAGTGTCATGGAATCCGGGATACTGCCTGCCGTTGCAAAATCGTTCAACCGACGGCCTGCCAGGATCAAGTTGCCCTGTGAGCCCGAGTTGATATTCGCCACACCATCCAGGTTTGCAACACCGTCGGCCTGGGTTTCCACCAACAACGCGTTGTTGCCAGCCATGTTGATGGTGGCACCGTTCAAAAATGCCGGTGCAACGGCTGTGCCAGCGTCATTTTGTACACCAAGCAAGATGACCGATTCGGGTGCCAGATTAAAGGTAGCGTCGGTGCTTAAATTGCGAAGCTCCAGAAAACCATCGGACGTCACATTGATGCTGTTGCTTGTGCCTGCGGCCGACAATACTCCCCCATCGACAGTCAGATCATCAAACACCAAGATATTGCCCTTGGACAATGGAGAGGCCGTGTTGACATTGCTTACAGTCACTGCCGAATTGTCCCAATCGCCCGCCAGTGCCAGGCGGCCGCCATTGGTGCGATTGACTTTGAACAAATCTGCACTGGTGAACTTGCCGTTGAATCCGATGAGTGCAGTGCCGCCGTTGACAGTCAAGTTGCCATTGACTGTAGAAATGGCACTGCCATCCAACCGCACATTGCCGCTATTCACAGTGAGGCTGCCGTTGAAATTTAAACCAATGCTCGGCTCAAACTGAAATCCTGGACTTTGAGAAAAACCGAATTCCCCAAAGCGCAGCGCTTTTCCCTCACTGCCCGCATTCACCGTGATACTTCCAGCGTTAATCGACAAGGCAGAAATAGGATTGCTTACAACCACCGAGCTTGAAAAATCCTCGTTGACCACATCGGTCAAAATTCCATTCAAGAACCCTGTGGCCTGGATGTCCACAGGCGCGTCTAGGCGACCATCCAGCCCAGTGAGATCAATCAGTGCACCGCCAAAAAAGCTGTCATTGCTGGACGACGGTTGTAACGAGGGGCCACTTGGTGGAGGAGAGCTTACAAAAGCATCTGAGGTTTGCCCTTGCATGAAAATCTGAGCCCCCTGCTGCGCAACGAATTGACCGCCCGTGGTGGAAATATACGCACCGGGAGCCAACGGTTGTACCGTTCCATTGCCACTGGAGGAGCCTCCACCAAGCTGCAACGTGTTACCGCTTCTCAGGAATATATCTGCAGCAGAGCCCATGTTGAGATTTTTCAACGAAGCTGAACTAAAGCCTGCATTTAGATTGAGTACACCATTGAGAGTGGTGTTAAAACCAACCAGCGCCGAAGGTGTATTCGCGCCGCTCGTGCTCAGGTTCACTGTGCCGTTGATCACACCGGTGATGTAGTCCAAAAATCCACCAGTGATATTCACCACACTGCCCGACGCAACGCTTAGGTTGCTGGCAGACAAGAATCCCTCTGTGATTGTTCCGAACTGCGGGTCTTGGAATGTCTGCCCTACCAAATTCAGGGCGCCTACATTCACATTGAGTGCGCTGACAAATGACGATCCACCATTCAGATTAAGGGTGCCGCCATTCAAGTTCAGTGAGGTCAAATTGGTGAATGCACCGCTCACCAAGGGATCGCCAATGGCCGTGACCATGGCACCGCTTTCAACGGTTAAACTGGTGGCAAACAGAGACTCGTAACTCAGGTTGCCAGCCAACGGCGACGAAAGATCAAAATCCTGAACACCAACACGTACATCAAAATCCGGTTGAAAGCTGGAGGAGACAAAATCTTGTATGTCTGTGACGCGCAGGTTTGCGCCGAGCACGTTTAGTTTGAAAGGCTTGCCCGCAGTGACTTGCAACTGAGTTTGCCCGGCGAACCGTCGAGCATCTCTGAACTCGATCATGTTGAGGTTAAGCGGTCCAGTGACGCCTTGATTCATGCCCGACAACAAATTGACGCCATCTGCAGGACGTTGCCCTGCCTGCGAGGTGGGCATCGCAGTGCCCACATCGTAAGGGGCGAGCTGCAGAATTCCAGTGTTACCCAAGTAAAGCGGGGCGTTGATGTACACCGGTTTGGCAATGTCGTAGCTTAACTCCAGGTTGAAGCCTTGAAATGCTGTTTGCCCTGCCGCCAAACCCACCGGGGAATTGATGTTAATTGCCCCTTGTGCCTCCAGAAACAACCTTGGGTTGGAACTGGAAGGGCTGAAGTTGTTGCTCACCAAAATTGGTGCGGCCACGGTGAGATTGCCATCACCTGGGTCGGAGCCTGTGGTGTAAATCTCCACAACATTGTTGTTCTCCAAGCCCTGCACCACCGTGCTGTTCAACAAAAACGATTCCGTGCCACTTACACCGTTGCTGGTGTAGGTGGGGGGCATGCTGGAGGCAGTGATTGCAGTCTGTCCATTGGGTGGAACGCTGTCGACAATTGTAAGATTGGCTGGGTCGATCAACCACTTGCCCGCCTCACCATGGAGCGCAGAGGTGTCTGCTGCTTGGCTCACCGCCAGCCATTGCTTGCCAGAGGTTTCTACACGGCCGCCATGGCCACCCTGTTCTCCACCTTTGGCTTGCAAGCTGCTATCCACCACAGTGGCACCATCGCTCCATGCGACCACCTCGCCACCGTTGCCTTGCACCGTTGCGTTGGCGGACACCCTGGCATTGGCTTCAATCACCGTGGTTTTGGAGTTGGGTGTGGCTGCATCCTTGCCCTGCCAGCCACCACCCACGTGAACAGTGCCACCACCATTCGCACCATCGGCGGTGGTGGAGCTGCCTCGGGTCACTTTGACATGCTCGCCCACAAAACGGATTACACCGCCCTTGCCCAACTCCACATTGCGCGCCTCCACAACACCACTGTGTGTGAGCAGGTTTGCAAAAAAGGACACATTTTTGCCGATTACCTCGCCCAAGTTGAGTGCATTGTCGCCCTCTTTAACCGAGACGGTAAGCCCGATGGTTGGATGCTTTAGATCAACGATGGTGACGCTGTGGCCTGCGGCGAGCAATACCTCGCCATCCGCATGAATTACGCCGCTGTTCTCGACGCTCGGCGCGAGCAACACCACCGAACCGCCAGAGTGCGTGGTGAGCTTGCCTTGGTTAACAATACCACCGGCCTGCCCAGTGGAATTGGTAAAGCGAAGGTGTCCATTGAGTAAATCGGTGTCGGAGGCGGCCAGCGTACTTGCCAAAAATCCAGCGGTGTCCACCACCGCACCTTGACCAAAAAACACCCCAGCGGGATTGATCAAAAACACCTGCCCATTGCTTTGCAGTGTGCCAAGGATTTGAGACACATCCCCACCCGTGACGCGGTTAAACACCTGGCTACCCGCATTCTGCTGAATAAACTGCGTGGTTTGCCCCACATCAATATTGAACTGTTGCCAATTGAGTATTGCCCCTGGCGAGTTGGTGATTTGCAGTAGGTTGCCCACAGTTTGTGCAGTGGCCTGCCCTGCTACAACCGACATGCCGCCGGGATTGGCCTGTGCCACGGGCGTGTATGCAGACGTCGCAATCGCCATCGCAATGCCCACTGCAATGGCCTTGCGCTGAAAGGGCTGTGACAAATTGCGCTGAACCGAGTTTGAAAGACGATTCGATTTCATGATGCCTTTCCTCACAAAGACGTGGCGAAGGTGAAATGCAACATCACATCACCCTGCGGTTGAATGGGCACACCCGACACCACGCGGGCCAGATCAATGCGGAACTGATGCTTTGGCGCAAAGGCGAAACGCACACCCACGCCATACGACATGATGTGCGGTTCAACCGGGGTGCCTGCCACCGGATTATTGAACTTCAGTTGGGCTGCCTCTACGAAGCCCACAAACTGCACACGCTCAAAAAGTGAGCCAAGCTGCTTGGCGACATTGGGGCCCATCAGCTCCAGCGATTGGCGCATGCCACGGTCTGCCGAAACAACACGTTCTTCAAAACCGCGCACCGAATAGACACCACCAGCACCGAACTGCTCACCAGGAATGAGTGAGTAATCGGTGTACTGCGCGTCCAGTTGTGCGGTGAGACGCCAACTTGGCGCAATCTGCTCGGACCAACTTGCACTGGCCCGTAGCACATCAAAGTTGGCCTCGGCCGAAGGATTGGTCAGGGAATACTGCGCCGTGGAATTTTTTCCTCCGGTGACATAGTTTTTGAAATACGAGACCTGCACCGCACGCTGACGACTGTCTTGGGCCTCAGTCAAGTTGTAGGCCAAACCAAGCGGTTGACTCTCGAGTTCTGGCACCAAGCTGGGGCCAAAACCATTGATCTGCACCTGGCTGACAAATTCCTTGCGCTCCAGCGAAAATATGAGGCGTTGGTCAAACCCCGCCAGACGCTCAAGCAGCTTGGTCCAGCGCATAGCGTAGGTTGTACCCGCCCCCTGCACGGAAACCGAACTGCTGCCCACAGCAAGATTGCCCGCGTTCACGTTCGAATCGCTGTACGCAAGCTCCAGCAAGGAGTCAAAACTGTAAAAAGGAATTTTGTAGTTGAGGCCAAACACCTCCACATCTGACCAGCGACCAGGAGAAGTCACATACTGGAAGCTTGCCATGTGACCCTTACCAAACGCATTGTTGTGCTGCAAAGCGGCACCCAAGCGGAAATCTCCTGTTGCATTTGTTCCCGAATTATCGAGCGTCAGGTAGGCAGCCACAGGGTTTTGATCAGCCACCTGCACTTTTGCATCCACCAAACCTGGCTTGTTGCTGGGCTCCAAGCGAACGCGCACAATTTTTGCTGGATTGTCGTTGATCAAACGAAGATTTTTGTCCATCTCCACGGTGTTGATAAGCGCTCCTGGCACTAGTACAACCAACTCCTGTTGAATCAACTCGGAAGGAAAATGATCATTGCCCGCGACAGTGATCACATCCAAGCGTGCATCCACAATCTGAAGGGTGAGAGGTTGCCCTGGTTGAACCTCTTGCTCCGGGATCAAAACCCGAACGACTTCGTAACCCTGCAAAGCGTGCAAAAGCTCCACAGCAGCAGTGGCCTCACGCAATTCAGAGAAAGTGATTGGACGCCCAATAAACCCGTTAAGCAGCGCCATCACCTGGTCGCGAGGAATAAGCTCCGGACCTTCCAACTTGAATGCGCTGAGTGTGAAGCTCGGCTCCACATAGGCATCGCTTTGCTCTGCCGCACCAGTTTCAGGGGGCAGAGCACTCTGGGCGTGTGCCATCGCTGCGTAGGTGTGCATACACAGTGCCACTGCGCCCGCAATTGCGGAACGTTTTATATTCATAGGTAAAAAAGTACAACCGATTAAATGTTAAAAATCATTCCGGCCGAAAGGACTCGCAGCGGCTGGGTTCCAGGATACTTCTGTAACTCTTTTTCAATCAGCACACGCTCCCTTGGTTTGAGATGACTGATCCAGATTTCACATGCTGCATTCAACTTCTGAAGCTCACCAAACAACAAACTGGGACAAAGATGTTTGGACAAATCGGCCAACCATTTTTCTTTGTCCGGAAAAGCGGATTCAATAAAGAAATAATCCACCTTTTTTGTGTTGTTGATAAGGGTATATAAACGATCTGTCTGATGTGTATCGCCAGAGAAACACCAACCACCGGTTGGTGTGGTCAAAAGAACGCCGATTGCCGGCACTGTGTGCTCGACTTCCACGGGGGTGATGCTGCGCTCACCCAGAATGATTGCCACTTCGGGCTCGATTTCACAGTATTCCATCACTGGCGCATTTGAATTGGGAATTTTTGTGAAATCAGGCCAGATGGTCTCGTTGAAAATATGTTGCCGCAAAGCTTCCAGGGTCTCTGAGGTGGCGTACACCCGCAACGGTGCGCTGCGCTCTACCCCCACAGTGTCAACCAAAAATGGCAAACCACACACGTGATCCAAATGGGAGTGAGTGATGAACACGTGCTCAATTTGTTCCAGACGTGAAAAATCAAGCTCACAAATACCGGTTCCTGCATCGATCAATATATCGCTATCAATCAGGAAACAGGTGGTGCCCTGCCCGGGAACCCCAATACTGCCGCTGCAACCCAACACCTCTACCGTAGAGTGTTTTTGCATCAAAGCCTCTTGAAGATGAGTACTGCTTGTTATGTAGTTTTACGCACAAGACTGAGTATATCCGGTATTGCTCGTTGACCTGCCTCATAGCCCAGCGTCACGATTTCTTCACGACGTTCAAACTCCATCAGTCCAATGTTTTGTATGCTGGGCAACACATGCAAATCACTGATTACGCGGGCCTGTCTCGATTTTTCAATGCCACCCAGTTCAATGACGCGCATCAGGGACTTCATCATGCTGGGCATTTGAACGGCTTTGTTATCCACCATGTGGGCGGTGATATCTTCTTCCAGACCCACGTCGACGGTGATCACTTTTTGGGCCCCTTTGGCACGCATGGTGTCAGCAGGCACGTTGTTGACCAATGCACCGTCCACCATCACCTGCCGACCGTCCATGAATGGCTCGAAAAACACCGGGATAGAGGTGCTCGCCCGAATGGCCTTCCACACCAAGCCCTGCTCAAACACATGCTGCATGCCCGTGGTAAGGTTGCAACTCACCGCAAAAAAAGGAATAGGTTGGTCTTCAATGCGGGCCTCTCCAAAGGCCTTGTGATACACATCATCCACGGCACGTGCCTTTACAAAACCATGCTTTGGAATCCAGTAATCGGTGAGTTTAAAGGGCAGCCCCTTTTTAAAGCTTAGCGCCAGAGCATCCTGAACCTGCGCAGCACTTCGACCGGACGCAATCAAAGCGCCCACGAGCGCCCCCATGGAGGTGCCGCCCACATGGTCAATCACCAAACCCGCTTCTTCTAATGCCTTGAAGAACCCCGCGTGAGCAAACCCGCGTGCACCACCGCCGCCCAGCACCAAACCCAAGGTGCGACCCAGCACGTGACGCACCACCCTTGCAAAATCACTGGGATACCCACGTCGCACATGCAAAAGCTGAAATGATTCTCCAAACAACCCACGCACTCTGGCCGCCACGTTGGACTCTACCCAAGCCGCCTCATGAACCAGCACCAGCCACAATGGGAACTGGTGCTCCGCCTGCCGAATTCTGGCGAGAAGAGACTCACAAACCACGGAATTGGACAGGGTGCTGGCGCACAGCATGACCACCATGCTGTCGAGGTCATCCATGAGGCGTTCATCCAATGGTGACTGCACTTCCACCTTCAATAGCTCGGCCACACAAGATTGATTGGTCACAGGAGGCGTAAGCACCACGGAGCGCCAGTCTGACCAACGCCGAAGCTCGGCATGGTTCGCAATCGCCTCGCACAGTGCCTCCTCCGCTTGTTCGGCCAAACCTTCTGGGCGCACCAAGGAGTCAAAGGCAATCATTTGGTGTTGCGCCACGGGCGTGCTGTAACCCAACTCGCGCTTAAACCGGGACACCAGCACGCGAATAAGATGCTGGTAAACGGCGTGGCTGTGTTCACCAAAGCGAGCCAGTGCGAGATGATCAATTTCCAGAAGAACACTGTCCCGACGGGCGGTGATGGTGAGTGTGCGCGGGGAATGATCAAAAAAACCCAACTCGCCAATCATCTCGCCGGGATAGAAAGCCAAAGTGAGATCCATCTGACCATCGGGCCGGATACGCTGACCTCTCAATTGCCCTTGCAAAATAAGATAAAACTGTTGGCTTGCATCGCCTTGTTGGAACAAGGTGTCACCTCGCTGCAAAGGCACAAGGCGCGCAAGTTGGATAAGTTGCTCCGCTTGCAGGGGCGAAATATCCAGGCGTTTGGCCAGCAGCGCCACAGCTTGAGACAACTCTGCTACGGGAAGACCATCTGGCGTGGACAAAGTTGTGGCCTATTCAAAGTGACATTGGGCTGATGTTAACAAACAAACAGCGTTTGCAGCACTCCCCCAATGGATCCCCGACTCACCCCGCACTCAGTTGCAGATCAGCGATTCAAAAATCCTTTGAGTGCGTCGCGCACTTTGTCCTCGGCTTTGCCTTTCAACTCTTGCTTTTTTTCATCTATTTTGGGTTGTAGTTTGGCCTTGGCTGCATCTTTGGCCAAGTCCTTGAACTGTAACTCCCATTGAATGCCCGTAAATGGGCCATATACACGCACAGGCACCGTAACGCCATTTAAACCCGAATCCAAGGTTTTGCCGCCCTGCCCCGTGCTGGTGGCCACAACCGACGTTTTGGCGAGATAGTCCATGGTGTTGTTCACCAAATTGACCTGACCATGTCCACCAATGCGAAACAGTGGCGCCATCAGATTCAAATCACTGGATGTGCCAACACCATCCTTGAAATTAAAACTCACCGCCAAAGAACTGAAATCGGTCTTTTGCGTGGTGTCGGTTTTGGTGGTGCTGTTGCTGCCGCCACTGAGCAAAGCCTTGGCGTTGCGGAATCGTTCAGCGAGGTTGATGCCTTTGATCGCCCCATCTTGCAGGCTCACAGCCACGCTGCCATTGAAGGCGGCCTTCAGTGAATTCACCGAGTCGCCCTGTGTGCTGACGTTGATGATCACATCGCCTTTGCCCTCCAGCATGTCTTTGTCCAGCAGGTCTTTCATAAAAGGCTGGATTTGCACCGCACTCACCTTTTGGTTGATCACAATGCGTTGATTGTTTGCATTCACAGTGATCGACCCCACGCTGGAGCCACTGTAGAGATTGCTTTGCAAAGGCTGCACGGTAAGCACACCCTCCCGAGCGACCGCCTTGGCTTTCAAGTTACTGGCCTTCACATTGCGTATCTTAAGTTTGGCGATGTTGGCCGTCACATCCATGTTCAAACCCTTCAACGCGCTAAGGTTCACAGGCGTGTCCTTGGGCGTATCATCTGCTTGGCCGGATGCAGCGTTGACTTGCTTGGCCTTGGGTGGAAACAAGGCATCCACATCCAGATTGTCCGCGTTTAACACCGCCGTGATGAAAGGTTTTGCAAAGTTTTTAACATCCGCCTTCAGGTCGAATCGTGTTGATTCAAACTTGGAGTTGAGAAACAGCTCCATGCTCTGGGCCGAATTATTGACCGCAAGCTTGCCACTCAAGGGCATGCTGGCGACCTTGTTCGGCAAGGCGGGATCTTTCACATCGAGATTGCCGGCCAAACTCGTCAGTTCTAGGTATTGAGTTTGGACCTTGGCCGTGAGTGGACTGCTCAGTGCCAAATTGACCGTGCGTTCGTCCTCGGTGACTTGAACCGCACTTTGCAGTTTTCCCTGCACCACTTCTTTGAGATTGCCAGACAAATCACTGAGCGCGAGATCAAACACCATGTTGCGCGCTTCTTGCGCAATCGTGGCCTTCAGCACAAATGCCTCACCCGTGGCCCCAGTGTCGCTTAGGGCAATCGCTGGCGCAGTGAGGGTAGCATCGACCGCCCCCAATCCTGGCAGCTTGGCCTTGACCGTGCCTTTGAACGCATCCACCAACACCGCCTTTGTGCTGGCATTCACACTCAGCTTGTCCGCCTGCATGTTCACATCGGCGGCTTGGCCATCTAACTCCCCCAAAATCGCCAACTTCAAGTTTTCAAGGTTGGCATACGTTTGCTCGCCCGTGTCAAACTCAAGCTGGGTGCTCAGGTCAATGTTCAAGTCTGCTTCGGGCTTGTTGCTCTTCACATTGCCACCCAGCAGCACATTGCTTGGTACACCTGGCTCAATGCGCCCTGTTTGAACGGCAAAATCGCTGAGCGCCGCCTCCTGACCCGTCTTGAGGTTTTTGTACTGAAGATTGAGATTGTTTAGTGCAATCGAATCGACTGAAAAATTAAGAACTTGCCCATCGGCTGGTGACTCAGTGCCTTGAGTCTCTTGCGTGGATTCATCACCAGATTTGAGAAAATCATCAAAGTTAAACTTGCCATCCACATCCTGAACGATATTGACCATGATGCCTTTGGCTTGCACAGCATCCACCACCACAGACGATTTAAGCAAGGGCAACAAAGCCAAGGAGACCCCGACTTCTTCAGCCTTTAAAAAAAGCGCTGGGCTATTTGGCTCAGTGATTGAAACGCCTTGCAACTGCGCACCAATGGACGGGAACCACGTGAGGCGAGCTGGTCCAGCAAACACCAAATCCCGCTGGTATTTTTCTTTCACCACCTCGGTGGCTTTGTTAAGCAGGGTTTGCTCATCCAGCGAGCTCAACACAATGGCCGCCGTGGCAGCCAATACCACAGGCACACCCGCCACAAGCCCCAGGCTCCATGCAATTGCTTTTTTCATGCCACCCACCTCCCTCAGGCTTGTGCAGTTTGCTCAAGCGCGGTTTTCCACACGCTTGGGCCTTTGGATTCCTTTTCAATGTCTAGCAAATACGCAGCATGCAAATGCAGTTCTTCGTCGCTGGGCTCTGGCTCTGGTAGCACCAGCGCATTGAGTTGAATACGCCCATCGGTTTCGCCCTGTGCATCGCGCAACCCATGGGCGTCAATCACCAAGCTGTCTTGGCCTCTGGTCATGGCCAAATACACTTCAGCCAAAATTTGCGAGTCCAGCAAGGCGCCATGCAACTGGCGATGCGCGTTGTTCACGCCCAAGCGATCACACAAAGCGTCCAGGTTATTGCGTTTGCCAGGAAACATTTCCCTGGCCATCAGCAGGGAATCAATCACCCCCTCCACATGGTCGGAGACCTTGCCATGCCCCAGTCGCTCCAGCTCCATGTCAAGAAAACCAATGTCAAACGCAGCGTTGTGAATAATCAGCGTGCTGCCCCGGATAAAGTCCAGAAAATCCTTGGCGATTCGGTCAAACTTAGGCTTGTCAGCCAGCATATCGTCTGAAATACCGTGTACCTGATACGCCCCTTCGTCCACCTCCCGCTCCGGGTTGATGTACTCATGAAAATGTCGTTCGGTCACCTGCCGGCCCAGCACCTCGATGCAGCCGATTTCGATAATCCGGTGACCTTGCCGCACTTCCAGGCCGGTGGTTTCGGTGTCCAGAACCACATATCGCATGCTTGACTTTCCTCAATTAATTTTTGTTGCCCAGGGCTTTTTCAACACCCAGGTTCGCCAGGGCGTCAGCCCGTTCATTGCCTGGGTCCCCAGCATGGCCCTTCACCCAATGCCAACGGACCAAGTGGCGCACACTGGCTTCATCTAAAATTTTCCAAAGGTCCGCGTTTTTGACCGGCTTTTTATCGGACGTGCGCCAGCCATTGAGCTTCCACTTCGGCATCCACTCCAATATCCCTTTACGCACATACTGCGAATCGGTGTACACGTCGACACTGCATCTCTTCTTCAGGGCGTTTAGCCCCTCAATCACGGCAGTCAACTCCATTCGATTGTTGGTGGTATCCAGTTCGCCACCGCACATCTCTTTTTGGTGCTCGCCCGACTTTAAAAGCACGCCCCATCCCCCAGGGCCTGGGTTGCCTTTGCAGGCACCGTCGGCGTACATCACCACCGAGGCTATCCGTTGTTCGGTCAAAATAATCTCTCAAGGGCTCGAAGAAGGACCGTCTATTGTAGGTGTTTTGTGAAGGGCCTTATTGGCCACAGGCTTGAGTTGCTTCACAGCAAGTGCCTTGTCTTTGAATGCGGGCCCCACCAGGCGCATACCCCGCACCCGCTTCACAGCACAAATAAAGTAAACCCCACCACAAACTGGCCACCAACGGTCGCCAGCGTGCTCCATAAATCCCATTCGGCTTAAGCCCTGCTCTGTAAATGCCGGGAATCGATAACAACCAAATCGGCCCAACTCGGGTTCAAACGACAACAGCTTTAACCAATCTTTGAGGCGGCTCAGGTGAATAGGTGCACACCCACTTGGCCACACTGGGCTCCATCGCTTGAACATGACATGCCGCAAGCCCCACAGTGACATCGGATTGAACCCAGTGATCACCACACGCCCTTCAGGCATCAACACCCGGTCCACCTCACGCAACAGCTGGTGAGGATCCTCAGAGAATTCCAGCACATGGGGAAGCACCAGCATGTCCAGGGATTGTGATTCGAATGGCAGTTCCTCGTATTCTGCAAAGCAGTCGGGCATCGCCATCACCTCGCCCTCCAACTTTGAGGAGGCCCACGCCTCTTGAACGTACGCCTTGTGGGGAATACGACTTTCACGCAAACCATCCACCATGCGTGTCCCCAGCTGCACAGCCCGAAACCCAAATAAATCAGGCACCACTTGGTCAATCCAGGCTTGCTCCCGGCTGCTGAAGTAGCGACCAGCTGGGGAGTTCAACCAAGCGTCCAGTGCTAACATTTGAGCTTGGCGTGTGTTTAGTTCATCAAGAGGTTCAGATGGAATCATTCAAGTCTTCCGACATCGCGCAATGGTCTGTGCATGGCATTCCCGCATTTCAAGACAACTACCTGTGGGCCATTGTGCATGAACCCACCAAGCGTGCTTGTGTGGTAGACCCAGGTTGCTCGCAGTCGGTTCAATCCTTTCTGGATGCGAATGGTTACCATCTTAGCGGCATTTTGGTGACACATCATCACTTGGACCATGTGGGTGGCATCCCCATGCTAATAAAAACACATGGCGCAGATTTGCCTGTGTATGGGCCTGCAAGTGGACGAATTGCTCAAGTCAACCGCCCCTGCCGAGAGGGCGACTTCGTGGAAGTGTTGGGTTTGAGCATCCGCGTGCTCGAAGTGCCAGGACACACCAGCGACCACATCGCCTACGTTGCCGAGTTTGGGTCATTTGGTAACGAAGGCGTGTGGATGTTTTGCGGCGATACGCTTTTCTCAGCGGGTTGCGGTCGGCTGTTTGAGGGCAGCGCCGAACAAATGTTTGATTCGCTTCAAAAACTCAATCAATTTCCAGCGCATACCTTGGTGTTTTGTGCCCATGAGTACACCACGGCCAACTTGCGTTTTGCACAGGCCATGGCCCCGGATTCGGCAAACATTGCAAAACGCATTCTTGAAGTAGAAACAATACGGAATCGTGGAATGAGCACAATTCCGACCACGCTGGGCACCGAGCGTTTAAGCAATTTGTTTATGAATGCCAAAAACCCCATTGAATTCAAAGAACTTCGAGAGTCAAAGGACAGATTCTGACTGCAATCACCAATTAACATTGATTCACATTAATGCCAGTCCAGGCGATGTCAATCAGCGTCATCCGTGCAAGGTAGGGCTGTTTCTCTCGATTGACCCAGCAAAAAGTTCGACATAGGATGCAGGCTCCCTTCTGAATATTAGACAGGCAGGCCTGCTCCCTTGAAGAAACAATCTTTCATCCAATTAAGCATTACCCAAAGCCGCACTCGCGGCCTCGCCTGCTTGATTGGCTTGATGAGCCCCTGCTTTGCAACGCCTGTGATTGCTCAAGATCAATTGAGCATGAACACCGAGGTATCCACTGAGCAACTTTTCGGGTTGGTGTCCCCGGGCTTATCACTCAAACTCTCCAAACCACCAGAGCTGGTGACCTTGGATTTTGCACAGGACTCCGCCGATGTTTGGCTCAATATGCGAAGCAACTTTGCGGTGCCCGACATCGAGTCTCAAGATGTATTGATGCGTGAGCGCGCATTGCAAAAAAACCAGAACATGGTCAATGCAATGCTCAAACGTTCAGAGCCTTACATCTACTTCATCACACAAGAATGTGAGAAACGCGGCTTACCAGCAGAACTGGCACTCATTCCGTTTATCGAGAGTCAGTTCAATCCTCATGCACGCTCACCACGCGCTGCTGAGGGTCTTTGGCAATTCATCCCCAGCACAGCCCGGCAATTTGACCTGAAACGCAATCAATGGGTAGACGAACGCCGAGATCTCAAAGAATCCACGCGAGCGGCATTGGATTATCTCACCTACCTCTACGACATGCATGGTGATTGGCACCTGGCGCTGATCTCTTACAACTGGGGGGAAGGTTCAGTTTCAAAGGCAGCGCGCAAAGCTGAGGAAATGGGCATACCACCTACGCTAGACAATCTAGATCTGCCCGCAGAAACTCGTCAATACATCCCAAAACTACAGGCTCTCAAAAATCTGATCAATGAGCCAGACCGATTTGGAATCACCCTACCCAAAGTGCCCAACGAGCCCTACTTCACGGTGATTAAGCGCAACAGCGATCTGGATTTGAGGGAAGTTGCCCGCTTGAGCGGCTTGAGCCTGGACACCTTTAAAACACTCAATCCTGGTTTGAATCAACCTGTGTTGTATGCCGCGCACACACCACATTTGCTGGTGCCGGTTTATCATGCCGACAAGGTGCTTAGTAGCCTAAAAAATTACAAGAAGAGCAGCCCTCAACGGGGTTACACCGTTCGCAAAGGTGACACGCTGATTGATATCGCCAAGCAGTTTGGCGTTGCCATCAAAGACATTCAAGCGGCCAACGGCATGGGCAAAAAAACACGCCTGAAACCGGGCGTGCGTCTGAAGATTCCTTCCAACCCGTCAAGCGATCCCTGGTCACTTTAGTAGTGCAGGGACGCGCCGTTTAAAGCACGGGAGCCGCAGCGATCAATTGCCTTGTGTAGGCATGCTGTGGGTTATCAAACACCTGTTGCGCACCGGCCCGCTCCACCACCTCTCCACGCCGCAACACGATCACCTCATCTGCCAAATATTGCACCACCGCAAGATTGTGCGTGATGAAGAGCATCGCCACACCGGTTTCTTGCTGCAGGCGCTTGAGCAAATTCAAAATTTGCGCTTGAACAGACACATCCAGCGCTGAAGTGGGTTCATCGCAGATCAGGATTCGAGGCTCAGACACCAATGCTCGAGCGATCGCTATGCGCTGTCGCTGACCGCCAGAAAATTCGTGAGGGAACCGAGTGAGTACCTCCACCGGCATACTCACCTGGTCAATCACGGTGCGAACCCTGTTTGCACGCATTTGGGCATCCATGTCAGGGCGCAGGTGAAGCAGGGGCTCTTCCAAAATTTCCGCAATCCGATGGCGCGGGTTAAGCGATGCAAACGGATCTTGGAACACAAACTGCATGCGAGCGCGCCACCCCTGAGCACCGCGCTCTGCCCACTGGCGAAGGGGGCGCCCCTCCAGCAATACATCGCCACCCACCTGCGCTGCACTGCCGATCAAGCCCAGCAAAGCCCGCGCAGCAGTGGTTTTTCCTGAGCCCGACTCCCCAACCAAAGCCACAGTGCGCCCGGGCAGCAAGCTCAAATCCAATTGCTTCAACACAGGTTTGAATCGCTTTTGCAGGAGACCACCTTTTTCTTGATAAGCCACCGACAGAGACAACGTTTGCAACACAGGCCCAGGCGAGCGGGAAATGAAGTCTGGCAAATCGCTTGGGGTGCCATCGACACCGTTTGCAAGACCTTGCACAGTCAACTGCTCATGAAAAAAACAACGCACTGCATGGGAAACAGCAACACCTGTCACTTCGGCAAGTTGAGGTGCTTCTTCTTTGCATCGGTCTTGGGCGTGTACGCAACGGGCTGCAAACCGACAAGCGTTGGGCGGATTCACCAAGGAGGGCACCTTGCCTTCCAGCGCATAAAGCGCCTGCCCACGCTGCGCCTGGCTTGGCAAACTTTTGATGAGTGCATGGGCATAAGGGTGGCGAGGGTGTGCAAAAAAATCCTTCACACTGGCCTTCTCTACCAATTGGCCGGCGTACATCAAACCCACCGTGTCAGCCATTTGTTTCACAATGGCCAGGTCGTGCGTAATCAACAGCATGGCCATGCCCTGCTCGCGTTGCAGGTCCTTTAACAAAGTCAACACCTGGGCTTGAATCGACACATCCAAAGCAGTGGTGGGCTCGTCTGCGATCAACAGGTCCGGTTGAATACACAGGGCCATGGCGATCATGACCCGCTGCTTTTGGCCGCCCGACATCTCGAAAGGGTATTGCGCCATGCGCACCTTCGGCTCGGGAATGCCCACACGTTCTAACCATTGAACTGCCTGAACACTGGCCTCCTGTGTGCTCATGCCCAAATGCAGCACCATGGCTTCGATGAGCTGGTCGCCCACGGTCATCACCGGATTCAAGCTGGTGCCAGGCTCTTGAAAAATCATGCCAATCCGTTTGCCACGCAAGCGCCGCATGGCCGACTCGCTGATGCGCAATACATCGCAGCCTTCGCCACCACTGTTGACAGGCGAGGCCAGTTGTACAGTACCAGCCACCACCGCACCACTGTCGGGCAACAGGCGAGCAATGCTCAGTGCCGTCATGGACTTACCGCAGCCTGACTCACCCACCAAAGCAAAAGTTTGACCTTTGCCAATTGCAAGAGACAGATCGTCTAGGGCATGCACCCAACCGGCCTCACTGGCCAGGCGTGTGCTGAGTCCATTTACATCCAGCAAAGCCATGTTTATACCCTCACCAGGGATTGTTTGAGTTGACGAGCACGTGGATCAAATGCATCCCGCACTGCATCAGCAAACAAGTTGGCCGACAACACCAGCAACAACATGAACACGAAGGCAGCCACCAGGCTCCACCACACCATGGGCTCACGGCTTAGCTCGAGCCGCGCCGCATTGATCATGGTGCCGTAGCTGAACGTGCTTGGGTCCACGCCAACACCCACGTAACTCAGCACGGCCTCGGCCAGTACCAAACCAGAGAAATCCATCACCATGGCGATCAAAATGAGGTGCATGAGATTGGGTAACAAATGCGAGAACAGAATGCGGAAACTGGAAACACCACTGGCCCGCGCGGCCAGGACATAATCCTGCTCGCGCATTTTTAGTACCTCACCACGAAGCAGCCTTGCAAGCCCTGTCCAACTGGTCAATCCCAAAATGGCACATAAAAAGAACAGGCGAAGGTCGGCTTTTTCAATGGATGACTCAAACATGTCAGGATTGGCCTCAAGCGCCACTTGAAGCATGAGCACGGTGGCTGCAATCAACAACACCGATGGAATGGCATTGAGTGTGGTGTAAATGTACTGAATCACATCATCCACCCACCCGCGGAAGTAACCTGCGGCCAAGCCCAAGCCCACACCCAGCGGCAAGGTGAGCAAAGTGGTGAGCAAACCAATCAGCATGGCGGTGCGCAGCCCTTTGAGCGCAATATAAAGCACATCAACACCCACTTTGTCGGTGCCAAGTACATGGTATGCCTGAGCCCATTTCGCAAGCACGCCGCTGGCCACACACAACACAAATAGGGTCCACACCACCGCAAGGTACGCGCCGCTGCCGCTGAATACCCCCACCGAATTGGCTGCATGGTCGCCAGCCATGGCGCGCCGCACTGCCCATAAACCAAGCAACAGCAGGCCCCACAACACGGCGCCGCCAAGTGCCCCCTGGTAAGCACGCTTGGCCAGGTCTTGGCCTTTCTCGGCCTCGCTTTGCAAATGCGCACCGCCGTACAGCAAACGGGCATGGTCGCGCACTGGTTTGCCATTCACTTCCAGGGTTTCTTTGCTCAACGCACGGGTGGCCAATGGCGCCGAGTAAGACTTTTCACGCTGGAAAGCCAGTGGGCCGAGTGCCACATCCAACACCGAGATGATCGGCGTGTTGTACTTGCTTTGGTTCTCAGCATTCAATCGCAGATGGATACTATCGAGCAAAGTAATCAACACCGCCAGCAACAACACCACCGCACTGGCACTTGCAATTCGGGACTGAAACACCAATCCCCAAGAAGCGCGCTGCAATGGGCTGGCAATAACATTTTTAATGTAGACCAATACGGCCAGCACCAAGGCCCAAATGAGGAAGTCTGTGAGGAGCAAGGTCGGCGTCATGCGTGCTCCTCAAGCCAGGCGAACCCGAGGGTCCGCCAGTGTGTATGCAATGTCGGTGAGCACCAAACCCACCAGGTAGAGTGCAGAGCCAATAAACACCATGGCGCGCACAATGCCAAAATCTTGCGATTGAATGGCCTCAATGGTGTAGCTTCCCAAACCAGGAATGCCAAAAAACGACTCCGAGATGAGCGAGCCCATGAACAACAATGGAATCACCGTGACCGAACCAGTGAGGATGGGAATGAGGCCGTTGCGCAGAACATGCCGACCCAGCACCTGCGCCTCCGACAACCCCTTGGCACGCGCAGTGCGCACATAATCCTTGTTGATTTCTTCCAGAAAAATGGTGCGGTACCAACGGGTGCCACCACCCAAGCCACTCACCACACCAATCAACACCGGCAGCACCAAAAAGCGCCACGCGTCTGCACCACCTTCGTAACCAGAAATCGGCACCAACGCCAAGGTTTTTGAAAACAAGTACTGCCCACCAATGATGTAAAACAAACCCGAGATAGACATCGCCAACACACACAGCACCACGCCAGTGAGGTCCAGGTAGGTGCCCCTAAAAAACGTCAGCAACAGGGACAACACAATGTTCAAAAACAGCCCCAACACAAACACAGGCACCGCCAAGGCGAGGCTAGGGCCTGCTCGGTTCACAATTTCACGGGCTATGTTGCGTCCATCGTCCGAGCTACCAAACTCGCCCACAAACATGGGCATGCTCTTTTGGAAAAATATGGTCTCACTCAGCCTGCCAGCGCCCTCGGCCTGGCTGTTGTACAGCAAGGGCAAGTCATACCCCTTTTCGCGCTTCCATTGCTCCACAGCCTCTTGAGAAACACGCTTGCCGCCCAACGCCAGCCGAGCCATGTCGTCTGGGCTGTTGACCTGGAAAAACAGCACGAAGGTGATGAGGTTCACGCCCACCAACACCAGCAAGCCGTACAACACCCGGCGCAGCAAATAATTGCCCATCAGCCCTTGCCCCCTGTGATGTTGGCGAGGTCTTCGCGGATGCCAACTGCCCGTTCACGGCGCTTCCATGCAGCCCAAGCGGGCCACACAAAGGCAATCAGGCCCAATATCAATGCCGGGATGGGCCACCACTGGGGTGCGTTCCATGCCTTGCGGGCGGCATCGCGCTTGGCGGTGTCTATGGTTTTGTACTTCATATTGTTGCGGGCAAGATCATTGGGCTTTACGTTGCCCAGCCATTCATGAATCAACCCGTACTGCTGCGGTACAAAAGCAAACAGCCAAGGCACATCCTGCTGCACCAGGTCGGTCATTTGCGCAATAATCGCGGCTCGCTCTTCGGTGTTTGGCATGGTTTTCATGCGCTCAAACAAAGCATCGTATTCTGCATTGGCATAGTTGGATGCGTTTTCACCCGCGGTTTTGGCACGTGCGTTGGGGCCATAGAGCAAGAACAAAAAGTTCTCTGGATCGGGGTAATCGGCATTCCAGCCTAAAAAGAAAAGTTGTGCACTGCCCTTGCGGATTTTTTCCTGGAAGCGATTCCAATCGGTGGGGCGAATTTCCAATTGAATATTCAATTTGGCGAATTGTTTGCGGTACCAGTCAAAACGGGCTTTGTCCCCAGGACCACCACCAGTGGTGTCCAAAGCCAGGGTCAGTGGCTGCCCAGTTTTTGGATCAAGGCCATTTTCGTAGCCAGCCTGTTTGAGCAACGCCAATGCCTCATCAATGGATTTGCGCACTGGCTTGCCATCTACAATGTTGTACACCTGGGTGTTGTAACCAGCCTCGCCTGCCTCGTAACCGAACAAACCGGGCGGCACCGGTCCGTGTGCCGGCACGGCCCGACCGTTGGTAAAGATTTGCGAAAACTCCTCCCAGTCGATGGCAATGGCGATTGCCTGGCGCAGCAAGCGCGCGCGGCGGGCATCTTCCACCGTATTTCCTGGCCCAACCACCGGGTCTAACCAGTTAAAACCCAGGTAAAAAATACTGGTGGCCAGTGAGGTTTCCAAGCGGATGCCCTTCTCCAGCATTTCTGGCGTGAGCGCGGTGTCACCTTCCGCGCTGGCTCGAATGGCTTGGTCAAAAGTGTCTGCACTCACACCGGAGCTGTCGTAATAGCCCTGCAAAAACTTGTTCCAATATGGGATGCTTTCTTTCTCGCGGGTGAACACAACCCGGTCAATGAAGGGCATTGTTCTGCCCGCATCGGCCAGCAAACCGGCCTGTTCATCACCGGGCTCACCTTCGCTGGGGTAAGGCTCACCACGGAAGTTGGGATTGCGTGTGAGCACCATGCGTGCATTGGGATCGTTCTCGGTG
>DASUEF010000040.1:0-1383 GCA_036275215.1 Limnobacter sp. | reverse complement strand
ATTAGCCAAAAAAAAGCCGGTCATTCATCAAAAGACCGGCTTTGATTGATCTGGTGCCGACGGCGAGACTCGAACTCGCACAGCCTGTGGCCACTACCCCCTCAAGATAGCGTGTCTACCAATTCCACCACGTCGGCGAAGTTTTATTACTTCGGAATATCTTGCACCGGCGTACTGGGTTGAGCCGGCTTGTTCTCCGCAGGGGTTGCCGCTCCCTCTGCTGGAGTAGCCTGTATGGCCTCCATCACACCACCGGATTGAGGGGCCACATCGGCCCTTGCGTAAAACGCCAAACCCAGTGTGCAAAGCAGAAAGATTGTAGCACAAAATGCTGTTGCGCGACTTAGAAAATTAGCAGATCCGCTTGCACCAAAAAGGCTGCCGGACGAGCCGCTGCCGAAGGCTGCGCCCATGTCTGCGCCTTTGCCGTGCTGCAGCAAAACCAGAACGATGACCGCAATGGCAGACAAGACCTGCATCACAGTGAGAAATGTGTGGAAGATGCTCATAAATTTAAATTAACCTCTCGCGGCGCGTATTATTCCAGAGAAATCATCGGATGACAAAGCCGCACCGCCAATTAGGCCACCATCGATGTCAACTTTTGCAAATATTTCTGCCGCATTGCCTGGTTTGACACTGCCGCCATACAAAATCCGAGTACTTTGAGCCACGGATTCGCCCAACATGGCCTGCAAACGTTGGCGAATCATGGCATGAACCTCCTGAGCTTGCTCAGGCGATGCAGTAACCCCGGTGCCAATGGCCCACACAGGCTCATAGGCAATCACGAGGTTCCAAGCCCCCTCCACGACATACTTTGCACATTGGGCCACAACAGGATCAAGCTGGGACGCAATAACAGCCTCCACTTGCCCTGCTTCGCGCTGCGCCAGTGTTTCACCCACGCAAACAATGGGTGTAACTTGGTTTTGAATAGCCAAGCTTGCTTTTTGCGCAACAGATTCGCTGCTTTCAGCATGGTAAGTTCGACGTTCAGAGTGTCCCACAATCACCTGGGTAGCGCCAAACTCTTTGATCATGCTCGCAGACACCTCACCCGTGTAGGCACCACTGGTGTGCATCGACATGTCTTGAGAACCAAAAGCAATACAGGAGTCTTCAAGCAACCTCGAAACCTGCGCCAGATAAGGAAACGGGCAAAACACGGAGACATCCACTTCGCCATCGACTTCTGGCAAAAAGCCAAGAATCAAGGCCTCGTTGGCGTCCAGACCGCCATTCATTTTCCAATTGCCAGCCACCAGTTTTTTGCGGGTTGTCATTCTTCCTCACCTACCTTTAGAACAATTTTTCCAATCGATTGACCAGACTCCATGTGTGCATGAGCCTGCGCCACCTGGGACAGCGGATACACCGCTT
>DASUEF010000039.1:0-16360 GCA_036275215.1 Limnobacter sp. | reverse complement strand
GGTGGCCATCAAGATTTTCGGGGACGACATGGACACCCTGCGCGGCCTGGCCGAGGACCTTCGAAACCGCCTGAGCAATGTAGATGGGTTAGTAGATTTGTCGGTTGAAAAACAGGTGTTGATACCGCAAGTGAAAGTGCGGGTGGACTACCGCAAGGCAGCGCAATATGGCCTTGCACCTGGCGAAGTGCTCACTGCGCTCGAATCACTCTCGCAGGGCGAGCGAATTACACAGGTGGTCGACGGTGCCAAACGATTTGACCTGGTGCTTCGCCTGCCCGATTCGGCCCGCACGCCACAAGACCTTGCACGCGTGATGCTGGACAGCCCGGCGGGCCCCATACCTTTGAGCAATGTGGCCACTGTGGAAGAAGGAGATGGCCCCAACCAGATTGGCCGCGAAAACAGCCGCCGCCGAATTGTGGTGTACGCCAACACCGACGGCAGCGACATGTCGGCGATTATTGAACAGGTGCGAAGTTCAGTGGCCAACACGGCATTGCCGGGTGGTTACTTTGTCAGCATTGAAGGGCAATTTCAGGCCCAGGAACAAGCCACGCGCTTAATTGCTGTGTTGTCGCTTTTGTCCCTGGCGCTCATTTTTCTGGTGCTGTACACCCGTTACCAGTCCACCACGCTGGCCTTGGTCATCATGGGCAATATTCCATTCGCACTCATTGGCAGCGTAGCCGCGATGTGGATTGCGGGTGTGTCGCTTTCAGTGGCCTCCATGGTGGGCTTCATTACCCTTGCGGGTATTGCCACACGCAACGGGATTTTAAAAGTAAGCCACTACATCAACCTGTGTAAATTCGAAGGTGAAACCTTTGGCATTCCCATGATTGTGCGTGGGTCGCTGGAACGGCTTACCCCGGTGTTGATGACAGCCCTCACCGCCGCTTTGGCACTTACCCCTTTGCTGCTTTCTGTTGACGCACCAGGCAAAGAAATTTTGCACCCGGTGGCTGTGGTTATTTTTGGCGGCTTGGTCAGCTCCACCATTCTGGATACCTTGTTAACGCCCCTGATGTTCTGGCTTGTGGGCCAAAAGCCACTTGAGAAAATTCTGACTGAGAAGGATCAGGAAGCGTATTAAATTTTTGCAGGAGTAAATCATGAAAAAACTATTGACGGTATTGACCTTCGGACTCACTTTGGCTTTAACGCAACCCGTGTTAAGTCATGAGGAAAAGCCCCGCCACGGCGGGGTGGTTTCAGAGGCCAAAGAGCTGAGCTTTGAACTGGTGAACCAAGACGGAAAAGCAGTCATCTACATTCTGGACCACGGGCAACCAGTGGACACTGCCAAAGCCAGCGGCAAGTTGACCGTGTTGAATGGCAGTGAAAAAACCGAAGCGGACCTGCAACCCGCCGGTGAAAACCGACTGGTCAGTGTAAGCAGTGTGCCGCTGGGCAAAGGTGCAAAGGCGATTGCCTCGCTTACACTGAGTCAGAACAAGGTGAGTGTTCGGTTTACAGTGAAGTGATGCCGCAACGGTGCGGCTACATATTACAAGCGAGCTAACAATCGAAGCAATTGGTCAGCATCTGGTTCAATGCTGCCCGAAAAGAGCACACGCCCGTCTGAGTTCTCCACATGCAGTGTTGGAAATGACTCGATGTCAACCCTGTCTTCCCATTCGGGGGAATCTTCGATATCCACCCACTGCGCTTGAACCGAATTGAATGCTTGTAGCGCTTCTTTGAATGGAATTTCAAACGCGCGGCAGACACCGCACCATTCTGCGCATAACAAATATACGCGGTGGCGGACCAACTTCGAATCAATCATTGATTGAGCATGTAGACCGTAAATTTTTAATGGGGCACAGTTTCAATAATTTGATGCGTGGCACTTGCCAATGCATCCAACCGGGCCCGTGAGGGCCCAGCGCTTTTAATGTTTTATACGCAAAGTGGGCATGCGGCCAAAGCCAGAGTTACTAGGCCAAATACGCCTGCTGCAGTAGCAAACACTTTAACTTTCATCAAAAAACCTCCTTCAATAACAAATGGGAACGTTCCCAAACTTGATGGTGAATGTTCCAGCCACTGGAAGGTCAATTGCTATTTTTCAACCCTCGGACTGGTAGGCAAAATGTAGTCCGCAATTAAAAATTCCCCCTTCGGTTCATCGGGGGTTGTGGCCAGTTTGGATGCAATCTTGACATTGTTTGTGCGAATGTTGAGCAATTTCTTCTCCAAATCCTGGAGGCTTTGTTTGAGCAACCGAACTTCTGTCAGTTTTCGTTCAAGCAACTCATCCACTCTGGCTCTGGATCCACAGCCGCACGTGGGTCCCTGGTCGTAATAATCGAGTACAGATTGAATTTCCTTAATCGAAAAATCGAGTTCACGCGCTTTCTTAACAAAATCCAGCCGGGAAAGATCCTCCTGCGCAAAGACACGACGCTTCCCGGTGGAAAACCATGATTCGGAGTGGGCCCGCTTGGGAGCAATCAAGCCCTGCTCCTCGTAGAATCGAATGGTCTTGGGGTTTAACCCAAGTTTTTTCGCTACATCGCTGATTTTCATGTTTCAAAAAGTTAAAAGGTCGATCACTCATGAATACTCCAAAACTTCGTAATCAGCAATCAAATCCACCGTTTCCCCATCCTGCGGAACCAACAATCGATTGCTGAGCCCTGCATGTTGTGCAGCGATCAGCAATTGATCCCGTGTCACCGGGCAGTGGCTGATGGCTTCCAGGTGGTTTGCAATCACCAAGCCGCTGGCGGCACGCGTGAATTCAAGCACATCGCTCACACCCATGATAATTTCACCACCAATATCAAACTGCGCGCCACCGGCGGGCACCACGCACACCTGGGGTTTACGGGTCCACAAAAATTCTTGAATACGGGGCGTGAAAATGGTGTCCCCGCTGAGGTAAAGCGAAGGCTCGCCTGGAATTTGAATGAAATAACCCACACCGTGCTCCATCAAGGAACCCACAAAGCCGCGCCCGTGCACACAGGGCACAGTGCTGATCAGGCCGCCCAGAAACGGTGCTTTCTTGCTGCCAACGTCAGCCGGTAGCGCTTGCACATTCAACCCTTTGCCAGCCAAATGCGGGGCATCGTGTGCCGTACAAATCACAGGTATTTGATGCTTTCGAAGCCAAGCCTTACCCGCTCGATCCAAATGATCAAAATGACCTTTCTGGCAGTGGGTGATCAAACAATGCGTGACACCCAACAAGGCCAAGTCGGCCTGAGGAGGCAAACTGACCGTGGGGTTTCTCAACATGCCGCCGGAGAACTTCAAAGGCGGCAAGGCATTCTTGGGGGACAACATGGGATCAACCAACACCCTGTATTCGCCAAATTCCAGAACAATGGTGGCATTGCGCAACTGCTGAATTTTCATGAATCATCTCCGAGTGTGGATGATGAATCATGACCAAAAACCACACTATTCTGTGATGGCATAGAATGACAATTTTCGGTCATTTTCTGCCACTTTGGGATGCCTATGAAAATCGGACTTCTGCTTTACGAGCATTGCATGCCCGCAGGCTTGATGGCGTTCAATGACTTGCTACAGGCCAGCAACAGGTTGTCTGGCAAAGCACTGTTTGAAACATGCCTGGTGGGCACCAGCCTGAAACCCGTGCAATGCGCCAATCACATGGTGTTGACCGCCAATTCATTGCTTGAACACACACGGCTCGATGTGCTGTTGGTGCCCGGCATGTGGACAGAATCCCCCAACCAGTTGCCAGCCTTGTTTGCCCAACACAGCGCACTGATAGAGCAAATTCGACAACTGCCTGAGCAGACCAAAGTGTGGAGCTATTGCACCGGTGTGTGCTTCCTGGCGGAAAGTGGTCGGCTTCGCCGCCAATCTGCCACAGTCACTTGGTGGCTTGCCAACGCCATGCAAAAAAACCACCCGAATGTGAAATGGTTGATTGACAGCGATTGCGTGGTAACTCCGAAAGTAGCCACCGCATCAGGCGTTCACGGCTATTTGCTGCTTGCACAGCAATTGATCGAAAAGTCGCTGAATAAAACCGCGTTTCAAGAGTTCATCAAGCTGATGGTGCTTCCCAGGCCGGTGCAGCAGCACCCTGCTTTCAGATCGTTTGCATTCATGGAACAAGCCGACCCTTTGCTAAGAAAACTGGCGGCCATCGTGACGCAAATGCCCGCAGAACAGATCACCGTGCAAACTCTAGCCGGTAAATTAAACCTGAGTGAACGCACATTGGCCCGAAAGGTGCATGCCTTGACCGAGATGCCTGTGGCCAGTTATGCCCGCCACTTGAAGCTTCACCAGGTGAGTGAACAGCTGATTTGGTCCAGCCTGCCAGTCAACACCATCAGCCAAGAACTGGGTTACAGCGATGAGTCCAATTTGCGGCGGCAATTCAAGCAGGTCACCGGGTTTTCACCAGTTCAATATCGGAAGAAATACGCCCGAGTTTGATGGCGAAGGAATCAATGGGAATGACCGTGAGAATGCGAAGAACCCGCAGATGCCTCACCCCGTATTTCAGCGCGGGCCTGCCGGATTACACTGACAGAAGAAGTCAATCCCAAAGAGGCCATGAGGGCAGCAACCACCAAGTCGGGCCAGGCGGATTGGGTAACACCCACCAGAAGCGCAGCCGCCAAAACAGCCAAGTTGCCGATTGCATCGTTGCGGCTGCACAGCCACACCGAGCGCATGTTGGAGTCGCCATTGCGGTAACGGTATTGAATGGCGGCAACCCCCACATTCACGGCCAACGCCAGCGTACCCACCACACCCATGGTGGCATACGAAGGGACTTCACCCTGAAAGGCTGCCAAGGCAGCAAAACCCAACACCCCAATGCCATAAAGGCCCATGGAAACGCCCTTGAGCAGTGCAGCCTTGGCGCGGGTTTGAAGCGCCATGCCCAGCACAAACAACGACAAAGCGTAGTTGGCTGCATCACCCCCAAAATCGAGTGAATCCGCAAGCAGCGAAACAGAGCCCGCAGACCAACTGGCGCCGACTTCAATAAAGAACATGGCCGCATTTGCAACCAGAGCAATCCACAATACCTTGCGAAAGCCAGGGTTGTTGACTGAGGATTTGGCAGCTTCGTCGGAAGGGCAATGATTGCAACCGGGCATGTGGGTATCCTGATTAAAAGAATGCAATTACTCTATTAGAAACCCTGACACGGTGACAAGGTCAAGCGCTCATTCGCAGCGCAAGGGTGGCACCGTGCAAAGCAGGCTGCTGCGCCACGCACAGGCGAACAGGTACATCGGCCATGTAACCTTGGTAGCGACCCTTGGCTTTAAAACCCTCTTCAAAGGCACTCTGAACAATGGCATGGGGCATGCGGGGCAGCAGGCCGCCACACAAATACACGCCGCCCCGTGCGCCCAAAGTGAGCACCAAGTCCCCGGCCACCGCGCCAAGAATGCTGCAAAAACGCGCCAATACTGCATTTGAAAAAGGTTCACCCTCACTGGCTGCCTGAATAATTGCTGCTGCATCGGAATGAGACAAAGGCAGACCCTCCAAATTGGCCAGGGTGGAGTACAGATGGTGCAACCCCGCACCACTTAAAATTCGTTCCACAGAAACCCGCCCAAAGCGGGCTTTCAAATCGGCCCACAACGCGAGTTCAAGATTGTCGCGCGGTGCGAAGCCCACATGCCCCCCTTCAGCCGACAGGGGAATCCACTGCTGCCCAGCCCACACAAGCGCCGAGGTGCCCAGGCCCGTGCCAGGCCCAAGTACGGCACGCGGGGCGTTGGGATCGCCTGGACCCGGAAGCAATTCTAAAAAAGACTCCTTGGACAAGGTCAACATGCCCAGCGCCATCGCTTTGAAATCATTCATGACTTGCAACGTCACCAGACCAAGCTCGGCCTTCAGAGACGATTGAGAAAACGCCCAAGGGTGGTTCGTCATCTGCACCACATCGCCCAGGATAGGAGCTGCCACTGCAATGCATGCGTCGGAGATTGTCACCAAGCCATGTGCTTGAACATGATGCGCAACGGCCTGGGCGAGCGAATCAAATTGACTCACCCGGTAAACCGCCAAGTGATGCAATTGGCCTGTGGCCAAATCGGCCATCGCGAAACGGGCGTGGGTGCCCCCAATGTCTCCAACCAGCGCAAAACTCGTCATCGTTGCATGCCCGAAAAAACCCCATGTGATTTGGCAAGAATAGCACCCGTGCGATATGGGACACACAGCTTGGACTTGGCCCGCAGATCTGCTTGGTGCACAATGCAGGCGTTGCAACACCCACGCTGCCCAATGCCCTTGAACCCCGGCCCCTTGAGCCAGAATATCCAGCTTGCCATTGAGGTGGTGGCCACCTTTGCATTTGCCCTGAGCGGAATTTTGGAAGGTGCACGCAAGCGGCTGGATGCAGTGGGCGTGTGTGTGGTGGCTTTTTTGGCTGCTTTCGGGGGTGGCACACTGCGGGATCTGTTGCTGGATGTTCGTCCTTTTTTTTGGGTGAAATACATTGAGCTGCTTTGGGCAGTGTTTGTGCTGTGTATCCTGGCCATGCTCTTTATGCGGCAGCGGCATTTTGAATTCACCGAACGCGCCATCCAATGGCCCGATGCCTTGGGCTTGGGATTGTTCACCGCAGCAGGCGTATTTCAGGCCATTGCCATGCAAATGCCTCCACTGGTTGCGGTGTTCATGGGTGTGATCACGGGGGTGTTTGGCGGCGTGCTGCGCGATATTGTGTGCAACGAAATTCCCAACGCTTTCAAAGACCACCGCCCCTACGCCATTTGTGCCTTTGTGGGTGGTTGGGTGTACATTGGGTTGCGCGAGCTGGGCTGCCCGGCCTACATCAACATGCTGGGCTGCGTCACCGCCACGCTCGGTTTACGGGCGTGGTCGGTGTGGAAGGACATTCGCCTGCCCCAGTGGCGCAGTTAAGCGCCTTCCAGATGGGCATGCCGTCTTCGGATTAAAAGAAACACGGCGGGAATCACAAACATCGACAGGAGGGGAGCGCTGATCATGCCACCCACCATGGGTGCCGCAATGCGCTGCATCACCTCACTGCCAGTGCCACTGCCCCACATGATGGGAATGAGACCCGCCAGAATGGTGAGCACGGTCATGGCCTTGGGGCGCACGCGAAGCACAGCCCCCTCCCGAATTGCATCGAGCAAATGCTCTTCCCCCAATTTGCCCTGCGACACCCGACGGGCCCAAGACTGGTTGAGGTAGAGCAGCATGATGACGCCGAACTCTGCAGCAACGCCAGCCAAGGCAATAAAACCCACAGCGCCAGCCACTGAAAAGTTGTATTCCAGCAACCACAGCAGCCAAGCCCCGCCAATGAGCGCAAATGGCAAGGTCGCCATGATCAGCAAAGCCTCGTCCATTTGCCTGAAGGTGGTGTAAAGCAATACAAAAATGATCATCAGGGTGAACGGCACCACCAGCTTGAGTTTTGCGGAGGCGCGTTCCAGGTATTCAAACTGGCCAGACCAAGACACGGAATACCCAGGTGGCAACTCGACCTGTTGTTGAACAATCGTTTGCATGTCTTGCACCGTCGATTTCAGGTCCCTGCCGCGAATATCGATGTACACATAACCCGCCAGCCTCGCGTTTTCGCTGCGCAACATGGGCGGCCCGTCCGTGATTTGAATCTCGGCCACTTCACCCAGCACAATCTGCTGCCCAGCCGGGGTGTACACCGGCAAATTGCGCAAACCGGCCAGGGAATCACGCAACTCTCTGGGGTATCTCACCTGGATGGGAAAGCGCTGCAAGCCCTCCACCGTCTCCCCAATGTTCATACCGCCCACCGCGCTGGCGACGATGGTCTGAACATCGGAAACGTTTAGACCGTAGCGTGCAGCCCGTTCCCGATGGATGTTCACGTCGATGTAGCGCCCCCCGGTGAGCCGCTCGGCAAATGCGCTGCTCACGCCATCCATGTTTTTGACCACTTGCTCCAACTGCACAGCGATCTGGTTGATGGTGTCCAAACTGGGGCCTGTGATTTTGGCACCCACTGGGCTTTTGATGCCCGTGGCCAGCATGTCGATGCGGTTGCGGATGGGCGGTACCCAGATGTTGGTGAGCCCCGGCACGCGGACAATCTTGTCCAGTTCTTCCACCAGTTTGTCGGCGGTCATCCCCTCTCGCCACTGGTCTTTTGGCTTGAACTGAATCGTGGTCTCAAACATTTCCAGTGGTGCCGGGTCAGTCGCTGTTTCAGCGCGTCCTGCCTTGCCGTACACACTTTGCACCTCTGGCATGGTCTTGATCAGGCGGTCGGTTTGCTGAAGAAGCTCAGCGGCCTTGCCCGCCGACAAACCAGGCAAAGCCGTGGGCATGTACAACAAATCGCCCTCGTCCAGCGGTGGCATGAATTCTGTACCCAACTGGCTCAAAGGGTACAGGCTGACGGCCAGCAACACCACGGCCACCGCCACCGTGATTTTGGGGAATTTGAGCACCACATCCAGTGCGGGGCGATAGGCGGCAATCAGGGCCCGGTTGACCGGGTTGGCCTCCTCCCGCGGAATTTTTCCGCGAATGAGGTAACCCATGAGCACTGGAATGAGCGTGATGGCCAAGCCAGCGGATGCGGCCATGGCGTAGGTTTTGGTGTAGGCCAGCGGTGAGAACAAACGTCCTTCCTGAGCCTCCAAGGTGAACACCGGAATAAAACTGAGTGTGATCACCAAGAGCGAAGAAAACAGGGCCGGGCCCACTTCCACCGCTGCGTCTGAAATCACTTGCCAGCGTGCCTGCCCGTCGAGTGTTTCACCGGGGTGATCTTGGGCCCACTGCTCCAGGTGTTTGTGGGCATTCTCGATCATCACCAAGGCCGCATCCACCATCGCGCCAATCGCAATGGCAATGCCCCCCAGGGACATCACATTCGCGTTCACGCCCTGCTGTTCCATCACAATGAAGGAGACCAACACCCCCAAGGGCAGGGACACAATGGCCACAAACGAGGAGCGAAAATGCAGCAGGAATACAAAACAAACCAAAGCCACCACCACAAACTCTTCGATCAACTTGCTGCTTAAGTTGTCGATGGCATTGTTGATGAGGGTGGAGCGATCGTACACAGGCACAACTTCCACCCCCGGTGGAAAACCAGCCTTCAGGCTTTCAAGTTTGGCTTTGACAGCATCAATGGTTTGCAGCGCATTCTTGCCACTGCGCATCACCACCACACCGCCGACAGATTCACCAAGGCCATTGAGTTCACCAATGCCCCGTCGCATCTCAGGCCCCAACTGAATGCGAGCCACCTGGCCCAACTGCACCGGGATGCCTGCTGCGCTGGTTTTGAGGGGAATGGCACGAAAATCATCCAGGTTCTCAAGATACCCAGTGGCGCGCACCATGTACTCCGCCTCGGCCATTTCAATCACCGAGCCGCCAGCTTCCTGGTTGGCCTGATTGATGGCCATGATGACCTCATCCAAGGTGATGCCGTAGGCCGCCAGCTTCTGCGGGTCTGGCACCACCTGGTATTGCTTCACAAATCCACCAATGGAGGCCACTTCGGCCACATTCTCAACAGTCTTTAATTCATACCTCAAGAACCAGTCTTGCAAGGCTCTAAGTTGTGCAATGTCCAACTGGCCTGTGGTGTCGCGCAAGGCGTATTGGTAAACCCAGCCCACGCCCGTGGCGTCGGGACCCAACACACTTTTTGCGCCAGCGGGCAACGTGCTTTGTGCTTGATTCAGGTATTCCAGCACGCGCGAACGGGCCCAATACAAATCCACACCATCTTCAAAAATGATGTAAACAAAGCTGTCTCCAAAAAAGGAGAACCCGCGCACATCCCTAGCACCTGGAACCGAAAGCATGGTGGTGGTCAGGGGATAAGTCACCTGGTTCTCGACAATCTGTGGCGCTTGCCCTGGGTAACTGGTTCGCACAATCACCTGAACATCGGACAGGTCTGGCAAAGCATCCAGCGGTGTTTTATAGATCGACACCACGCCCCAGGCACTCACCATCACCGTGGCAATCAACACGAGCAAGCGATTGGCAATGGACCATCGAATCAAATAAGCAATCATCGTGGACCCCCAACTGCGCGCGCTTCGGGAACCACGGGTTGAATATTCACCGCAGCGGGAATCTCCCCTTCTACAAGCTTGAATTCCATGTTGATCCGATCACCAATAGCCAAGCGCTCTCTGGGCATTTTTTCCTGACTTGGCAAGGTGAACTCCATGGTCATTTCTGGCCATCCCAAATCTTTTACCGGCGGGTGTGTGACGGTGATGGTTGTATCGCTCACAGTTTCCACCACCGCGGGTGTGCTGTAAGTTTTCATGGTTGCATCGTTGTTTACACTGTTCAATCGCGCTTCCAGTCCGCGCAAGCTCGCTTCAGAATCAATCAGGAACTGGCCGGAAAGCACCACCTCCTGACCCAGGCTCAACCCATCGAGCACCTCGGTGCGTCCGCCGGACTCCAACCCTGTCTTGACCTCAATGGGCGTGAATCGACCGTCCTCCCCAGCCAACATCACCACCGCGCGACGCCCAGTTTTGATCACTGCCTCACTGGGCACAATCAGGGTTTCTGGTCGCGCCTCGCTTGCAAAAGTGGCCTGCACAAACATGCCTGGCAACAGCTGGCGCTGTGGGTTCTTCAACACCATGCGGGCCAGCACGGTGCGTGTGTTGGTGTTGACCTGGGGCAACACCGTTTGTACCGCGCCCTCAAACTGCACACCAGGCAATGCTTGGGCGCTGGCGGTGATCGCAACACCGGGCCGAATCCGCGCCGCCTGTGCCTCGGGCACCTCGGCTTGTACCCACACCGTGGACAATCCATTGATTTCCACCAATGTATCGCCAGGTTGCACTGTCATGCCCTCTCGCACCATCAGGTTGGTCACCACCCCCGCCCTGGGTGAGACAATCCCCAGGCGCGCCTGCACAGCACCAGTCCTTTCCACCAAACGAATCTGCGCTTCGCTCATGCCCACTTGCAGCATGCGTTGCCGTGAAGCATCAAGCAACGCCTGCAAGCCTTGCCCGTTCATTCTAGAAATCGCCAGAAACTCCTCCTGCGCAGCCACCCACTCCGGCACATAGACGGTGGCAAGCGTTTGGCCAGCCTTCACTGAGTCAAGCACAGCGCTCACATGAAGTTTTTCAACGAAGCCTGTTGCACGTGACTGGATGACAACACGCTCACGTTCATTCCATTGAACTGCGCCATTTGCAATCACTTCGATGCTCAATGTGCCACGTGTGACAGGCGCCGTGCGCATGCCCAGGTTTTGTTGCACACGCGGCGGAATCTGGACAGAGCTGGCGTCGGCCGCCTCGGCACCCGAGTAGGCTGGCACAAGCATCATGTCCATGAACGGGCTTTTTCCCGGGGTATCGAACTTGCGCCCAGGCACCATGGGATCGTGGTAGTACTGCACCACCAATCCGGTTTGCGGATCCACATCCCCGGCCTTGATGCCACTTTCCATGTGCCGCCGTGTGGCAGCTTCGCCTTGGGGAATGGTCCAGTTGGCAGGGTTGTCTGGCGTGGTTTGAGCACTGCCCTCTGCAGGCCCAATCGGCGCAGACATCATTTGCATGCCCTGGCTCATGCCCAAGGCCCACAAACCGTAACCACCGCCAGCAATCACGCCCATGGCCAGGAGTACACCTGCAATGTGTGACTTTTTCATCGTTGCACCTCGGCAGGAATCAAGTATTCAAGTTGTGCCCAAATTCGGGCGGTTTCCATTTCAATCCGCAACTTTTCCATGCGCATGTCAATCTCCATGCGCCTTGCGGCCAGCACATCATTCAGGCTACCCACATTGCCACGGTAAGCCGCCAACGCGGCTTGGGTTCGTTGTTGTGTCAGGGGAATCAGACTCTGGTTAAAATCCCGCAGTCGCTTCAAATTGCTTGTCCAAGTTTGCTGCCAACGACGGGCCTCCAGCACTTGCATCCTGAGCATCTCCAGGCGCTCTGCCTGGGCTTTGGCAACCATCGCCTGCGCGGCGACCACCGCCTGGTCTTGTCGATTGCCCTCATCGACAAACAATGGCCTGGATGCACCCAGCGTAAGCATCTCGGAAAAGGCGGGACCCCGCCCCGCATACATCACCGACAAAGTCCAGTCCGCTGTTTTTTCTTGTTCCTTGAGCTGTGCCTGCGCCTGGAATTGCTGGGCAAGCTTGTCCAGTGCCAGCACCTCTGGGTGTTGCGTCAAGTGGGCTGAAAGATCCACGCCCTGCAATCTGGATCGACTCAGGTCAACGGCGCCATCCACGGAAAACGGCCCAATGTCCCCCACCCAACGCTGCAACTCTGCCCCCGCATTGTCCAACTGCGCGAGGGTGTCCTGAATGCGCACATCCAGCATGCCCAACTCGGTGCGGGCTGCAAACAAGTCGATCTGGGAGCCTTTTCCGCTGCGGTACAGCGCATCTGCAGCCTCAATTTGCAGAGCAAGTTCGCTACGCTGTGCCTTCAGCAATCCCAACATGGCCTGCAAGTACACTTGGTCCAGAAAGGCTTGCGCAGTGCCGGTCCTCAATTGACTCAATGCAAGCCATTTGCGGGTTTGCTCGAATTCAGCCGATTTATTGAACACGTCCACTTGCGCGAGGCGTTTGCCCTCCCGCGTGAAGGTTTGCGACACACCAACCCCACGCATGGTCATGAAATCTGCAGCCAGACTGAACTGATCTGGGCCGTTGACGGGAATGTTGCTCACCTCCAGCATTAGCATGGGGTCGGGCAGTTCAAAAGCCGCCACAGACTGGCTCTGGGCCGCGCGAACTGCCTCGTCTTGAGCACGAAGTGCCTCGGAACGTTGCTGGGCCAACAGCAAGGCCTGCGCCAAGGTCAGTGTGTTTGGTGCAGGTTGCGCAACAGTTGGCTGTTCCAACGCTTGCGCCAAGGTGTATTCCTGGGCAGACGCCGGGCTTGCATAGAAGGACGTGAGCGCAACAAGACTGATATTCAAACAATGGGAAATTAATACGCTGGGTTTCCACATGGGTCTCTCCTGCATGGCATGCGCCATTGCAATGGATTATCCAGGCCAGCGTGTTTTGCACACGGTGGCCACAAGCATTGGTGTGGAAATCAGGCCCGAGGGGGGCGCTCTGGAGAGTCGGATTCGAAGGCCAGGGCCAGGGGTTGCACCGTGGCCACGCGAACAGCCTTCATGGTGAGGGCAAGCAAGGAGAGATCCCCCTGCGCAACGGAAGGGATGACACAGCACACCGGAGAACCGGTAAAGCATGAGGCGTCGTTGGCGGACTCTGCCATGCTGTGGTCTGCCATGCTGCTAACGGACTCAACCGGCAGTGCACCCATCATGTCGCAGCACGGCATGGCATGCGCCAAGCTTTGAAAAAGCAAGGCGAACAACAAAAATCCGTGAAGGACAAATCGACGCATGGTGCAACTGCGTTAGGGCAAACAATGGTAAAAGGTTATCACACTGAGGCCATTCTGGCACCCAAACACATGGCAGAGGATGCCTTGCAACGCGCACACGCCATGGGGGCTGCCTTCGCTGCTGGCCTGGTGCAAGGCTATTTTGATGCTGCGCATGCGTAGCATTCATTCGCCCCATGCAACAATGAATTGCCCATTAGGTGACTGATCTACAGCAATAACACGCATACACTGAGCGCGGTAGTACCGTGTTGTCACTCCATTACAGAGGAAGGTTGCCGTGAGCCAAATCACCGAAGTCTCCATACCCGCCCAAGGTGCCATGCTGGCAGGCGTGTTGTATCAACCCGCAGGCCCTTCCTCGCTTTCTCCCATCCTGATTGCCCCGGCCACTGGCATCACACAGCGGTTTTACAAGGGCTTTGCAACTTGGTTGATGGAACAAGGACACACCGTGCTCACCTTCGACAACCGGGGCATTGGTGCCTCCCTCAATGCCCGCCATGTGCGAGAGAGCACGGCCAAAAAGCAAGACTGGGGTCTGTATGACATGCCCGCCGCATTGAATTTTTTGCTTTCCCACACGGGTGCACAGAAGGCTTGGATGATTGGCCACAGCGCAGGGGGACAACTGCTGGGTTTGATGAACAACCACCACCGCATTGAACGGGCTTTGGCCGTGGCAGCCTCTTCGGGTTATGTGCGCCGCCTGCGTTGGCCAGGGCGCCTATCGGCCTGGTTTATGCTCAAAGTCATGATTCCGCTCAGCGCCAACACCCTGGGGTATGTGCCCTCAAAAAAATTTGGCTGGGGTGAAAACCTGCCCAAAGATGTTGGCCTGCAGTGGGCCAAGTGGTGCAGCAGCCCGGGCTATGTGGAAAACGAATTTGGCGACGGGGTGAAAGAACATTTCTATGCGCAATTGAGCACACCCGTGGTGTACCTGTACGCCAGCGATGACCCCATTGCCACGCCGGGCAATGTGCGAGACATCATGCGACTGGCCCCCCAGGCACCCGCCCGCATGCTGGAGATCAGACCCGAGGAGTTTAAAGTGCCTGCCATTGGGCATGTGGACATGTTCAGAAGCAGCCACCGGGCGATTTGGCCACTCATGCTGGCCCAACTGCGCCAGGCTTGGTGAGAGGGTCAAAGCCCCCACTGCTGCAGCCACAGCGCCGCAATAATTGTCTTCACGTCACTTACTTCGCCAGCCTTGATTTGTGCCAACAAGTCGGCTGGCTCCACCAGCACCACATCCAGAAATTCGTTGTGGTCCAACTGGCGTTGTTGAAGATCAAGACCACGTGCCACATACAGTTCGATCTTCTCGGTGGAATAAGAGATCACGGGGTGAATTGTGGTGATGAATTCCATGTGGCGGGCCACATAACCCGTCTCTTCCAGCAGCTCACGGTGCGCGGTGCTCAGAGGGGCCTCACCAGGGTCGATTTTGCCCGCTGGAAACTCCAAAAAGACCTGGTGAAGCGGGTAGCGAAATTGGCGCTCCATCACATAGCGTCCATCCTCCAGAATGGGCACAATCGCCACCGCACCCGGATGCACGGTGTACTCACGCACCGATTGCTCTCCATTTGGTAAGAGAACCTCATCGCGGTTGACTTTCATCAACTGACCATCAAACACGCGGGTGCTGCGGATGCAGGTTTCTTCAAGGTGGGGATGTTTGGACATGGCGGTGCGGCAGTGAGACATTAAAATTTCAACAAACCACATTTCAACACAAGGAACCTGCCATGAGCTCCAACACCCCGCAATCCGCACCGCAAGGCTTTGCCTCACACCCCCAAGAGCGCCTGCCGCTGCTGCCCCGTGAGCGCATGAACGCTGCCCAGCAAGCCGCCGCCGACAGCATCATCCAAGGGCCGCGCAAGGCTATTTTTGGTCCGTTTGTGCCCTTGCTGCACACCCCGGTGTTGATGGAGCGGGTGGGCAAGCTGGGCGAGGCCCTGCGTTTTGAGGGCAACCTGCCGGACAAGCTGCGGGAGTTGGCCATTTGCGTGGTCTCCCGAGAGACCCACAACCAGTTTGAATGGCAAACCCACGCGCCTCTGGCCGTCAAAGCAGGCGTGGCCCAAGCGACGATTGATGCGCTGCGGGTGGGTGCCCGCCCCACAGGCATGCCAGCAGACGAGGCGCAAGTGGTGGATTTTGTGCAGGAACTGCTGTTGCGCCATGGCGTGAGCGATGCAGGCTATGCACAGGCGGTGGCGGCACTGGGAGAGGCCGGGGTGGTGGAGTTGTGCACCCTGGTGGGCTACTTTGCGATGGTGTGCTGGGTCATGAATGTGGCACGCACCCCAGGGCCAGCGGGCAGCCAAGCCACGCCACTGCAAGGCTTGCCAGGCTGAGTTCAACCGCTGTTGCGCAAACCCGTGGCAATGCCGTTGATGGACAGGTGCACCCCCCTGGCCACACGCTCATCGGCTTCACCACGGCGGTGCCTGCGCAGCAGCTCCACCTGCACATGGTTCAGCGGGTCGATGTAGGGGAACCGTGCCTCGATGGAACGCCTAAGCAAGGGGTTGTCATCCAACAAAGCAGCTTGCCCGGTGATCCACAGCAAGCCGTCCACGGCCAGCGCATGCTCCTGGGCAATCCGACCAAACACTGCATCACGCAACTCGACATCGTCCACCATGGCCGCATAGCGGGATGCAATCGCCATGTCCGCCTTGGCCAACACCATGTTGAGTGTCGAGAGCATGGTGTTGAAAAACGGCCAGTCTCTGGCCATGGTTTGAAGCACACCGCTGCCGGCCTCGCCCAAAGCCTTTCGCAGCATGTCCACCGCGGTACCAAACCCATACCAGCCGGGCAACATCACCCGGCTTTGTGCCCAGCTAAATACCCAGGGAATGGCGCGCAGGTCTTCAATGGTCCAATCTTGTTTGCGGGAGGCGGGCCGACTGCCAATGTTGAGGCTTGCAATCTCGGAGATCACCGTGGACTGCTTG
>DASUEF010000038.1:0-1509 GCA_036275215.1 Limnobacter sp. | reverse complement strand
TCGCCACCCACCTCGTCCACCACCGCCGCCATAATGCCGGGCAATGGCAATGTGCATGAACCAGGCACCAAGGGTGTGGCACCAGGCAATGGCGTGATCATGTGGCCACCGGTTTCGGTTTGCCAGAAGGTATCGACGATAGGGCATTTTTCACCACCCACATTCTTGTAATACCACATCCAGGCTTCAGGGTTGATCGGCTCGCCAACTGAGCCCATCAAGCGAAGGCTGGAAAGGTCGTAGCTCTTTGGATGCACTTTCTCATCAGCCTCGGAGGCTTTGATCAATGAACGGATCGCTGTGGGTGCGGTGTAAAAAATGGTAGTGCTGTGGCGCTGAATCATTTCCCAGAAACGACCGGCATTCGGGTAGGTGGGCACACCCTCAAACACGATTTGAGTAGCACCTACTGCCAAGGGGCCATAGGTAATGTAAGTGTGACCGGTAATCCAGCCAATGTCGGCCGTACACCAAAACACATCGTTAGGCTTGATGTCGAAAGTCCACTTCATGGTGAGCATGGCCCACAGCAAATAACCAGCAGAACTGTGCTGCACACCCTTGGGTTTACCCGTTGAGCCCGAAGTGTAGAGAATAAACAGCGGGTGCTCGGAATCCACCATTTCAGGCGCGCAGACATCGCTTTGCTTGTCAGCGAGTTCATGCAAATACACATCGCGGCCGGCCTGCATGCCTACGTCTGCACCGGTGCGCTTGTACACAATGACATTCTTCACAGCGTCGCAGCCACCCAGGCTCAGCGCTTCATCCACAATCGCTTTCAGGGGCAACTGCTTGCCACCGCGCACTTGCTGGTCGGCGGTAAATACCGCGACTGCACCTGTGTCAACGATACGGTCCTGCAAGGCCTTGGCAGAGAAACCACCAAACACCACGGAGTGGGTTGCACCGATACGCGCGCACGCTTGCATGGCCGCAACACCCTCCACGCTCATGGGCATGTAAATCACCACACGATCGCCTTTCTTCACGCCCAGGCTTTTCAGGCCGTTGGCAATGCGGCTTACCTTGGCCAGCAATTCCTTGTAAGTCACCTTGGTCACTTCGCCGCCATCGGCTTCAAAAATCAGGGCAACCTTGTCACCCAAGCCGGCATTCACGTTCTTGTCCAGGCAATTGGCCGAAACATTCAATTCGCCGCCAGTGAACCATTTGTAGAACGGTGGGTTGGATTCATCCAATACCTGGTTGTAGGCTTTTGCGAACTGCAGGTTTTCTTTGGCCAGGCGGGCCCAAAAACCTTCAAAATCTGTCTCAGCTTCTTTGCACAAGGCTTTGTAAGCGTCCATACCGCCAATTGCGGCACTGCGTTGCCAGTCGGCACTGGGCTGAAACACGCGTGTTTCATGTGACACTGATTCGATCGATGACATCCTGTCCTCCAAGGGTTACTTAGTTTTCTATTAATTTAGTTTGCATAAACAATAGGCAAAAGCTCTTACTCTCACCTTACACCATGGCGCACCACAGCAATTCGCGTTCCAGCTG
>DASUEF010000037.1:0-1249 GCA_036275215.1 Limnobacter sp. | reverse complement strand
CCTTGCCTTTGGTGTTTGGGCTGGCGCAGCGTTTCCCCTTGTAATAAAGCTTGTTTGTTGGGCCCGCTTGGCTTGGGTTCCGGTCTCTCGGTGCTGGTTCATCGCCCAATCGGCTTGGGTTCCGGTCTCTCGGTGCTGGTTTATCACCCAATCGGCTTGGGTTCCGATCTCTCGCCAGAAAACCTGTTTCTCCCTTGCTGAGCCTCGCGATGCCTGAGAACGGCCCTCCAAAAAAGCGGGTCGGGTCCGTTCTCTGTTGCCCATGCTGGGCAACACCGGCACTGCTCGGCACGCAAGGGCAGGTTTTCTTGACGGCGAGGCGATCGAAACACCGCCGCCGACTGGGCGTTGCGCCAGCGGTGACTCGGAGCTGAGCTTGCAATGGGTCGCACGATGACCAGTCAGAAAAGCCGAAATGCCAAGTTTTCGGGCAGCGGTGACCCTGCAAGCTCAGCTCTCAACAAACCAGTCCAGTCCGACACAAGGTACCCACGCCGAGTTGAGCAAATAATCGCAACGAACGGCGACCCTGCAAGCTCAGCTCTCAACAAACTAGTCCAGTGCAACACAGGCAACCCATGCCAGGTTGGCAAGAAACGGCTGCGACGAGCCGTCAAGGCAACAAAGCCTCGATCTGATTTTTTATCCAGGGTTTCACGGATTGAAGCCAATTGGACTGCAACGGGTCAACTACTTCTTTGTTGGAGGTTGAACGCAGCCACGTTATTTGCCGCTTGGCCAATTGGCGTGTAGCAGCGACACCTCGGTCTATCATTTCCTGCCGTGTGCAATGGCCGTGCAAATGCTCCCAGACTTGCCTGTACCCCACACAACGCATCGAGGGCATGCTGTCATCCAACACGTAATTGTGACGAAGCTCGATGACCTCTTCTACGAGGCCCTGCTCCAGCATGTTCAGAAAACGAGACTCAATGCGCTTATGCAAGACAGACCGGTCAGACAGTTCGATAGCCAGGGTGGGAATTTGCAAATCGGCCTGCTGATCCCGCTGATGAAAGCTTGAAAGTGGCTGGCCGGTAATTTGAAAAACCTCTAACGCGCGCTGCAACCGCTGGGAGTCATTGGGCTTTAAGCGCCGAGCTGTAATGGGGTCTACCTCGGCGAGGCGAGCGTGAATGGCGGGCCAGCCCTGCTCCAAGGCCTGTTGTTCAATGGCCTGGCGAATTTCAGGATTGGCGGCAGGAAGGTCGTCCATGCCACTGATCAGCGTTTTGTAATACATCATGGT
>DASUEF010000036.1:0-18182 GCA_036275215.1 Limnobacter sp. | reverse complement strand
ATTTGCGATGGCATCGACCTTTGCTTACTTGGAGAAGAAGACAATGCGCAGTAAAAGCTCGTTTTTCACCCGCCCACGCCGTTCTGCCATC
This sequence comes from Limnobacter sp., assembly GCA_036275215.1. GTDB lineage: Bacteria > Pseudomonadota > Gammaproteobacteria > Burkholderiales > Burkholderiaceae_B > Limnobacter. The sequence continues at coordinate 18,091 of DASUEF010000036.1, read as the reverse complement.
AGTGCAGTGCTGTGCGCAAGCCTGGCTGCCCCACTGTTGGGTGGCTGCTTTTTTGGTGCGGCCGCCGCAATCACAGCTGGCTCGCTGGCCGCCGCAGACCGCCGCACGGTGGGCACTCAAGTGGAAGACAGATCCATCCAACTCAAAGCCGAGAGCGCCGTGCGTGACACCTTTGGCGACGCTGTGCATGTGAATGCGACGGTCTACAACCGCCAATTGCTGCTCACAGGCGAGGCACCCGATGACGCAACCCGGTCCCGCATCGAAAGCCGTGTGTCCACCATTCCAAACATTCGCTTGGTGGTCAACGATATTCAAGTGGCTGGGAAGAGCTCACTCACGTCCCGCTCCAACGATGCTTTCATCACCGGCAAAGTGAAAGCCTCGCTGTTGGATGCCCAGGATATATTTGCCAACTCCTTCAAAGTCACCACAGAGGCAGGTGTGGTGTACATCATGGGGCTGGTGACCGAGCGAGAAGCAAACCGCGCCGCGCAAATTGCAGCTGGTGTTCCAGGGGTGGTTAAGGTGGTGAAAGTGGTTGAATTGATTTCCGAGGCAGAACTTTCACGCCTCACCACCACTCCAAACAACGGTACCAACTCGCCCGATGTGGGCGGTCCACGTTAAAAACCCATGATGAAGTCGCTGTTTTTATCTGCGGCCTTGGCGGGCAGCCTGCTCATTGCAGGCTGCATGGCCAAAGAAGCGCCGCAAGTCACTTACACCACGATCAAAGGCAAAACCATTGAGCCGAATGATTACCAAGGCGATGTGATGTTGGTCAATTTTTGGGCCACCAGTTGCACCACTTGCGTGAAAGAAATGCCCGAGATTGTAGACACCTACAACAAATACAAAGACCAAGGCTTTCGCACGGTGGCTGTGGCCATGAGCTACGATCGCCCAGACTATGTGGTGAATTTTGCCGAAACCCGGCAACTCCCATTTGATGTTGCGCTGGATGTGAATGGCGAAATAGCCCGTGCTTTTGACGATGTAAAAATCACCCCCACCACTTACATCATCAATCGCAAAGGCGACATCATCAAAACCTATGTGGGTGAGCCAGATTTTCCGGCGCTGCACCAGCTGATTGAACAATCCCTGGCCGAGAAAAGCTGACGCCCAAGGGCTCAATCTCCCCACTTGAAATCATCCATGGCCCTGCGATCCCTTTTGGTGGGTCGTGCCTTGATCTCCAAAGCAGGGTCTTTCATCAATTTGCGGTTGGCTGCACGTTCTGCCCGCCGCACTGCACTTTCTTCAGTTTCTTGGTAGAGGGCCTGTGCAATGGTTGCACTACCGCGCTTGTCAGCAAGACCTTTCACCACCAGCACGATGTCGTCCCACCCCACGGGCACGGTGAGCACATCTCCCACTTGAACACCATGAGACGGCTTCACCCGTTCATCGTTGCATTTCACTTTGCCACCGTCCACCATCTCAGTGGCCAGGCTACGGGTTTTAAAAAACCGGGCGGCCCACAACCATTTGTCGATGCGCACTTTGGCACCAGGGGCTGAAAAATCGGTTTTTCCGTTGGAGCGGGTGGGCACTTGCGGCGTGCTTTGTTTGTTGCGACTCACGCGAACTTCCTTCATGCAATGAGCCTAGAATTATGCCAGAAGCCAAAAATAGCAAACCCAGCTTGGGCCACTACTCTTTGCTGGCACTTGGGGCGCTTGCACTCTTGGCCAAAAACCAACCCGTGGGGGTTGGATGTAGGGCCATTTCAATCACAAAATTTGGAGACAAATTGCCTGCGTAAACTGTCCCTGGGTTCAACACAAACACGGTGGGGTCAAAAGACTCCACTTTCAAATCTTTGAAGTGCCTGAGCATGTGGGCATCTTTCAGGGTCGCCTGGAACCTTGCAGTCGCCGCATTTTCAAGTCCAAATGGCTTGTTTTTGATGTAATCGACCGTGTTCTCAACCCACAAACGTCCAAAACACAAAGCATCATTTTCACCTTTGGCATCTTTGCGAAAGTGGACACCCTCCAATTTCTTAAGCCCAGCGGATGGCAAAATCACCCAGCGGCCATCTTGGGTTTTCAGGATGTCCAACAAACCCGAGAGGTCCCAAGCCCGCACATCACGCGCCACGGCACTGTTGGGGGGCACGCTGTCGTTGGCGTAGGCCTCAATGGCCTCGCCAGATGGCAGTCGGGCACAGAGCGCTCCATGGTTCAGCACATAGGTCTCAGCCCGCGCGCCTGTGAGCAGGTTTTCTTCGTTAAGCTGCATGCGGGGATTACAGGCCGCCAACAACAAAACACCCAATAGCAGAGCGATTCGCCCGCGGGTACTGGTGTTCGGAATGATGTTCAAGATTGCCATGCTTCACGTCCTCTAGGCCCGGGCACACGCAGGCCCATGCTAAGCACATTGTTAAACATGTTGGCTGGGGCGCAAGGGGCAAACAACACAACAAACCCATGCCTGTTTTAGGTCTTCATTTGCGGGCATGGTCCAAACCCCGGGGCGGGGAATACCCCAAGGCAAGGGCTTTGGCCTCGGCCTGTGCGGCGAGCAGAGGCTGTGCTGTTTCACGGTAATACAAGGCCAAGTCGTAGCTGGCAATGCCATTGCCCAAGGCAGCTGCGTACTGCAACCACCCTTCGTAACGCAACAGCCCTTGGGACGTACCCAAGGCTTTGTGCTGCCGCGCAATGCGGGCGGCTGCGTCTTTGTCCCCACGGGCGGCACGCAACAAATCATCTTGCCCTTGGGCGGCAGGCGCCACAAAACTGGTTTTGTACAAGTTCACCTGATTGGAGCGCAACACTGCAAGGGCCTGAGAAGCGCCATCGCGCAGCAACAACACGGACTCGCGCAAGGCGCTGTCGGGGTGGCGCAGCAGAAAGGCCTTGGTTTGTGACAGCAGATCGACAGGCCAACTGAGCTCCTGCAGGGACTCCCAATCGCTCTGCTCCTGGGGAGACACGGTGGGACCTTGCACAGGGCTTTGGATTGCAAGCGGCGCAGGCGATACCAAGCAAGGCACCGGCGCGTTGTCTGCGATAAAAGGCCGCTGGGCCAAGTGCCGTATGGCCGCCAGGGGATGGGCCAGCATGGTTTGCTCCACATCTTGTTTAACCAAGCGAAACAGTTCTTGAAACGTCGTGTGGGGTGCCGCGCGGCGAAGGCACTTCACCAGCGAGGCCGTGTAAAACGTATTTTGGTCTGGACTGGCAGGGGACACTGCAGGTTGCCCAGCGGCTGTAGAAAAACACACCAGGCTGCCCAGCGGGGCTTCCACTTGATTCAGGCCGTCCCGGTCGCCAAATGCACGACGCAAATCGGTTCGACATGCGTCAATCACGGTCATGTTCAGGGCCAGGGGCCGAGGGGGCAAGGCCGCAATCAGCTTGTTTTGCAACACCAGCGAGCGGGCCAGCAAATCAGCACGGCCCGCCTCGGGGCTGGTGCCCGACCCCAACAAAAGATTGTTTGCATCCACCTGCAGACCATGCCCCGCGTAATAAAAGAGGGTGACCGTGTTGGACGGCGCTTGCCGAATGCGCTCCACAAACTCCGCAGTGACACGCGCCAGGTTGACCTCATCCAGGTTCATGGCCTGGGTCACGTCAAACCCGCGCGCAGCAAGTGCATCGCCCAGGTCCATCACATTCTTGCTGATGGGGGGAAGGTCATGTGGACTGGGGTAATCGCTGTTGCCCACCAGCAAAGCCAAACGATGCTGCGGCGCCGTGGCTCCAGTGTGCGCAGGCGCGGCTTGGATATGTCGGCACCACGGTGCCAACGCAGCCAGGCCGGCCATCTGGCCCAGCAGCCGCCGGCGGCCCGGGTTAGGCAAACTCATACACAAACTGCTGGCCGTCGCAGCGCAGGTGGAATTGCTGGTACACCTGCCCGGCCAAGGTGGCGCGGAGCAACTGCCGGCTTACCTCGGGCAACACGGTGTTGCTCAACAGGGCGCCCACCACGCGCCCACCTGCATCGGCCTGTTGGCAGCGGTCCACCATGTGCTCCACCACGGAGTCGTCCACCCGCACCGACAGGCGGTGCACTTGGGCGATGCGCGCTTGCACACGCTGCAACTGCAAATCCACGATTTGCGCCAGCATGCTGCGCGACAAAGGCAGGTAAGGCACCACCTCCAGGCGGCCCAGCAAGGCGGGCGGAAACACCTGCAACAAGGGCCCATGCAGAGCCTGGCAAAGCGTTTCCACAGGGGGGCAATGCTCGCCCTGGCACAACTGCATCAAAGTGTCAGTGCCCACGTTGGTGGTCAGCACAATCAAGGTGTTGCGAAAATCGATTCGCCGACCCTCGCCATCTTCCATCCAGCCTTTGTCAAACACCTGGAAAAACAGCTCGTGCACATCGGGATGCGCCTTCTCAATTTCGTCCAGCAGCACCACGCTGTAGGGACGCCTTCGCACGGCCTCGGTGAGCACACCGCCTTCCCCATAGCCCACATAGCCTGGGGGCGAGCCCTTGAGGGAAGACACCGTGTGCGCCTCTTGGTACTCGCTCATGTTGATGGTGATGAGGTTGTGCTCGCCGCCATACAAATTGTCTGCCAGAGCCAAGGCGGTTTCGGTTTTTCCTACCCCGGAAGAACCCGCCAGCATGAACACCCCCACCGGCTTGTTGGGATCGTCCAGACCGGCACGGTGGGTCTGTACACGCCTGGCGATGGTCTCCAGCGCGTGGCCTTGCCCCACAATGCGCTCGCTGAGGATTTGCGCCAGGTTCAATACGTTTTCAATCTCGTTGCGCACCATGCGCCCCACCGGAATGCCCGTCCAATCCGCCACCACTGCGGCCACGCATTGGGCATCCACCTGGGCATGCACCATGGGGTGTTCACCTTGCACCGCTTTCAAAGCCCCTTCCGCATCCCGCAGGGCTTGCAACACGTCTGGGGCGGAATCTTGGTCAGCGGAGCGCTGCGCACGCAACCCCAGCAAGTGCGCAATGGCCTCTTTTTCCGCGGCCCATTGCTGTTGCAAATTTTCTCGCTGGATGGCCAAACCATCCAATTCGGATTCAATCTCTATCAATCTCACCGCATGGTTGTGGCCCAAATCGGCCTCGCGCTTCAGCCCGTCTCGCTCGGCCTGCAGGGTGTCCCATTGCGCCTGCAACTGAGCCAGCGCTGGCGGCTGGGCGTGCTGAGACACCGCCACGCGGGCGCAAGCGGTGTCAAGCAGGCTGATGGCTTTATCTGGCAGTTGCCGGGCGGGGATGTAACGGTGCGACAGCTTGACCGCCGCCTTCACGGCCTCGTCCATCACCAGCACTTGGTGATGTTTTTCCATGGCGCTGGCCAAGCCGCGCAGCATGGCAACGCCTAGCGCCTCATCGGGCTCGGCCACCTGCACCACCTGAAAGCGCCGAGTGAGGGCTGGGTCTTTCTCGATGTATTTTTTGTATTCGGCCCAGGTGGTCGCGCCAATGGTGCGCAGGGCGCCCCGCGCCAAAGCGGGCTTCAACAGGTTAGCGGCGTCACCTGTGCCTTGTTGCCCGCCCGCGCCCACGAGGGTGTGTACTTCGTCAATAAAAAGAATGGTGGGTTGTGGGCTGGCCTGAATTTCGTCAATCACCTGCCGAAGGCGCTGCTCAAACTCTCCTTTCATGGAAGCACCCGCCTGCAACAAACCGAGGTCTAGCACCAGCACTCGCACTTGCGCCAGTGCCGGTGGCACTTGGCCGGCAGCCACTTGCAGCGCAAAACCTTCCACCAAGGCTGTTTTGCCAACCCCGGCCTCCCCGGTGATCAGGGGATTGTTCTGGCGACGACGCAACAAAATGTCCACCACCTGGCGCACCTCCAACTCACGCCCAGTGACCGGGTCCAATTGCCCATTGCGGGCTTTCTCGGTGAGGTCCACGGTGTAGCGTTTCAAAGCCTCTTCCTGCCCCAGCTGGGCTGCGGGCATCGCACCACTGGCCTCGCCTGGCAGGGCATGCCCTGGTGGCTGGGCCGTGTGGACAGCCTCTATCGATTGGGCCAGCAGGTCTTCAAATTGCTCGGCCAATGCATCCACTGGCACCCGCTTGAATTGGGGCGACAACCGGTACAAGGCCTGCTGAAGCGACTCGGTTTTTAGCAAGGCCAACAACACATGGCCAGTGCGCACGCTGGCACTGCCAAACATGAGCGAGGCGTACACCCAAGCTCGCTCCACTGTGTTGGGCAACACCTCCGCCAGGTCTGAAATGCCCTGCGCCCCCCTGGGCAGCCGCTCCAAGGCACCCTGGAGGTCACTGAGCAATTGGCTGTGGTCCACATCAAAGTGGCGCAACACGACATGCCAATCGCTGTCTTCTTGATTCAGGATTTGAGTGACCCAGTGAGCCAACTCCACATACGGGTTGCCGCGCAATTTGCACAGCACCGTGGCCCCTTCCACGCTTTTGAATGCAGTGGCATTGAGCTTGGAAAACAGGGACAAGCGGCTGATTTGACTCATGAACAACTCCGGGATGAAGAAGCAGGTGAAGAGGAAAAGTGCGTGGCAACGCGACCGAGCGATACCCGGGCCTGCGATGCCTTTCGCACACGACCCAGCCAGACGTTGCGCCCCAGGGTAAGGTGGCCCAAGGCCAGGCGTGGAATGGTGTGGTGATCGACGGCCACTGTGATCTTGGCGTCGTATTCCAGTGCAAGGTAGTGCCGCACCAAAGCATGCGCACGCTTGCGTTGCACTTGCCCCGGCCAGAAAGACGAATAGGCAGTGTAAGGCACCGGCCCAAGCTCAACATGCAACAGGCTTTGGCAATCCCAGGCGCGCCTGCCCAACATGCAAAAGCCCAAAGAGCGACCCCAAGCGTGTTTTGGGGGGCGCATGATCAACCATTGCCCCTGGAAGGGACGCACCTGTGCAGGGCAGCCCAAGCCATGGTTCAACAAGGCTTCCAGACCTTCCTGGGTTTTGCTGGTGCGCGAGAAATGATCCGGCAGGCCATGCCGGGCCAGCGCTTCCAAGGGGTGCGTCCAAGGCTCGTCCAGCGGTGCGCCGGGCCGTGCACCCGCCAACTGCCCTAGGCGACGGGTGAACGGATTGGGCACCTGCGCAGCATAGCCAACCTGCGGCTGCGCCTGCGCCCACGCACGGTAGAACAGGGCATAAGCCCGGTGATGAAACACATCCAGAAACTCAGAGAATGTGGTGTCACCATGGTGATGGATGCGGGTGTAGGCGTGTTCGGTGAGGTGGTAAGGCAAGGCACCGTTGGGTCCCAACAAGCCAAAATTTTGGATGTGCAGTTTTGGCACGTGCCCACCGCCGCTTGCCTGCACCCAGGTGGTGCCCTGAAAGTCATGGAGTGCAAAATTCATGAATGGGCGCTGGCCCAGCCGAACGGGGTCATCGCGCAAGCGCAGGGAGTACCCAATGCGCACACGGCCCGGATGGGCGTGCTCCACTTGCCACAGGGTGTGAAACAAACCACCTGCCGGCGTGGGGGGGGCCAGCGCGTGTTCGGCGTGTGTAAGAAGTGTCGGTGGGTGGGCGGCAGGCGTCATGGGACTCACAAAACGGGCCGATGGCCGCTGCGCGGTGCGAATTCAATCACCTGCCCGCTTTGCAGGGCTTGCACGCTGGTTTGTACAAAGCTGTTGAGCGTCACATGCCTTGCAAAGCAATTGGCCAGAACCCAGCCAAAAGCGCCAAGGCCGACACCCTGCAGGTTTAGATCATCCATGGTGAGCTGAATGTGCAAACCACGCACCAGCGCTGGGCGGCCTTGACGCAGTAAGGGCATGGTGGCGTTGCGCACCTGCAAGGCATGCACCGCACTGATTAGCGCTTGATGTGCAGCGTTGGCGGGGTCCGCATGCAAGCTCAACCAATGTTGCAAACCAGGCACCGCCTGGCCCATCGAAGGATCGGCCGCTCCGGCCAATAAGCCAAGAAAATTGCCTGCAAGGTGTTGAATCAGTTGCCAGTTGACATGACCACCCACAGAGGCCACTGCCCCCCCATGGCCCAACTGTTGAATACCCAAAGGCAAACGCGGACGGGTTGGGCCGTGCACAAAACGCACTGACTGGACAGGGACTCCACTTGGGCACAACAGATCGGTGTCGCCCAAACCCACCGGCATGAGCAAGGGCAAATCACGGTTGGTGCAACGCGCCCGCACTTCCAGTTGGGTCAAGCCATGCCCGTTCACCAAGGCGCCCCCGGGTTGGCTCAGGCTGATCTCCAACTCACTTCCCAAGTAACCGGAGCGTGTTCCCTCCTGCGTTTGGCGCATCGACATTCGCGTGGGACTGCGCTGTGTGCTGTAGCACAAAGGACCGCTGCCTGTTGTCGCTAGGTCCTCCTGGCCCCCCCATTCGCCGGGCGCAAACAGAGGCTGTATGCTTTGTACGCCCTGTTGTGCTTGCCCCTGCACTGAAAGGATGGAATGCACCTCGAAATCGTGCGGCCGAGTTCGGTTGGGCTGCACAGGCCAAAAAGACTGGGCAGAACCAAGCACAACACGGTCACACAGGTGTGGGAACAAATTGATCACTGGGCTGCAGTTGAGTAGCACGTTGTCAGTGCCCACTTGTTGATCTAGCACTGGCTGCACATCGCTGAAGCAGACGGCAAGCTCCAACCCTGGGCCTGTGGCACCTTGTAAGGCACGATCCAAACCGTGCACACACACAAAGCGAGCACGCGCTGGCATGGCAAACCACTCCTGCAACAGGCGCATGCTACTTAAAGCCTGGGGGCATGGAGGCAACAGCGACTCTTCATCGCTCAAACCGACGGCTTGCAATGAACCCGGTGGCAACGGGCGCCAGCCCGAGTCGCCCACAGGCCGACACAACACGTGCACATGTTGAAAGGCAATTCGATCAAAGAGCGGATTGGCCACTTCATCGCCACCAGCAATATGAAACTGCAATTGCGCCAAGGGCAGTTTGGACAAACAGACCCCGGGGGGTGCAAGCAGGGTAAGTTGCAGCGCTGAACGCACCTTGGCCGCACGCCCTGTTAACCCACCTGCATTAAAAAAACCGTGAACCACCTGGGACACGGTGCACGGCGACAGCACAGTGTGATGTGCGACGGTGAATTTGCACGGGGTTTGCATGCCCCTAGAAAGCTGGCTCTGCAACACGGTGCCTGCATTGACTGCCAAACCTTGCAACAGGGCTGGGTCTTGCGCATTGGGCCGAAACTGCACCACCCCCATGGCGGGCAGAGGCGCCAATGCGTTGGGGTTGAGCCGATTCAACAACTGGGTGGTGAAACGAGGAAACTCTTCTTCCAGCCGCAACTGAACACGCGCTGTGAGAAAAGCAAACCCCTGCAACAAACGCTCCACATAGGGGTCTTTCACCTCGGTGCTGTCCAGGGCCAAACGCGATGCTATTTTTGGAAAACGCTCAGCAAACTCGGCCGCGGAGTCGCGCACATGCACAAGCTCCTGGTTGTAAAGCTGCAAAAACCGGGGATCCACTACACCCCCTAGAATCCGGTGATGGGGCGCAGCGCCACATGCCCGGTTTCAAGATCGATTTCGGTGCGCATTGCCAGTTCAAGCGGGTAAGGCTGCGCCCACAACAAACCACGGATGCGCAAACCAATGACATTGTGTAGGTGCATGAGGCCTTGCTCCACCTCGGCGTTGACCTCGACAGACTCTGCTTGAATGCGGGGCTCGTGATCGCGAATGAGTTGAGCAACGGTTTGCTCAAATTGCTGCACATCCAATGCAGTGGCCAGTTGCCCGGCAACGGGTGGCATGCCATAGGCCAAAACAGAACCGCGCAAGCCCGGCATGGCTTTGAGTTGCTGTGCACTCACAACCCGGGTGGTGTTGAACAAATGTTCAAGATCACGCAAAACAAGGCTGCGCAACTGCGCCTTGCTGATGACCTGGCTGTCTGCGGACTCTTCCCGTCGGTGAGGGTCATCGTCACACAGGCGGTCGAGCAAAGCGGGCTGAAGGGTATCGCGGGCAGCACTCATGGCTTCATCAGTCGTACACGTCGATGTAAGTGCACGCACCGGACTTCAAATTGGCGGCCGATTTGGGTGTGTACACCACCTCAATTTCTTTGAAGGCGATCGAGATGGACTCGTACACTTGCCGCTCATCTTCCGCAGCGCCTTGGATTTCGTACTCGACCACACGCGCCTTGCGCAGTGTGATGCGCAGGTAATCGATGACTGCCACACCGCCAGGGTCTTGGCAGGTGAGCACCACTTTGTTGAGTAGCTCGGCGGATTTAAGCGCGCTCATGATGGCAGTGGAGGCACTGTCGATGGCCTTGCTGATCTTGAGTGTACGCACGCTGGCCTTGGATGCTTGCTGCGAGTTGCTTAAGGCCTGTTGAGACATGCCCCAACTCCATCCCAGCACGTCAATTTCACCGGTGTGCCCCATCGCCTGGCTTTCTCCGTGGATGGCCCCCTGGCGGGAGCCCTCCACGGCCAGGAACATATCGACTTTCGACATTGCGTTTCCTGGCTAGAGAATCACTTCTCGGAGTTGGTGGCAATGTTGAATGTGGCTTCCACCTTGCCATCTGGACCGCCGTCTTTCTTCTGGGGCACATACACGTAGCTGAACTCGGCGAAGTTCAGGCTGATGGTTTCTGTGAGTCGGTCATCGCCACCAGAACCACCCTGGCTCACGTTGGAAATGATCACATCCTTCATGGTCAACACGGTGTACTCCAGCGGCGTTTCTCCCGCCTTGCGCACGGTCAGCACCGCTTCTTCGAAGTGCTTGCCGTTGCAACACGCCTTGATGAGGTTGGGTGTGGATTTGTCGACATATTTTGTGATGGTGATGTCTTGCACACTCACTTTGCCAGCACCGCCGCCACGGCCAACGTGCGTGGTGCCTGATTGCGACATGCCCCAGCTCCACGCCGACACATCGATTTCTTTGGCATGGGTTTTGTCAACAGACTCACCGTCAACACCCTTGATCTTCAAAAACATGTCTACGGACATTTGATTCCCTCTGAAATAGATTGATTAGAAATTCAAGCTTCAAGACGCTTTGGCGGATGGCAGCTTGCTGACCAAACGCAAAGACACGGTAAGCCCCTCTAGCTGGTAGTGCGGGCGCAAATAGAATTTGGAGGAATACACGCCGGGGTTGCCCTCCACTTCTTCGACCACCACCTCTGCAGCGGCCAGCGGGCGCGAGGCTTTGACGGAATCGGACGAGTTGGCCGGGTCGCCATCGACGTATTGCATGATCCAGTCCTGAAGCCAACGCTGCATGTCGGCGCGCTCTTTGAAGGAGCCAATTTTGTCGCGCACAATACACTTGAGGTAATGGGCGAAACGGCAGGTGGCAAACAGGTAGGGTAGACGCGCAGCCAGTTTGGCGTTGGCCGAGGCATCGGGATCTTCGTACTCGGCGGGTTTGTGCAGGGACTGGGCGCCAATGAAGGCGGCCAGATCACTGTTCTTTTTGTGAATGAGTGGCAGGAAGCCGCTTTTGCTCAGCTCGGCCTCCCGTCGATCGGAAATGGCAATCTCGGTGGGGCACTTCATGTCCACACCACCATCGTCGGTGGGGAAGGTGTGCGTGGGCAGGTTGGGCACGGCACCGCCGGACTCGATGCCGCGAATGCGTGAGCACCAGCCGTATTCTTTGAATGAGCGGTTGATGTTGACGGCCATGGCATACGCTGAGTTGGCCCACGTGTAGCGGTTGTGGTCAGCCAAGCCTGTGTCTTCTTCAAAGGCAAACTCTTCCACTGGGTTGGTTTTGGCTCCATAGGGATGGCGGGCCAGGAAGCGCGGCATGGTGAGCCCGAGGTACTTGGAATCGTCGGCATCCCGCAAGCTGCGCCAGGCTGCGTAATCGGGAGTGGAAAAGATTTTGGTGAGATCGCGCGGGTTGGCGAGCTCTTGCCAGGTATCCATTTGCAAGGTGGCTGGGGACACCGCCGACAAAAATGGAGCATGTGCGGAGGCACTGATTTTTGCCAACTCGCCCAACATTTCAACATCGGGTGGTGAGTGGTCAAAGTAATAATCGCCCACCAAGCAGCCGTAGGGCTCACCACCAAACTGGCCATATTCGTGTTCGTAGATTTTTTTGAACACAGGGCTTTGGTCCCAAGCAACGCCTTTGTAGCGTTTGAGTGTTTTGGCCAGTTCGGTTTTGGAAATATTCATGAAGCGGATCTTCAAGAACTCATCGGTCTCGGTGTTGTTGACCAGGTAGTGCAAACCCCGCCATGCGCTTTCGATTTGCTGGAATTCGGAGTGATGCAACACCTCATTGATCTGCAGGGACAGTTTTTCGTCGATCGCTGCGATCATGCGCTGAATGGAGTCGACCACATCGTCGCCCAGCAATTGCGTGCCTTGCAGCGCCTGTTCTGCGAGGGTGAGCACAGCCGACTCCACTTCAGACTTGGCTTCTTCAGTTTTTGGCTTGAACTCTTTCTGGAGCAAGGAAGACAGTTCGCTGCCTTCCAATTCAATCACATCGAGTGCACGTTGTTGTTGGGTGCTCATGCCTGCTCTCCTTCAGGGGTGGCGGGTTTTTCGCTGCTGGATAGAGACTTCAGCAACGCGGGGTCGGCCAACAGTTTGGCAAGCAAAGCCTCAGCGCCGTTTTTGCCGTCCATGTAGGTGAGCAGGTTGCTCAGTTGTTGGCGGGCTTCCAGCAACTTGCGCAGCGGCTCCACCTTGCGGGCAATGGCTGCAGGGCTGAAATCGTCCATGGATTCGAAGGTGAGATCGACGGCGAGGTTGCCTTCACCGGTGAGCTTGTTGCTGGTGTGAAATGCCACGCGTGGTTTGATGCTCTTGAGGCGTGCATCGAAGTTGTCGACATCGACCTCCAGAAAATCACGCTCCGCCACGGGTGGTAATGGCACTTCGGACTTGCCAGAGAGGTCGGACATGACGCCCATCACAAAGGGCAGTTGCACCTTTTTTTGGGAGCCGTACACCTCGACGTCGTACTCAATTTGCACACGTGGCGCGCGGTTTCGTCCGATGAATTTTTGTCCGCTCATGGTTCAATCTCGTAGATAAAGGTTAAATGCAGGGCGAGCTCAGCGATCGTCCTGTTCCAGGGAATCGGGATTGACCCCCATGATTTTTGCAACCTCAGCCAAAGCATCGGGGGCGAGGTCTTTCATCAACTGCATGAAGTTTTTGTCCACCAAACGCCGTGCACGCTTTAACAAGAGCTGCGCCGGGTTGGTGGGCTCGGCATGCTCCAGGTAGGCACACACAGCGTCGATGGCAGCCAAAGCCTGCGCCCTTGAAGCAATGTGGGAGACCCCCGGTACGAAGCCCGTGCCCTGCGGGTTGGCAAATGGCACCGCGACTGACAAATCGACCAAAGCACTGGGTGGCTCCAAGACTTGGGTTTGTTCCAATTGGGGTTCGGGCAGGCTAGAAAGCAGGCAACGCAGGAGCGCTTTGAACTCTGTGAGTTGCGGGACTCGATCGGACTCCACATGGCGTGACAGCGCCGCAACAATGTGCTGTAGCAAAAGCTGGCTTTGCTCGACCACTTGGCGAAGACGCATGGACCACGCACCGTTTGCCAACAGAAACTGCTCAAGCTGGTCGCGAGACACCGCAGGTGGCGCACCCGCCACGTTGCCAAATAACACCTCGATGTCTTTTGCCCGCAATTCGCCAACCCGCGGGTCTTTGAATAGCATCACATGGCGCAGCGACTGGAAGAAGGAGCCTCCGTGGCCAAGGCTTTCGATGACATTGAGCCGCGCATACGGATCACCATCGTCCAAAGGCGGATTAAGCGTTGGCCAGGCGGATTCGATGAGCGCCAGAATTGCGGCCAACCCCTGGGGCAAACACTCAAACCCCTGGAGATTGATTTGCGATTCGGCCCACAGCACCACCAGGCGAAGATCACGACTCTGGTCAAGCAGGGTTGAAGAGACAGACTCCACCACATTCCAGTCAGGTGGCGTGGCAGGTTCAAATTGAGACTCGGGTTTGCCGCTCGCCGCCTGCTGCAAGGCTAGAAATGCGTTGTCATATTCGAGGTTGGGGCCACATGTTCCATCTGCAAATGGCTGTGCCCAGCTGGGCGCTGGGGTGGCGGCATGTGCAAGAGAGGACGAAGACACGTTGCGTTGGAATTGCGGGAATGAAATCACGCAGGACTCTAGCAACGGAATTCAGCACTGGCGATTGGTCTAACCTGTGATCCATCACCCCATGTGATGACCGAGGGATAAATGCATGGGGCGTTTCACGGCAAAAGCACTCAGCCCACCCGCCGGCTCACTTCGCGCAGCAACACCCATTCTTCTGCAGCGCTGGGATGCACGGCGACCGTGCGGTCAAAATCGGCTTTGGTGGCACCCATGGTGTAAAGCACACCCAGCAGCTGAATCATCTCTGGTGCATCGTCGCCCAGCATGTGGATGCCCACCACCTTGTCGCTGGCATCGTCCACCAGCAACTTCATGTATGTTTTTTGTTTGCCGCCAGCAAACGCCGTTTTCATGGGGGTGAATTCGGTTTCGTAAACCCGCACTGGGCCCCGTTGCACAGCGGCCTGCTCCGTGAGCCCAACCGTGCCAATGGGTGGTGAAGTGAATGTGGCGGTGGGTACGGCGCCGTGGTCAATGGTGCGCCGCTGGCCGTTGAATTCGTTGTCTGCCAGGGCTCGCCCTTCGGCAATGGCCACAGGCGTGAGGTTGACGCGGTTGGTGACATCGCCCACGGCAAACACGCTGGGTACATCCGTTTGGCTGAATTCGTCCACTTCAATTTCGCCTTTGCTGCCGGTCTTCAAGCCAATGTTGTGCAATCCAAGGCCTTCGGTGTTGGGGCTGCGGCCGGTGGCATTGAGCACAAAATCAAACCCGTGTGTGGTGGTTTTGGTTTGCAGGGCATAGCAGTTGCCCTGTTTGCTCAAACTCTCAAATTCGGTGCCTGGGTGCAGGTGCACACCCTGCAGCGTGAGGGCCTCGGCAAGCTTGTTGCGGATGCTGTTATCGAAGCCGCGCAGGGGCAGGTCGTCACGATAAAACACATGCACCTCTGCCCCCAAGCCGCGTAATATGCAAGCAAATTCCAACGCGATGTAACCAGCGCCGATCACACCAACGCGTTTTGGCAGCTCGGTGAGATCCAGCAATTCATTGGAGGTGGCTGCGGTTTCCAGGCCGGGGAAGGCACGGCGATTGGGAGATGCGCCAGTGGCAATCAAGATGCGTTTGGTGTTTAGCGTGTGCTCCCCCACCTGCACCTGGGATGCAGACAGCACACGCCCCGTGCCGTGGATTACTTCGACACCGCTGTTGGCCAGAAGCTTGGCGTAAATGCCTTCAAGTCGATTGATTTCTTGGGTTTTGGCCGATTGCCAGGTGGCCATGTCAAATTGCGCATGTTCAATGCGCCAACCTGGCTGCAACCCTTCGCGCAAGGTTTGCCCAAACTGGGCTGCGTACATCATGAGCTTTTTGGGTACACAACCGCGAATTACACAGGTGCCACCTAGGCGGTTGTTCTCGATGAGAGCCACTTTGGCACCATGGCTGGCTGCGCGCCTTGCGCTGGCCACACCGCCAGAACCACCACCAATCACGACGAGGTCATAGATCGTGTTGCTACTCATGCTTTGCTCCTTGTGCTGCTGGCTTGGGCACCAGCGTGTTGGAGCCAGTTTATCAGCCGGAGTTCCTGGGCGCTAATTGACCGGTCGCCTCACGCGTGCTGCAAACTCAACCCAATCGCCATGCATGGTATTTGCCAAGCCACCTCAAGACGCCCTGCGGTGCGTGTGCGCGTTTCCATTCCCCTGCTGCGTACTTGTTGGCTTCGGCCAACGTGGGGTATGTGTGAATGGTGCCCAGGATTTTGTTCAGACCCAAGCCGTGCTTCATGGCGAGTACAAACTCAGCCATGAGGTCGCCGGCATGAACACCCACGATGGTGACGCCGAGTATTTTGTCTTTGCCAGGCACGGTGAGCACTTTCACCATGCCATGCGCATCGCTGTCGGCAATGGCGCGGTCCAGGTCGTCAATGCCATACCGGGTGACTTCGTAGGCAATGCCCTGCTCGCGTGCCTCTTGCTCGTTGATGCCCACGCGGGCCACCTCGGGATCGGTGAAGGTGGCCCAGGGAATCACAGAGTAATCGGCCTTGAATTTTTTGAACTGTCCAAACAAGGCATTGACCGCTGCATACCAAGCTTGGTGAGCTGCGGTGTGCGTGAATTGATAGGGACCAGCCACATCGCCACAGGCAAAGATGTTGGGGTACAGCGTTTCCAGGTATTCGTTGGTGACCACGGTGCGGCTGGTCTCAATGCCCAGGGCCTCCAGCCCGTAGCCTTTGAGGCGCGCCACGCGGCCCACGGCACAAATCACGTCATCAAACGCAATCTGCTTCTCTTGCCCCCGGTGCTCAACCACCAGGTATTTGTCATCGCCAGATTGCACAAAGCGCACCGCCTTGTGCTCGGTGAGCAGCTGCACGCCATCGCGCTCAAGTGACTCGCGGGCCATTTGAGACACTTCTTCATCTTCGCGAATCATGATGCGTGGGGCCATTTCAACCTGAGTGACCTGGCTGCCCAAGCGCGCAAAACTTTGTGCCAGCTCGCAGCCAATGGGACCACCGCCCAACACCACCAGCCGTTTGGGTGCCTCTTCACGCTGGGCGAGTTGATCCCACAGGGTGTCACTGGTGAGCACGCCGGCTTGCTCAATGCCCGGCAAGGGTGGCACAAAGGGCTGTGCGCCTGCGGCAATCACAATGCTGCGGGCGGTCAGCCGGCTTGTGTGCCCATCGTTGTGGTGAATCTCGACAGTCCAGGGGTCCACCAGGGTGGCATACCCCTGCAACACCTCCACGCCAAGCTTGGTGTAGCGCTCCACACTGTCGTGGGGCTCGATGGCGGCAATCACGCTGTGCACGCGTTGCATCACGGCTTTGAAGCTGAATTGGGGTTGGGTGTTGCTTAATCCATAATGCTGGGCGTGTCGCATTTGGTGGGCCAGTTTGGCACTTTTGATGAGGGCTTTGGAGGGCACGCAGCCGTAGTTCAGGCAATCGCCGCCCATTTTGTGGGCTTCAATCAGGGTGACCTTGGCCTTGACGGCTGCTGCGATGTAGGCACTCACCAGGCCGGCTGCGCCTGCGCCAATCACAATCAGGTTGCGATCAAAGCGCGCGGGTTTGTTCCAGCGTGCATACACTTTGCGCGCCTTGATTTTGTCGGTGATTTTTTTGGCAATCAAAGGGAAAAACCCCAACAGCACAAACGAGAGCAAAAGCCCTGGCGACAAGATGCCGGAGAGGCTGTTGATGTTGGCCAGTTCGGTGCCCGCATTCACATACACAGCGGTGCCCGCCAGCATGCCCAACTGGCTCACCCAGAAAAAGGTGAAGGCTTTCATGCTGGTGAGCCCCATCAACAGGTTGATGAGGAAGAAAGGAAACACGGGCACCAAGCGCAGGGTGAACAAGTAAAAAGCGCCTTCCTTTTCTACGCCAGCGTTGATGGCTTTAAGCCGCGCACCAAATTTGGCTTGCACGGAATCGCGCAACAAATAGCGTGCACCCAAAAAGGCCAGCGTGGCACCCAGGGTGGAAGCAAACGAGACAATGATGAGCCCCTGCAACAAACCGAACAATGCGCCGCCAGCCAAGGTCATCACCGCAGCCCCAGGGATGGAAAACGCAGTGACCACCACATAAGCCGCAAAATACACACCAATCACCAAGCCCGGTGATTCGGCCTGAAATGCGCGGAAATCGGCCAGGCTGGCCTTGAGGCTCTCCAGCGTAAGCAAAGTGTGCAAATCAAATGCGAAAACCGCCACCACAGCAGCAAGCAAAAGGAGTAGAACAATTTTTTTCATGGTCAACCGTGGGGTATGAGGAAGGGCGAAAACGCAATGTGTATTCGATGCACAAAGGCAATAAGTTACCGATAATCAGTGTAGAGCAGATTGGCAGGCCCCGGGGCGCAGGCCCGCGCCCTGCCGGTGGAGGTGCGTTACCGCGCTTTGTCCATGCAAAGCGTGGTGTTTGGGTAGGCGGGCAGCACGCCATCGGCCAAGGCCTTTTGCAAAGACTCTCTGCCCCGGTCCCACAATGGCACACGGGTGGGCGAGCCCACGGCCACGGGC
>DASUEF010000035.1:0-1000 GCA_036275215.1 Limnobacter sp. | reverse complement strand
CCGCGATTGCATCGGTGATGTTGATCATTTCATTCATCCTTTTGCTGGCCATCAACGGCCTGCAAGCCTGGACCGCCAAACGCACAGGGAGAACACAATAATGGCTGGCGCAGTTGCATTGCATATTCACACCTCGCGCGCAGAAAAGCTGCAAAGTTCTTCAGCCACTCGCGAGTCCACCGTGGTGAAGTGGGCGTTGATTGCCACGGGTGTTGCTTTTTTTGGATTCTTTTTGCTGCTGCCTTTGTTTGCGGTGTTTGTGGAAGCCTTTCGGCAAGGCGTTGGCGTGTATTGGGAGTCGCTCAGAGAGCCAGACGCTATCTACGCGCTGAAATTGACCTTGTTGGCTGCGGTCATCGCGGTGCCCCTGAACCTGGTGTTTGGCGTGGCCGCCGCTTGGGCCATCGCCAAGTTTGAGTTCCGCGGCAAGCAAGTGTTGATCACGCTCATTGATCTCCCGTTTTCGGTGAGCCCAGTGATTGCCGGCTTGGTGTACGTGCTGCTGTTTGGCGCACAAGGCTGGTTTGCTCCCTTGTTGGCGGAGTATGAGATACGCATCATTTTTGCGGTGCCAGGCATTGTGTTGGCCACGGTGTTCGTCACTGTGCCTTTTATTGCACGCGAGCTGATTCCACTCATGGAGGCGCAAGGCAAAGAAGAAGAGGAAGCCGCTGTGGTGTTGGGTGCTCGGGGCTGGCAAACCTTTTGGCACGTCACCCTGCCCAACATCAAGTGGGGTTTGTTATACGGCGTGATTTTGTGCAATGCGCGCGCCATGGGTGAGTTTGGCGCGGTCTCTGTGGTGTCGGGCCATATCCGCGGCGAAACCAACACGCTGCCCTTGCATGTGGAAATTTTGTACAACGAATATCAGTTCTCCGCCGCCTTTGCTGTGGCATCCATTTTGGCGTTTCTGGCCTTGATCACCTTGGGCATCAAAACCTGGGTTGAGCATCAAGCGTCCAAACAGGGTGTGCATTAAGTGCACCATCACAAGGAA
>DASUEF010000034.1:0-2498 GCA_036275215.1 Limnobacter sp. | reverse complement strand
ATCAACTAGCTGCATCCAAAACACCCCACCCAGTGTTCCCTCTGTGTCGACATGTAGTTTGACACCTGTTTTAAGCATCAACGACAGAGGGATTCAAATGAAATTCAAGAAAAAATTTGTGGCGCTGGCTTTGTCCAGTTTGGTATTGGGTGGTTGTTTTTCGGATGATGATGGTGTAGCGCTAACTGCGGGTGATGTTTTTGTATTGACATCCAATGGGCAGCTGGCCACATTCAATCGTGACCAGCCGAGTGTGATTCGTACCTCTGTCGCGGTCAGCGGCCTAATGGCTGGCGATACGCTACTCGGCATGGATTTCCGTCCCCGAGATGGTCAGCTGTATGCTATCGCACGCACCTCACCTGGGAATGGCGGTCGTTTGTACACAATCAACACAACAACCGGTGTAGCCACACCAGGCGCCACTTTGATTCCAGCCGCAACCCCCACAGCAAATGGGCCTTTTACTACTCTGGACCCTGCCGCAACTTCGTTCGCAGTAGATTTCAACCCAGTGCCTGATGCACTGCGTGTCATCAGTGATACGGGTCAAAACCTTCGCATATTCGTAGCCTCTGCGACGGGTCGAACGGCAGGTGAGACGTTTTTGGACGGTAGCACTAACACTTCGGCACCAACTGCGGACATTTCCGGGGCAGCTTACACTAATTCGTTTGACGGGACCACCACCACTCGCTTGTTGAACATCGATACGGCTGGCGACAACCTGACTTTTCAGAACCCTCCAAATGACGGTACACAAGTTGTAGCAGCGCCCTTGGGCGTTAACGCGACCGGAGCAGTGGGGTTCGACATTGATCCTCGTAACAACGTCGGATATGCACTCCTTAACGTGAGTGGTGGTGTGGGCTTTTACCGCATTTCAATTCCGGATTCCACAGCCTCTCTAACACCAACACCTACAACGCCTGCCGCCACGTTGATTGGAAACGTGAATGTGCAGGGGATACTTGGGTTGGCCCTCAGACCAGCAACCGCACCGCAAGCCATCGCGCTGGACGGTAATACTGCAGGAATGCAACGTTTGCTGAAATTTGGTATTCGTACTCCTAACACTGCGACCGCAACCGCCATCACTGGTTTGCCATCGGGCGAACGCCTTCTATCGATTGACCTTCGCCCCAGCAACGGTCGTCTGTATGGATTAAGCAGCGCCGGAAAAATTTTTGTGATTAATCCGGACACCGGTGCAGCTACTCTAGGTTCAACACTGAGTGTGGCAACTGAAATCGTAAACGGACTGACAGCTGGCAAAAACTATGCGATCGATTTCAACCCAGTTGCCGATGCGCTGAGAATTGTGAGTTCTGGAGATGGTGACAATATTTCCAAAAACTATCGAATCCCAGGCGCAAACTTGGAAAGCTCTGGAGCTACTACAACGGATACTGATCTGTCACTTGCGGGATCAGGCACTGGTTTTGGAATAGCTCAAATTGCTTACTCAAACAGCTTTGCAAATCCCGCCCCAACTGGCACGCGCATGTTTGATGTAGATGCTGACAACAATCGCCTGTTGCAACAAGTTCCTCCAAATGATGGAACGCTCACTAACATCGGTAATTTTTCTACAACGTTCAATGATTACGGGGGATTTGATATCTCCGGCGGCGACAATGGTATGGTTTTGATGGCAAACAGGGTGGGTGCTACGGGTGCATTTAGTTTGTTCACCTCCGCACTTGCGGCATCAGGCACACCGGCCGCGGTTCAAATAAGCCCGGTATCTACCGCCAGTGGAACCGCAGAAATTGGAACTGGTGCAACTGCAAGCACGGATATACGCGCTTTGACAATCAAGTTCTAATAAAACTGATTGACCAAACAAAAACCCCGGTCCAAAAGACCGGGGTTTTTTTATTCACACCATCAAATTTATTTCAGCGCCACTGCAGTGCCAATGAACATGATTTCACCGGATGGGCGATTGCCCAAAGGTGATCCACCTGCGGGCTCCAAGGTGACCTCAAACAGCTGCTGCTCAACCAGTTTGGGCAATATGTCCGCGGGCAATTCCAGAGGCTTTCCCAATTCCATCAAACCCAGGGATGTAGGGCTAGCGTCGGTGGGGGCTTTGGTCCAAAGCTGCAAACTTTTGCCCATATTGGCGGGATTGCCTTCAATGGGCAAACCACCAATCTGATACACGCGAATGGTGTCGTTGGGACGCGCCTCAACAAGCCACTCCGTGGTTTTATCAGGGCTTTTCATCACCGCCACATACCGAGGGCCATTGTTAAGTTCCTGGCTGGCACCCAACAGCTGCACGCCCAGTACCACCGCAGCAGCACTGGCTGCCACCGCCCATCCCTTCCACAACCAGGCAAAAGGCGAGACCGCCGATGCTGAGGTTTTTTCTCCCGCCATGGCAATTGAACGGTCTACTTTGGCCCACACTTTGGCATTCACGGGTTCTTGCTCAAACTTTCTGGACATGGCGGCGAAGTGTTCTGTCCAACTGCTCACTTCTTTGGCCA
>DASUEF010000033.1:0-37161 GCA_036275215.1 Limnobacter sp. | reverse complement strand
GCGCGCACCCCACGAGGGGGCACGCGCCACAAGCAGTTATTTCGCTTTGCTTAGCGTATCAAAACTGGTGATGAGGTTGCGGTAATCTGGAATGTGGTTGGAGAAGAGCGTTGCCAGGCCTTCGATGTCGTTGCGCCAATCGCGGTGCAACTCGCAGGCCACGCCAAACCAGGTCATGAGTTGGGCACCGGCTTGCGCCATGCGATTCCAGGCGGCGTCGCGGGTCAGTTCATTGAAGGTGCCCGACGCGTCGGTCACCACAAAGACGTCGTATCCTTCTTCCAGCGCGGACAATGCTGGGAATGCAACACACACCTCGGTGACAACGCCCGCAATGATGAGCTGCTTCTTGCCGGTGGCCTTCACGGCTTTCACAAAGTCTTCATTGTCCCAGGCGTTGATGTTGCCAGGGCGAGCGATGTAAGGGGCATCGGGGAACTGTGCTTTCAATTCAGGCACCAGCGGACCGTTGGGGCCTGTTTCAAAGCTCGTTGTCAAAATGGTGGGCAGCTTGAAATACTTGGCCAGGTCACCCAGCGCCAGCACGTTGTTCTTGAACTTGTCTGGGTCGATGTCTCGCACCAGCGAAAGCAATCCCGCCTGGTGATCCACCAACAGCACAGCGGCATTGTTTTTGTCCAATCTTACGTAGGGTTTGCTCATGGTTTTTCTCCGTCTCTAGATGGTGCTGTGCACCGGGGTAATCGGGCAGGCTTGGGACCTGCCCGTGAATCTGCTTGCTGTTTCAGGCGGGAATGCCACCGAATTTTCCGGCATTGAAATCGGTGATGGCTTGCACAATTTCCTGCTGGGTGTTCATCACAAAAGGCCCATACCCTGCAATCGGTTCGTCCAGAGGTTGACCACTGAGCAGGAGTACCACTGCGTCACCGTTCGCCTCCAGGGCCAATTCGCTGCCTTCACGATCGAGCACCGCAAACTGGTCGGCACGCACCACCGATTGCCCGTTCACCTGCACGGTGCCATGCAATACCACCACTGCAACGGGCCAGCCTTGAGGCAGGTTCAATGCGGTGTAGCTGTTGGCCTTCAGCCGCATGTCCCAAACCTGCATGGGCGAGAAGGTGTGCGCGGGGCCACTGTGCCCCAGGTAATCACCGGCAATCACGCGCACGGTGCCTGCCTGGTTTGGCAAGTCCACTGCTGGGATTTGTGGGCTTTCAATGGCTTGGTAGCCGGGGTTTGTCATTTTGTGTTTGGCGGGCAAGTTCACCCAGAGCTGCACCATTTCCAGCGGGCCACCCTGTGCTGTAAAAGCCTCTGAGTGAAACTCCTCGTGAAGAATGCCCGCGCCGGCGGTCATCCATTGCACATCGCCAGGGCCAATCACACCACCTTGGCCCGTGGAGTCTTTGTGAGCCACTTCGCCCTTGTACACAATGGTCACTGTTTCGAACCCACGATGCGGGTGTTGCCCAACCCCCCGCGGGGTTTCGGCGGGTGTAAAGTCTGCGGGGCCAGCATGGTCCAGCAACAGGAACGGACTGAGTTGTTGGCCATGGCTTTGATATGAAAACAGAGAGCGCACGGGGAAGCCGTCGCCCACCCAGTGTCCTTGCGGTGCGCTGTGGATGCCGAGCAGTTTTTTCATGAAAACCTCCAGTGTTTGATGCGTGGTCAAATTTGAGTGTGACCTTGGGATTCATCTTATTGATGTAATTAAAAACACGCTAGATGCAAAAATTGAAATAAACTGTTCCGTCTATGGAACAATAAAGTCGATATGCAAGACTTCAATGACCTGTATTACTTTGTGCAAGTGGTGGATCACCACGGCTTTGCGGCGGCTGGACGGGCCCTGGGTTTGCCCAAGTCCACCCTAAGCCGGCGCATGGCTCAGCTGGAAGAGCGGCTGGGGGTGCGCCTGTTACAGCGCAGCACGCGCAGCCTCTCGGTGACCGAAGTGGGGCAGCGCTATTACGAACATTGCAAGGCCATGCTGGTGCAGGCGGAGGCCGCGCAAGCGGTGATCGACACCATGCGCACCGAGCCGCGTGGCGTGATTCGCTTAACCTGCCCCATCGCATTGCTGCATGCCCATGTGGGCCGCATGTTGGGCGAATTCATGGCCCAATGCCCGCAGGTGCATATTCATCTGGAAGCGACCAATCGGCGCGTGGATGTGATCGGCGAAGGCGTGGACGTGGCCATCCGGGTTCGCCCCCCACCATTGGAAGACAGTGATTTGGTGCTTCGGGTGTTGGCCGACCGAGGGCAATGCCTGGTGGCCAGCCCTGGCTTTGTGAAGCAGTATCATTTTGCAAGCACGCCAGCTCAACTGGCTGGATTGCCCACCTTGGGGGTTGGTTTGCCCCAGCAACAGTTCGCCTGGGGGCTGCATGGCCCAGGCGATGCCCAAGCCACCATCCCGTTTGAGCCTCGGTTTATCACCACCGACATGATCGCCCTGCGCAACGCGGCTGTGCAAGGGGTGGGGGTGGTGCAATTGCCAGTCTTGATGGTGCGTGAGCAGTTGGATCGTGGCGAATTGGTGAGACTCTTGCCCGATTGGGCCCCACGGCGTGAAATCATTCATGCTGTGTTTGCGTCGCGCCGAGGGCTGATGCCTGCGGTGCGTGTGTTGCTTGATTTTTTGGCCGAGAAATTTCAGGCCATTGAAGAAGAGTGATTGTTGTTTAGGGCGTGGGTTTGCTGAACCAGCTCAAACTAAGCTGCAGCGCGTTTTTCTTCTGCTCAATCAATTGGTTTTCGAGCATCTCGAGTTCTTTAAACAGTTCATCACTGGCCACTCGTTTTGCCGTGCCCTGCACCTCTTCCATCGGGATCATCGCAATGGCCTTGTCGATGTTGCTGATTCGTTCTTTCAATGCATGAATTTCCGCATCTTGAGCCAAGCGTACAGACTGATTGGTGTTGCGGATAACCAAGGCCTGCAACGCGCTCATGTGCTGTTCCAGCGCAATCATTTCTTGTTCTGTCTGTTTTAGTGCGCTTTGTAGCGTGTTGTACAGGGGATGCTCGATGGTTAAACCATCAAGCGCCTTTTTTTGCTGGGCCTGTTTTTCGCGTGTGCGTTCCAGCAGCACCTGGTGGCTGTATGTATTGGCTTGAAAGTCTTGGGCTGACCCTTGAACCGATGGATCCGCATCGGTTTGAAGTTTTTGTAGTTCCGATTCAAGCTTGAGTTTTTTTTGTTGCAATTTTAACGTTGTCTCAAGTGCCTGCTGGTCTTTCTTGACTTGCTTCTCCTGCCGTAGTGCTTCGTTGATGGCTTCTTCTTTGGCGATCAGTGCGTCGTGCAGCGGTTTGATTTTCTGGTTGTACAGGTTTTGATTGATTAGTAGCACATGTTCAATCAAGGCATTTCCGTAAGCCAGCGCCACCGTGTTTAAGTCCACTTGCCGCTCGCTTGCAACATGCGCTTTTAGCAGGTTCGTTCCTGGCACAGCCTCAATGGCAACACTGTTGCTCAATGCCTGCACGGCGGTGTCGAATTGCTCCTCTGGGCCAATCCATTGCTCGGCATCTGCTTCTTGCAGTGCATTGAATGCGACCACCTCAGCGGTTGCAAGCTCTTTGAGCAAAGCCAACTGTTTTTCGTAAAGTGCTTCATCCAGGTGTGGGCCGTCCACCTCAAACAGCATGGTGACGACCACGGGTTCTGCTTGTTGTTTTTCTGTGAACCACGCAACAAGTGCAAGGATACACAGTACAAAAACGGTCAACGTTGGTAGATGTGACCTCAGCTTGCTTTTTTGTACTGTGTTTTTTGGCATGGTTTTAATCAGCGTACAAATCCCGCCCGGGATTGAATTTGAGTGGCTTGGATCGTTTTCTCAGCCAGTGCTTCCCCCTGGCCGTTGAGACGGGCAATCCGAATTTGCTCGCCTTTGAAGTGGATGCGGATTTTTTCGCCCTGGTGACCCACCACCGTCATGGTGCCGTCTGTGGGAGCAAACGCTTTGGGTGCAAACGCAAGGTCTTTGCCCACCATTTCATACATCAGTTGGCGAGGTTTTTGAGTGGTGTCCAGGCCATCTGCCAGGGAGAGTGCAATGTAGGAGGTGCCGGGAAATTGTGCTGTGCTGTCGGCTTGAATCACCTTCTTCACACGCAGACCATCCATCACAACACCAGTCTTGAGGCACTGTTGGTCCCAGGCAACTGCACCCTGGTTGGCGCCAATGCAATAGCCCAATGCACCATCCAGGTAGTCGATCACCGTGTTGTTGCCCTGCATGTCCAGCTTTTGCTTGAGGTTGGCCACCGAGCCGGCATAACGCGTGTTTCCAATCACACGCGCCACCTGCCCTTGGCTGCTTAGCTCAAATTGCTTATTTTCTGCACTTTGAATGGCAGTGAATACGCTCGACAGAATACTTGGGTCGGTGCGGAAGTTGAGTTCTTCACAGGCAGACTCTGCAATCGTAAAGCTGTCGCTGGTGTTGAGCTTGTCGATCGGGTTAGCATCCACCACGCTGGTGCGAAGGCGCCCACCAAGGGAGCAAATGCGAAGATCGTAGGACACGGTCTGTGTCGCTTTCTGGGTATTGAATTCCTTCTGAATATTGGCGTAGCCACTGGGATTCAGACCCGCGCGCAACACTTCCGGAAAAAATTGGGTGGTGTTCAGGTTGACTGGAGCACTGCCAGATTTTGCAGCAAATTCTGTTTGTCCAAATCCAAGACTGAAGGACATGATGGCCTTTTGCGCTAGCTCGAGCCACTCGTTTTCTTGGTTTGGCAATGCGGTGAGCTTCGGAAAATTGCCACACAGCTTGGGGTCGGCCACGCTTGCATCCTGACAAACGCTGGCGTTCTTGAACTGCAACACCTCTTTGGGGTCGTAACTTGCGCCCCTGTTTGCGCGGTCAAGATCAACTTTTGTTGCGGCTGCCGGGCTTGGAATACTTGCTGCCTCTGCGGTGTTGGAGCTGCCACCTTGCTCCGGCTGTGTGAGGTGTTGATGCGTGAGGGCAGCGGTAATAAAGAGTGCAAACGCGGAAAAAGGGGTCATACAGCGGTGTCTCCAGTCTGGCGGTCAAGGAAGTGTGTGGGCAAAAGTATGCCAGAAAGCAATCAAGGCTCACCGGGTGGCAAGCCTTGATTGGAACTTACTTCCGGTGAATTTACGTCAAATTGGTCACGGTTTGCAGCAAGGTGTCTTGCGCCTGAATGCTCTTTGAGTTGGCCTGGTAAATCCGCTGAGTGGCGATCATTTGCACCAGCTCTGCGGTGAGGTCTACGTTGGCCTCTTCAACCGCACCAGCCTGGATCAAGCCGAAGCCGGCATCGCCTGCGTTGGAGGCAAACTCCGGTCCTGCTTGGAGGGTAGCCACCCAATTGTTGTTGCCCACGGGCTGCAAGCCTTCTGGATTGCGGTAGCGGAACAGGCCAATCTTCGCAATGTCTCGGGTTTGGCCGTTTGCATAGTTCAGCGACATCACCCCGCCTTGATCAATTGTGAAGTTCACATAATCAGCAGCGTCATAGCCATCTTGGGCCAAGTTTTGCAATTGAAATTCAGTGCCAAACTGTGTGCTGCTGCGCATGTCGATGCGCACGGTGTTGTTCGGGCTGTTGAAGTCTGGTGCCACTGGAGCTCCGTTTTGGAATGTACCCAAATCAATTTCAAACACCGCCGCATCCGGGTTGGTGAGTTGTCCGTTGGGGTCAAAGCTGAGCGCCGCACCAGTGTAGGGGGCTGGGTATACACCCGCTCCCTCTGTGCGGATGTTCACCAATTCACCATTCACGGTGGCGTGCACCTGCCATTGATTGGGTGTGGCATTGGCCACGGGTGCGGTGGCTGGCCCGAGTTTCTGCCAAAACACCTGCAAGGTGAGGGGCTCGCCCAGTTGGTTGTTGATTACCAATGCAGAGCTTTGGGCGTAGGAGTTGGGGTCGTTTGGATTGAATGTGGCCGCCACGGCCGAGGGCTGTGTGCGTGAATCCAGATTGAATCTGAACTCGGTGTTTTGTGTTGCTCGCGGCTGAATCGGCTCGGTCGAAATGGTTATGGGAGAAGCAACATCCAGCACGTTCCCAGTTTCAGGATCCAGGGGGAAGGCAAGCAGATCTTTGCCATCTGCAGTGACCACGGTGTTGTCTCGGTCAAGCTGGAACTGACCATTGCGCGTCAAAAATTCGCGTCCGTCCTGACCTTTGACCTTGAAAAATCCATTGCCTGAGATGGCCAGGTCCAGGGGGTTTTGGGTGGCCACCACATTGCCCTGGCGGAACTCTTGCTTGATGGCCAGCAAGTTAACGCCGCCACCTACTTGCAGACCTGCATCTGCACGCGACAGTGCGCTGGCATACACATCTCCAAATTGGGCCTTGCTTGTCTTGAAGCCCACTGTGTTTGCGTTGGCCACGTTGTTGGCAGTCACTTCCAGACTTTTCTGGGAGGTATTAAGTCCGCTCAAGCCCTGTTGAAATACACCCATGGATTACCTCGCACTTTGTATGTTTCGGAACAGACGCGCACCACGCGCCAATGTCCATCATTAGAAGGCAAGGCTCCCGCGGAATCTTTGGACTACACCATGTGAAATTCCACGCATTATTCAAAAGATGGGGGCGCGCAAGGCTGTTACCTTGATGGGACTGTGACTCCATCCGGACGCGATACCGTGAGTGCTCTTGAATGCATTGCCCACGTGGATGAGCTATACATCCGCAGCTACCCTTTAAAATCCAACGCAGACGCCTACGGCTTGAAGCTAATCGACTTCCCTGTAACGGTGCGCATGGCCGGGCAGGTGTATTACATGCGATATCGCAGAGGCTGGGATCAGTGCTGGAAATTGTTTTGCAGCGATGAACAACTGTTGGCCTTGCGCAAGGCAGTCGGGTGGACGAATCAGGATGCAGAGACAAACGGTGGGTTGGATGTCGCCATGGCCAAGTTTTTTGAGGAGGTCGACGGTGTATGTGCCCAAGCGGTTGAAACACTGCCTGCATACCCTACCCGTCGCGATGTGCTGCAAAACTTGATTGAACAATCCCTGCTTACACCCTTGCTGTGCACCAGCGCAGATGAGGACAGAGTGGCCGTGCATTTTTACTACCTGGGTGGACATTCCTTGCTCGCAGTTTTGGGTCGCTTTGCACCAGGCTGTGAAGTGATGGCCGTTTGCGAGTTGGGTACCGATGACTGGCGGGTGTTGTGTGCCGATATACAACAGATTGCTGCCCATGGGCGTGAACAAGTGGATGCGCTGGTGCTGGAGCGCGTGGCGGCATGGATGGGTGACCAGCAGGACTTCCCTGTGTTGGAGAGTGCAGCATGACGGATCTGCTCTTGCAATTGGCCCCCATGGCGATGGCAGCCTCTTCGAATGGTGTGGCGGCCTCGACTGAGCCTTCTCCCGAGGTGCTTCATGCTGCACAACAAGTGCTCTTGGATGCAGGTGTGCCAGAGAGCGACGTGCAGGCAATGACATGGCCCGAACTGAGCGCGAATGCTTTTTCGGCAGTGTTGGGCAATGTGCAGGGCAACTCGCAAACCATCGCGCAGGCCAGTGCACCAATGGATGAACCTGAGAAGTTGCACCCCGTGCAAATCGCAGTGGTGGCCACCACGCCAGTGCTTCCTGAAGGCGGTCCTGTTGCCGTGCAATCGGTTTTACCACCGGAAATACAGGAATTGCCTTTTACCGAGTTTCAGCAGGCAGAGCCAGTTACAAGAGCCTTGCCCGTCGAGTGGCCAAGCCGGGAGGTCATCGTCGGCTCTCAGGAAGACACAGTCGCCCCTCTGGAAATCAGGCAAGAACCTGAATTGACGGCTTCATCCAGCGTGCCAGTGGAGCAGCTGGTGGTGGTGGACCGACCGCAGGTGGACTTACCGCAAGTGGACTTACCGCAGGTGGTTTTACCAACCAAGGTGCAGACCTCAGTGGAGGATGGGCAAACGTTTGATGTGGTGCAGAAACCAACCTCTGCGTCGCCCGTTTTGATTCCACAAACGCTGGCGAATTTCCCCACGTTGAGTGAAAGATTGACGACCGATATGGGGTCAGCGCGGGCCATGCCCCAGGATGGGCAGGAGTCAACGATTGCAAAGCCAGACGCGGCGGCTGTGCCAGTGAACAAAACGGCTGCAAGCGATACCCGAGTGATTGTTGAGCCCACGTCGCGTTTACCAGACGAACCGCTTGAAATAGTTGCGACTGCCTTGGCCAAACCTGCGAAGCCTCTTGTGCAGCAGGCAGCACCTGCACCTGAAGAACACAACATGCCCAACAAGGCGCAACTGGCCCTGCCTGTGAAGGAAGCTGTGTTGGTGCTGCTGCCCAATCGCCATCAGTACCCGAAGGCAGTGGACAAGGTGGAGATAGGCAAACAGCCCCCCCCACAGCCCATGCAGACAACCCTGTTGAGCGATGTGGCGCTGCGCGTAGAGTCTTCTCAAAAGGGTGCTTTACTGGCGGTCAAAAAGTCTTTGGACACCAGCCCAGGCCAACAGGCCATTGACTGGTTACAGGACAGCCAGTTTTTCAGTGATCGCTTGCGCAACAGTTCGGGTACACCAACGCCAGTGTCGCAGTCAGTGACGGCGCACAAGGATCAGCCTTTGCTGGTTGCTCAGCCACCTCTGGTTGCTTCACCTGCAGTACAGGTGAGCGAGTCGCCTTATATGGTGGTACTGCCAGTGCAGAACTTGCCTGGTGTGCCCCGTATGCAAACTGCGGAACTTGGCCTAACAAGCACACGGGCCGATGGCCTGCAGGCGGTTGTCAATGAGGCCTTGAAAACCATTGAAATGCGTTTGCCTGGTCGCGTAGAGCTGAGCATGTTACTCAAAGACGGCCAAAGATTGGAGTTGGTTGTCCAGGCCCAACAGCAAAAAATGGACATCGAAATCTCTGGTAGCACTGCCCAAATGATGTCGGATTTTTGGGTAGAGGGCGGTGATACTTTGACCAAGACGCTCGACACCCTGGGCTACCAATTGCAGACCCTTCGCGTGAATGGCGAGACTGTCCAGGCAGCAAGTGCACAGAGTGGTGCTGGGCTGGACATGGCCCAGCAACAGCGTGGAGGGGGGCGGGAGCAGGAGTGGATGCAAGGGGCGCCAAACGAAGCCGAACGGGAAGATGATTCAACAAGACCGAGCGCCTTGTTGGTTGAGGATGCAAGACCTGCGCCCGTCTCCCCAGATGGCGCAGTCAGTTTGTATGCCTAGCCTCCTAAGGCCTAACGCAGAATAACGTTGTGGACCATCCAGCGGCTTTCCTTGGGCAGGTATTCCATCTCGACAACAATATTCTCTGAGGTGCTTTTGCCATCCACAATTTGTGAAAAAACGGCACGGGCTTTGTTGGTTTCGGTGTCGGTGTCTGACACATACACATATCGAAATTCACGTATCCCTTCGTTCTGAATTCGCAGTGCAATCGCATCAGCCATTAGCTTCACAGCCATGGCGTGTTCAGGTGTTTTCATGGTCAAGCCTGTGGCGGTAGGAACGTCGTTGCTTGCCAGCGCGTCCATGAATCGCTGCGCGGTGTCTTTGCGTGCCGAAAATTCCAGGGACTTTCCGCAAGCAGCAAGCACGCCCATGGTGAGCAATGCAATAAAAAAAAGATTGAAACGTTGAGTCAGAATTGTTGACATGTAAAGCCCTTGGCAAATCAGTGTTTTTAGGATTGTGTTAACAGCGGTACGAAATTTCGGCGCTTTAATTCAAAGTTGATTCTTACGCCGTAAGCCATACTTTGCCTAACTTGCGATGCATTTGTACAGGGGATATTGAGATGATTGAGAACACCAACATGCCTGCCGTGGGTGGCCTGACCCTGAGCCCCAGTCGGCAATCACAAACCAAACCCTCCAGCCAAGGCGAGTTACCCAACTTTTCTGATGTGTTTGCGCAGGTGTTGGACTCAGTGAGCCAAGCGCAGGACAAGTCGCGTTCACTGGCGGTTGGCTTACAAATGAATGACCCCAAAGTGTCGGTGGAGGATGTGGCGATCGCCTCCAATGAAGCGAGCTTGAAATTCCAGACGGTGCTCCAAACCCGCAACAAACTGTTGCAGGCATACAGCGAAATCATGAGCATGCCTGTATAAGCACGGGGAGCGGACCATGTTGGCAGAGTTTCTAACCCAGGATGAAGTGGACTCGCTGTTGCGAGCCATCACCGGTGAAGACTCCTACTTCAGTGCAGAAGACTCCGAAGAGCTGCAGGTTAAGCCCTACAATCTGGCCAAGCAGGAGCGTATTGTGCGCGGGCGGATGCCCACGCTGGAGATTATTAACGAGCGCTTCGCACGTTTGTTGCGCATCGGCTTGTTTGATTTCATGCGACGCATGCCCGAAGTCACTGTGGGTTCGGTCAAGGTCATCAAGTACAACGAGTTTATTCGTAATTTGGCGGTACCCACCAACCTGAATTTGATCTCGATCAAGCCGCTGCGTGGCAATGGCCTCGTGATTTTGGACCCGACCATGATTTTCGCCATGGTGGACACCATGTTTGGCGGGGATGGTCGTTTGCAAACTGAAATTGAAGGTCGCGAATTTTCCGCCACCGAGCAGCGTATTATTGCGCGTGTTCTTGAAGTGGTTTTTTCGGAATACGCCAAGGCTTGGGCACCTGTGTACCCCTTGGTGCCCGAGTATGTGCGTTCCGAGATGCACACTCAGTTTGCCAACATTGCAAACCCGGCAGAGATCGTGGTGTCCAGTAAGTTTCAGATCGAACTGGGCTCTGCCTCGGGCTCCATACATATCTGTTTGCCGTACTCCTCGCTAGAGCCCATTCGCGATGCCATGAGTTCTGCGGTGCAAAGCAACCAGGGGGAAACCGATCGCCGTTGGTCCAAGCTACTCAAATCCCAAATGCAAATGGCCGAGGTGGAGCTGCAGGTGACCTTGGCCAACGCCAATCTCACTGTGGCCGATGTGCTTACTTTGCAGAAAGGGGATTTTATTCCTTTGCAAATGATGCCCACAGTGCAAGCGAAAGTAGACAACGTACCAGTGTTTGATTGCTCCTATGGGATCAGTGGTGGGCAGTACGCCGTGAAGGTCGAGAAGCTGATTAAACCTGGGCAGGACAGCCTTGCAGAGCGTCCGAGACCAGCGCGTGCATTCAAGTCACTCAGCGAGGTTTACTCGATGGTCACTGAGCATGGTACCGGCACGCTCGATGAGCTAAAACAAATGGTCAAGCAGGAACACTAAGCATGAACACAGAAACAAAAAAATCCAAGAATGGTGCGGCAGATGGCTCTGCTGGCGTGGTGCACGACGATTCGATTGGCGAAGTAGAGGCTCATCACTTTGACATGCTCTCTGGCGAGAGTGACGATGGCGCAGGCAACGACATCGACATCATTCTGGACATTCCCGTGACCTTGAGCGTTGAGTTGGGGCGCACCAAAATTCCGATCAAGCATATTTTGCAACTCGCGCAAGGCTCCGTGGTGGAGCTGGATGGTCTGGCTGGTGAGCCCATGAACGTATTGGTCAACGGCTGTCTGATTGCGCAGGGCGAGGTGGTGGTGGTGAACGACCGGTTTGGTATTCGCCTCACCGACATTGTGACTCCGTCTGAGCGTTTGCGAAAACTCAATGGTTGAAAGCGGTATTTTGCGCACCTTGTTTCGAGCAATTGTGGTGTGCCTAAGCATGCAAACATCGGTGGCTTTGGCCATCGAGTTGGGGGCCATGGAGGTGCGCTCCGAGGTGGGCATGCCTCTGATTGCACATGTACAGTTTGAGATGAGTCCGCAAGAGGCTCAGTTGCCCGAGCAGGTCAATATTGCCTTGAAATCAACCAGCGTGCCGGACTTCAAGGGCTTGGTACGCACCCGGGTGTTTTTACAACCCAACAGCACAAGCGGCTTTTTGCGCATTACCGCGATTGAAGCTGCTCCGCGTGGCATTTCCCTGGTACTTGAGGCGCGAGACCCACGGCAAAATCACGTTCGCGAATACGTGATCGACAACCATGTTGTACGCACCCGTGATATACAGCGTCCGGAGTTACCTAAGCCTGTGGTGGCTCTACCCCCGCAGCCAGCAGTGGAGGCCAATGTTGAACCCACCCGCGTGCTTGAGCCTGCGCCGCCCGATGGGATCGAGTTGCGGTTGCTCGACCAAACTCAGGGCGATGATGTGGTTTCCCCACGGGCGTTGGCCAGCGATCTTGAATTGCTGAACAAAACCCAAGCGGCATTGCTTGCAGATGAGAAAGCACGCACACAAGCTGCTGAAGCGCTTGCGCTGCTCGGGGTGTTGGCCCAAGACACTCGCAGCCTATTTGGTGTGAAAGCAAGCCGCGAAGTGGTGCTTGCGGCCATGGAAGAAGAAATGAAGTTGACCCCAGACAGCTACGTGCTGACTATACGGGGAGATCAAGTGGATGAGCAGGGCCGTTTGCAGACCGAGCGAGCAGCGTTGGGCAAGCCAGGTGATGTGGAGCCCGCAGAGCCGCTTACCCAGCCAGCCACTGCGCAAACCCAACCCCCACAGGCTGCTGTGACAAATGCTGTCCCATCACAGCCACAGAACTTACCCCAATCACCTGCCCCTGTTCAACGTGAAGAGAAGGAGGGGTGGAGCACGCTTACTTGGATGTTATTGTCGGTTGTGTCTGTGGCGTTGGGGTTGTTGTTCTGGTTTACAACTCGCCTTCGGGAACAGGCTCAATCAGAAAAAAACCAAGCGCAGGCGCAACCTGATTTGCCGATTGCCTCGCCTGCACAAGCTCAGGAACGCACAGAACCTGTGTTGATGGATGACCCCTTGGCCTTGCCGGAGCCGATTGCTGACGTGACCAACGAGACAGATGGCTGGCTTGCGCAACAGGATGAGCCTGAGTTTGATTTGGAGCCATCCTCGAATATTCAAGAGGCAGATGAGCCCACACAAGTCGATGCATCCCCTGTGGACAGCGAGCCCGTCAATTTGATTGAAACGACAGTGGCAGAAGAAGACCATGCAGCCCCCGAGCAGTTGGCTGATTTGGAGCCACCCTTCAAGAACGAGAACGATGCACGCATTGAGTTGGCAGGTGCGTACCTCGAGATTGAGGACTTTGAGGCTGCGGTGAAGGTGCTGGGCAGCATTGAAGGGCAATTGACTCCACCGCAACAACAGCGCCTTGAACAAATTCGAGAAGAAATCATGCAAGGAGAAGCAAGGTCATGAGAACGATTGCCTTGGTGGCCCTGGCCCTGGCAGCGCTTTTGCATTGGGACTTTGGTTGGGCCCAGTCTTTGCCCAGTGTGGTGGCCACCCCTGGTCGAAATGGTTCCACGGTGTATTCACTGCCCATTCAGACCATGTTGTTCATGACTTTTCTCACCGTGTTGCCCGGTATTTTGCTGATGATGACCGGGTTCACGCGGATTGTGATTGTATTGTCGCTGTTGCGCATGGCGCTTGGCACGCAAAACTCCCCACCTAACCAGGTTGTGATTGGTCTGAGTTTATTCCTGACTTTTTTTGTGATGACCCCGGTGTTTAAGCAGGTGTACGAAAGCGCTTATTTGCCCTATGAAAATGCACAATTGGAGTTTCGTGAGGCGGTGGGTGTTGCGTCTGAGCCAGTGCGCACATTCATGCTGCGTCAAACCCGGGCTGAGGATCTGGCGCTGTTTGCAAGCTACTCCGAAGAAAAATTCGACAATCCAGCCCAAGCTCCCATGTCGGTGTTGATTCCAGCGTTCGTCACCAGCGAATTGAAGACTGCCTTTCAGATCGGATTCATGGTGTTTTTGCCCTTTCTGATCATCGATCTGATTGTCTCCAGCGTGCTCATGTCCATGGGCATGATGATGCTTTCGCCGATGTTGATTTCCCTGCCATTCAAATTGATGCTTTTCGTACTGATCGATGGTTGGAATTTGCTGATGGGCTCACTCTTGCAAAGTTTTGCATAGCGAATCATGTCTGAAGACAATGATGTAGAACGCGAATTACCGGCGACGCAACGCAAAATAGAAAAGGCCCGAGAAGAGGGCAACATCCCACGTTCCAAGGACTTTTCAGGCGCGGTGGTGGTGTTGGTGGGGCTCAGTTGTTTATACATCTTCTCAGGGTTTTTTGTGGATCAGAACAAAACCCTGATGAAGCAGGCGCTCACCTTGAGCACCGCCGATGCCAAAGACCCAGCCCGCATGAGCGCTGCGTTCGCAGAACTTCTACTCCACTCCCTTCTGATCCTTTCGCCTTACCTCTTGTTGGTGCTGGTAGCAGCTGTTTTGGGCACCATTGCTGTGGGCGGATCTATTTTCGTCACCAAAAATATTCAACCCAAGTTCTCCAAACTCAATCCCCTCAAAGGGCTGAAAAACATGTTTTCGGCCAACGCCATGTTTGAGTTTGCAAAGGCCATGTTAAAGGTGGCGGTGATTGGTACCGTGGCGGTGTTTCTAATCTGGGGGCATGTGGAGGATTTTCCGCGCATGATGACGATCCCGTTGCCCAATGCAATTGAATTGGCTGCCGATTTCGCCATTCGGGATGCACTGATTTTGACCCTTGTGTTTGCTATTGTGGTGTCGGTGGATGCGCCCTACCAGGTGTTTCGTTACCTCAAGCAACTGCGCATGAACATGGAGGAAATTCGCCGTGAACAAAAGGAGACCGATGGCGATCCCCATGTTAAGGCGCGAGTGCGGCAAATTCAGCGGGAGATGTCCAGGAAGCGCATGATGGCTGCCGTACCAACGGCCGATGTGATTGTGACCAACCCCACACACTACGCTGTTGCACTTACTTACAAAGATGGACGGGGTGCACCGCGTGTGGTTGCAAAGGGTGTGGACTTGATCGCCCAGCAAATCCGTGAATTGGCACGCCAGCACAACATTGCGCAAATTGAAGCTCCGCCATTGGCCCGTGCGCTGTACAAGCATGTGGACCTGGAGCGTGAAATTCCCCCCTCCTTGTACGCGGCGGTTGCCAAACTGCTGGCTTACTTGTACACCATGGAGCGTGGTCAAATTGACGAAGCAGTGTTCCCCACCGAGCGGGATATTCCCGAGGGCATGGATCCAGGGCCTGGGGAGGCCGGCACTTAGGGCGTTGCGCGGACAGTGTCCGGGCCATTCCAAATCGGTACGGTGAACAAATCGTAAAACGCCTGCTCAAAGAAAGTGATGAAGAAGGGCAAAGACAGCCAAATCAACACAATGGCCGCGATGATGGTGATTGAAAACCCCACCGAGATGATGTTGAACTGGGGAGATGCCCGTGACAACAAACCCAAGGCAATATTGACTGACAAAATGCATGCCATCACCGGCAGGCTCAGTTGCATGGCGATCTGAAACAGCAATAGGCCACTTTGGGCAATTTTCAGTGGATTTAAAAAGCTGAAATCGGTTGAAATGGGCACCACTCGGAAACTGTGCAAAATGCCATCAATGGCCATGAGATGTCCATTGATGCTCAAGAAAACCAACGTGGCCATGATGTTGAAAAACGCCCCAATCATTGGCGATGCGGTGTTTTTCTGTGGGTCGATGAACATGGCAAACGCCAGGCCCATTTGCAAACCAATAAAATCGCCAGCCACTTCCATCGCAGCAAATACAATCCGCATAAAAAATCCCAGCGAAGCGCCCACCAGCACTTGTTGGGCCACCAGGGCCAGCAACGGGTCTTCCGGATTGAAGTCGGTCACAGGGGAGCCTGCCACCAGGTAGGCAATGAATGCAGCCAGCCCTATTCGGATTCGCCGGCTGATTGAACGCGCATCAAACAAGGGCGCTGTGGCCAACAAAGCACCGACGCGGATGAAAGGCAACATCCATTGCAGCATCCACTGGTTGATCCAAGCGGTGTCAATCTCGAACATGTTTAGCCAATCAGGCCGGGGATGGACTGGATGAGTCGTCTTGAGTAGTCCACCAGTGCACTGAGCATCCAGGGACCCAATGCCAGCAAACAAAAGAAAATGGCAAGTACCTTCGGAATAAACGAGAGGGTCATTTCGTTGATTTGGGTGGCAGCCTGAATAATAGAGACCAACAAGCCCACCACCAGCGCGATGATCAGCATGGGGCCGGCCACCAGCAACATGGTCCACAGGGCGTCTTGCCCAAGGTTTAATACAACTTGTGCGTTCATGATGATTCAAAAGGCTGGTGGTGATCAGATTTTTACAGCGCGCTGTCCGTGCAGGCCAAATGAAATGCGATCAAATGGCCTGATTTTTCCGCAGAATCAGCTTCTTGGCTTTGTTACATTGGGGATATCCAAACTCGGCCAATTCTCCATGTACGGCGCCAAAGCTTACAAGTCGGTTGATTTAAACACCGCCGTGATCTCGGCGTCTCCACATGCCCTCATCACCATGTTGATGGATGAGGCAATCAAGCGCATGCGTTTGGCCAAAATACACATGGAAGAGCGCCACTATGCCGACAAGGGAAAGTGCATTGGCAAAGCCATTCAAATTGTGCAAGAAGGTTTGCTTGCATCGCTCAACATGGAGGCGGGGGGGGAAATTGCGATTCGTCTTAGGGGTCTTTACGAGTACATCACGCAGCAACTGGTGCTTGCTTCAGCCAGAAACGACGATGCACTTCTTCAGCTGTGCATCGACCTCCTGATGGAGATTCGGGGCGGCTGGGTAGAAATCGCCCAGGAGGCTTGAGTGAGTGCGTTCAGGACCGAGCCCGACAACAGCCCCTCTGTGGAACTTTATGCTTCGATAGCTGAAATGTCGGCCCGGCTTCTGAAGAGCGCCCAACAAGGATTGTGGGATGAGTTTGCCGAGGGCGAGGCAGAACTGGCCCGTCTGGTGCAGGCTCTAAACAGCGTGCCCGAGAACACGGAAACCATGACAGAGGCTGACGTGCTTCTGCGCACTGTGTATTTGCGCCAAATCATGGACGATAACAACAAAACCCACCTGTTGGTGCTTGAGCGCACACAATTGCTCGAGCGGGCGCTTACCGTGCAGAGCAACAGTGACAAGCTGGAGCGCGGCTACGGTGGGGGCTTGAATGAAAGCTGAAGGGCTGCCCAGTCCACAGATACAACAGCGCACACAAACGCTTTTTTCCAATTCGATCGGCCAGGTGCAAGGGGCCATCTCAGCCCGGATGGGCGATGAGTTTCAACAGCAGCGTTTGCAGGGCAGGGCGTTGAGCGGGCAGTTCATGGGCTACGACCCGAATGGAATGGCCAAACTCAAAGTGGGCAATGTGATTGTTCGCCTATTGCTGGAGGTGGGCACCAAGCCGCCACCCATTGGCGCCAGCCTTGTGGTGAATATCACCAGCCGCCAACCCACTCTCAAATACAGCGCGTTGCAAGCCGAGAAAGAGGCCGAGCTGGATGTGTTCGACGCTGTGCTGGCCAAGCGCCTGTCACAAGGCGAATTGGACCCATTGAGTGATTTGCCGGAGCGTCGCTTGCAACAAGGCTTCAAGCACACGGCGCAATCCGATGTGTGGTCGGAAGTAAGTCGCGATGGTGCATTGCTGGGTAAAGTAAGCCAAACCTTCAATCCGCGGGAAGGGGTGCGGCTGGAATTGATGGCAACCCAGTTGGGACTTTTGAGCCGCGTGGGGGCTGGGGCATCGGACCATGCCGCCTTGGGCATGGATGTGCAGCGTTTACACCCGTTGATGGATGCGCTTGGCATGCAAACACCAGACGCCGACTCTTTCCAGAATAAGGTGAGTCTGTTGGCCAGCCTGTTGCGCCAAGCGGTGGAGCACAGCGGACTCTTTTATGAATCGCACGTCAAGCGCTGGCGTGCGGGGCAATATGCTTTGGAAGCTTTGCGTGACGAGCCACAGTTTGAGTGGGAGCCCGAGGCGGCTTTGCGCCCCAACTTTGAGGGCTTGCAAGCGGAGCAGACCAAGGCTGCACTCATGGCCAATTTGCAGTTGAATTTGCTGCACAACAACAAGTTTGCTGTGGTGCTGCCGGGCTTGCAAGGGGAAACGGTACACTTGGAAATTGAATTGGAAAAGCGCAAGGACGAGGAGGGTCGAGAACAGCGGAATGCTGACCAGCCTGTCTTCGACCATGCGCATTTCAGACTGCGCGTCGTCTTGCCTGTGTTGGGGCGTGTGCATGCACACTTCCAGATGGCTGCCAGCAGCAGTTTACTGTTGCTCACCATGGAACCCCATGCGGCGCAGGGCTTGAGTGCAGAGATTGGCCAGCTGTCTACCCGTTTGCACGGCGCGCAGGTTCAGCTCAAAACCTTCAGCGACGAAAACCCATAAAAACCCCCCGTTTCTTCCTGCTCAAGCGCCTGTGAAGTCCACACAATGGATTCATCCTCCCAGCGTTTTTGCTTGCCATGTCAGAATTACAAACCGTGAATGCACAAACTGCAGCCCTGAGTTCCTCGTCGGCCCTGGCCGTTGGTACGCCAGAAGGCCAAGGTGCTGCGGGCAAGGCGTGGTCGGCCGATGATGTGTTCAAGGGCCTCAAGGGCCTAGATCCGCAAAAGCGCTTGGTGTTGTTGATTGCCTTGCCTTTGTTGTTGGGCTTGATTGTTGCCGCCACCTTGTGGAGCACGCGCCCAGAGTACAAGGTGTTGTTCAGCAGCGTGAATGAAACAGATGGCGGGGCCATCATCAACTCACTCAAGCAAATGGGCGTGCCCTACCAATACAGTGAGGGAGGTGGCGCTATTTTGGTGCCCTCCGACAAAGTCTACGAAACCCGCCTGCAATTGGCCAGCCAGGGCTTGCCCAAAGGCAGCGTGGTTGGCTTTGAATTGTTTGAGTCCCAAAAGATGGGGGTGACGCAGTTTCAGGAGCAAGTGAATTTTCAGCGAGGGCTGGAGGGGGAGTTGATTCGCTCCATTCAATCTCTGGATGCCGTGCAGTCTGCACGTGTCCATTTGGCCCTGCCAAAAAACAGTGTGTTTTTGCGTGAACAGCAACGCCCCACCGCATCGATTGTGGTGAATTTGGCGCGTGGTCGTTACCTGAGTCGTGAGCAAGTGGACGGCATTGTGCACTTGGTGGCATCCAGCGTGCCACAACTTAGCCCGCGCGACGTGAGCGTGGTGGATCAAACTGGCGCATTGCTCACCCAAAACGCCAACCCCAACGACCCCGCCACCCTCACGGCAGATCAGATGCTGAAGGTTCAAAAAATAGAAGACACATTGAATCGACGTGTGATGGATTTGCTGATCCCGATTGTGGGCGAGGGCAATGTGCGGGCCAGTGTGACCGCCAAGGTGAATTTTCAGGAAGTAGAGCGCTCGGCGGAGACATACAAGCCCAACAACGAGGGTGGCAACGCCAGCATTCGAAGCCAGCAACAGGCAGAAAATCGTGAGGGTGCCAATACCAACCCCAGTGGGGTGCCTGGCATGATTTCCAACACCCCCGGGGAGACAGAGGCCCGCATTGGTGCACCGCCCAATCCCAACAACCCGGCGAATACCGCCCAAGCGGGGGGGCTGCAAAGCAAAGAGTCGTTGGTGAACTACGAGGTGGACCGCGAAATTGTACGCACCAAGTCCAACCAAGTGGATGTGGCGCAGTTGAATGCAGCTGTGCTACTGAATTACAAAACCGTGGTGAATAGCCGGGGCGAGTCCCGTGAGGTGCCTTTTACGCCAGCAGAAATGGCCTCGATTGAAAAAATGGTGAGCGATGCACTGGGGGTGGACACTGCCCGTGGGGACACGCTCTCAGTACTTAACCAAAGTTTTGTGAGCAAACCCGAACTGGATACGCCGCTGATGGAGCCAGTGGCCTGGCAAGAGGTGTTGAAATCTTCTGTGGTGCCTGTTTCGCTGGCGCTGGTAACACTCGCAGTGGTATTTGGTTTGCTGCGCCCCATGTTGAAGGCCCGCAACCACCTTGAAGAAACCATGCAGGTTGTTGAAGATCCGCTGATGGATAAGGCTGAGGAAGTATGGCCAGAGCCTGTGGTGCTTCAGCGCAAATCCGAAATGCCGCCGGTCATGATCCAAAGCAGCGACAACCGCCAGGTGGAGGAGGTTCAACGGGTTGTACGCCAAAATCCTGAGTTGGCCGCCAACGTTGTTAAATCCTGGATTGGTGATTGAATGGGAGAGCTAACACCGTGAGTGCCGCTGGAACTGTCAATACAAGCAACACCACCAATGCGCAGCCCGCGCCAGCAGCAGCGCCCGCTTCGCCACCTGTTCGGCCAGAGGATGGCCTGGACAAGGCTGCCATTTTCATGCTCACCCTCGGGGCGGATGATGCAGCAGAAGTGTTGAAGTTTTTTGGCCCACGCGATGTAAACCGCCTGCTCACCCGCATGACTGCCCTCAAGGATGTAAAGCAAGACCGGGTGGATTTCGTCACGCGCGAGTTTTTGGAAGTGACACTTGACCAGAGCGCCATCGGCACTTCATCGGACCAGTATATTCGCACCATGCTCACCAAAGCGCTGGGAGAAGAGCGTGCGGGTTTTTTGGCAGATCGAATTTTGCAGTCTGGCGACACCTCTGGCATTGAAAGCCTCAAGTGGGTGGACGCATCCAGTGTGGCCGAACTCATCAAAAACGAGCATCCCCAGATTATTGCCACCATCTTGGTGCACCTGGAGCGCGATCATGCTGCGGCCATTCTCAATGAATTTCCCGAGAAGGTTCGCAAAGACGTGACCATTCGGATTTCCACCCTGGACGGTGTGCAGCCCAATGCCTTGCGTGAATTGAATGAAGTCCTCTCCAAAGCGTTGGCTGGTGGCGAAAAAGTGAAGAAGTCCACCCTGGGGGGCACCAAAACCGCAGCCGAAATTTTGAACTATGTGGGCACAGCCAATGAACAGGCGGTTTTGGAGTCAATTCGAGAATACGACGACCAGTTGGCGCAGAAGATTCAGGACGAGATGTTTGTGTTTGACAACCTGATGGAGCTGGACAACCGAAGTCTGCAACTCACCTTGCGCGAGGTGGACAACGCCGTGCTGGTGATTGCACTGAAAGGCGCACCAGAGAGCTTCAAGGACCGTATTTTCCAGAACATGAGCTCGCGCGCCGCGGATGCTGTGCGCGATGAGTTGTTGAACAAGGGGCCAGTGCGAATCTCGGATGTGGACGCAGCACAAAAAGAAATTTTGCGGATTGTGCGCCGCATGGCCGACGATGGTTTGATTGCCCTGGGCGGGGCTGGAGAAGATGCCTTTGTCTAATACCCGGATTATGCGTGGCTTGGGCGAGGCCTTGCCTTGGAAAAACCTAGCACCCGACAGTGAGAGCCCGGTGGGTGATCTCATGGCCCATCGGGACATGATCAAGCGGCGCGAAGAGGAAATTTTAAAGAAAGCCCAAGCCCTTAAGCAGCGCGAGGTGGAAGTGGATCACCAGGCACAGGCCAGCCGCGAAGCAGGGTATGAGGAAGGCTTTCGAGAGGGCTATAACGCTGGTCTAGATAAATCCAACCGCGAAGCAGAATTGCTTGCCCAGGTGTGCGTGCGATTGCAGGCTGAATTGAGTGCTGTGCAACACCAGCTTGCCGACAAAGTGATGCGATTGGTGGTAACCACATGCAGACAAGTGGTGCAAGACCACACCTTGCAATGCCCGCAATCGGTGAGCCAGTTGCTCAAGCAGGCCATTGCCTCCATTTCAGCGGATGTTGTGTATGTCACAGTGGCAGCTTCGCCCAACACCGTGGCCATGTTCAAGCAACATTTGGCCGCGCTGGGACCCTTGTCTACCCAGGTGCAGCAGTCGGTGGCGGTCACCTTCAAAGAAGATGAACGTTTGGTGGATGGTGGGTTCATGATTTTTCACACCGCAGGTCAAATGGATTATTCTTTGGAGACCCGATGGGCGCAGGCCATGTCCACCCTCACCGATGATCCCAAAGACATGAGCTTCAATGGCAGCCACACTGCCCTGTGAATCGGCGCTGGTACGCTGGCTGGATGATTGCACCACGCAGGTGGGCCATGCAGACCAGGCGGTGGTGTCGGGCCGGTTGGTGCGCGTGTCTGGACTGGTGGTGCAGGCGGCCGGGCTCGACCTCGCCCTGGGGGTGTTGTGCCACATTCACCACGGCACCCGCGTGACCGAGGCCGAGGTGGTGGGTTTTGCCGATGGTTTAACTTTTCTCATGCCACTGGGTGACACCGCAGGATTGCGCCCAGGGCTGCGTATTGTGCCGCAGCCCGCGCAATGGCAAGTGCCACGCTTGGGGCACACGCTGCCTCGTTACAACAGTGAGCAA
Source organism: Limnobacter sp. (assembly GCA_036275215.1). GTDB lineage: Bacteria > Pseudomonadota > Gammaproteobacteria > Burkholderiales > Burkholderiaceae_B > Limnobacter. Next base: position 15,022 of record DASUEF010000033.1, on the reverse strand, counting down.
CAACACAGCAAACACCTGCCCGTTGGCGATGGTTTGCTTGGCCGCGTGCTGGACGCCAATGCCAGGCCACTGGATGGCCTGGGCCCCCTGCATTTTGACCAAGCCAACCCCCTCACCGCAATGCCCACCAACCCGATTGAACGTGTACCCGTGCGTACACCGATTGATGTGGGGGTGCGTGCCATCAATGCCCTGCTCACGGTGGGCAAAGGCCAGCGCCTGGGTTTGTTTGCGGGTTCGGGTGTAGGCAAGTCCGTGTTGTTGGGCATGATGGCACGCTTCACATCGGCCAGTCGCATTGTGGTGGGCTTGATTGGTGAACGTGGTCGGGAAGTCAAAGAGTTCATTGAAGACATTTTGGGTCCAGAGGGTCTGGCACGCGCTGTTGTGGTGGCTGCGCCAGCGGACAGCTCCGCATTGTCCCGCCTCCAGGGCGCTGCATACGCCAGTACGCTGGCCGAGTATTTTCGGGATCAGGGGCATGACGTGATGCTCATCATGGATTCGCTGACGCGCTATGCGCAGGCTCAGCGTGAAATTGCGCTGGCAATTGGCGAGGCACCTGCCACCAAGGGATATCCACCCAGCGTATTTGCCAAGCTACCTGGGCTGGTGGAGCGCGCGGGCAATTCAGCCACATCGGGTGGATCCATCACCGCGTTCTACACGGTGCTTTCGGAGGGAGATGACCAGCAAGACCCCATCGCCGATGCGGCACGCGCCATTCTGGATGGGCATTTTGTGTTGTCCCGAAAGTTGGCAGAACAAGGACATTACCCTGCCATCGACATTGAGCAATCCATCTCCCGTGTGATGCACAACGTCACCAAACCCGCTCACATGGAATCAGCAAGGGTGTTCAAGGCCCTCTACAGCAAATACCAGTCCAATCAGGATTTGATCTCGATCGGGGCCTATTCCCGCGGAGCCGATCCTGTGACGGATCGAGCCATTGACCTGTACCCGCAACTCATGGCTTTTTTGCAGCAGGGTATGCACGTGCCATGCAGCATGGAAGAGAGCTTGGCCCAACTCGGTGCCGTGTTTGGCCAAGCGCCCAACGGCAACGACTAAAACCCCCCAATTTGCCTGTATTTCTTCTCCCGCAAGTGGGTGTGCCCAGCGCACACTGATTGTGTGATTTTGGGGGAAGCATGGCCAACGCATTAGCTTTGTTGAAAGAACGGATTGGGGTGCAGGTCAGCGAGCTGGAATCGCACATGGCACTCATCCAGAACAGCATTGTGAAAGGGCAGCAAAGCATCGACATGCTGACAGATTACATTCGGCAGTACAGCGAGAAACTGGTGAGTGCTGAGCAAACTTTGCAAAGTGCAGACCCAGCCGTCAGCGCCTTAATTACAGGCGTGGAATTGCGCGCCCACAACCAGTTTGCAGCCCGCTTGATGACAGCCCTTGCTGCCCAGGTGAAGCAGAATGACCAAAACCGCCAGTACCTTGCACGCGCCAGCGAAAATCTTAAAGTGTTGAAGACCCGGCAAAAAACCCTGGAGCAGGTGCTTGAAAAACGCTTGAAGGCGCGGGAAGAGCAGGCCATGCGCCTGGCTCAAAAAGATCTGGATGAGTTGGCGACGCTTCGCCATGCACATCGCGTACAAAACAAGTATGTATCGGGTGGCATGGTATGAGTAGCGTTCCACAGGCCACGCTGAATGACGCCCTGAAGGGCATGCTTGATTCAGGCAAGATGAAGGCCCTGGGTGCGCCGCTGTTCATCTTGATGATTTTGGCCATGATGGTGTTGCCGTTGCCAGCGGCAGCACTGGATGTGCTATTCACCTTCAACATCGCCTTGTCGATGGTGGTGTTGGTGGCAGCGCTCTACACCAAAAAGCCGCTGGACTTCAGCGCGTTTCCCACCGTGTTGCTGGTGACCACCCTGTTGCGCTTGAGCCTGAACGTGGCCTCCACCCGCGTGGTGTTGCTGCATGGGCATGAGGGCACCGATGCAGCGGGCAAGGTGATTGAGGCTTTTGGTCACTTTTTGATTGGTGGCAATTTGGCCGTGGGCATCATCGTGTTTGTCATCTTGATGGTGATCAACTTTGTGGTGATCACCAAAGGCGCGGGTCGCATTGCTGAAGTGTCTGCGCGCTTCACCCTGGACGCCATGCCAGGCAAGCAGATGGCCATTGATGCCGATTTGAATGCAGGTTTAATCAGTGAGTCTGAAGCCAAAAAGCGCCGGCAGGAAATTGGCCAAGAGGCTGAGTTTTATGGCTCCATGGATGGCGCATCCAAATTTGTTCGAGGCGATGCTGTTGCAGGGGTGTTGATTTTGATCATCAACATTGTGGGCGGCCTGGCGGTGGGCATGATGCAATACGACCTAAGCTTTGCAAATGCCGGTGAAAAATATGTCTTGCTGGCCATCGGCGATGGCTTGGTGGCGCAAGTGCCAGCGCTGCTTATCTCGGTGGCTGCGGGTTTGGTGGTGGCGCGTGTCGGCAATGGCCAGGACATCGGCAGTCAAATGGCCTCGCAGCTTGCCCAATCGCCTCAGGTGTTTGCCATGTGTGCTGGCGTATTGATGATGTTGGGCATGATCCCCGGCATGCCCAATTTGCCGTTTTTACTGATTGGCGCAGGCATGGCTTGGTTGGCCTTTCGCATGCACAAAAAGAACATGCAGGTGGTTGCGCCCGTCGATGAATCGGTGCTGGGTCAAGCCACCAAAGAGGTGGCCGATGCCAGTTGGGAAGACATCAAACCCGTTGACACCTTGGCGCTGGAAATTGGTTACCGCCTAATCCCCTTGGTGGACCGTGGGCCAGACAGTGATTTGCTGAAACGCATCAAGGCCGTGCGCAAAAAGTTCACCCAGGAAATGGGCTTTTTGCCACCCCCCATCCATGTGCGCGACAACCTGGATTTGCCACCCAATTCCTACCGAATGATGATCAAGGGAGTGACTGTGGCACAGGCTGAGGTCGCCCCCGGCGATTACCTGGCCATCGACCCTGGTGAAGTGGTGCTTAAATTGCCTGGGCCACAAACCACCGACCCCACCTTCGGCATGCCTGCATATTGGATTGAAAGCGCCCAGCAGGAACGCGCTTTGGCCGGCGGTTATACCGTGGTGGATTGCGCCACTGTGATGGCTACCCATGTGTCGCATGTGCTTGGCAACCATGCGGCCAAATTGATCGGTCGCATGGAATGCCAGCAGCTGCTGGAGCACTTCGGCAAGCTATACCCAAAAATGGCGGATGAACTCATTCCAAAACTCATCTCCCTGTCGGTGTTTCAAAAGGTATTGCACAACCTGCTTGACGATCGGGTGAGCATTCGCGATTTGCGCACCATTATAGAAACCCTCCTGGAATACGCTCCAAAAACCCAAGATCCCGGTGAGCTAACCAGCATGGTGCGCGTGGCTTTGTCCAGTTCGATTGTGCAAGGCCTTGGTCAACATGACCGTGACTTGCAAGTGCTGGTGTTCGATCCAAAGCTAGAAAACATGATTATTTCTTCCAACCAGGGGCAGGCACCTGGTGAGGTGGCGATTGAGCCCAACCTGGCCAACTCCATGATGAGCAAGGTAAGCCAGGAGGCGCAAAAGTTGCTCAATTTGGGTCAAACGCCCGTTCTGCTGGTGCAAGATTTTTTGCGACCCGCCATGGCGAACTTGCTACGGCGGGCCGCACCTGGACTCACCATCCTGAGCCACAGCGAGGTGCCTGAATCGAAAAAAATTGCAGTCTTGTCGGTAATCAAGTAATCGAGGTGGCATGTGCTATTAAAAAAAATCGCCCCCACATCTGCTGAAGCCATGAAACAGATTGCCGACGAGTTTGGCAACGAGGTGGTGATTGTGTCGACCAAGCAGGTGGCTCAGGGCATAGAAATCGTTTTTGCCTGCAGCAAGGAAACTGCATCGCGGGTGCGTGATAACAAACCCGCTGCTGCAAACACCCCGGTGACCGCGCCACCGACTGCACCGGCTGCAGCGCCGCAGGCTGACCGCACTGAAGCTTTGGTGCGCGAAGTTGAGCAGCTCAAGAGCTTGGTGCAGCAGCAGTTCAGGCAAATGAGCTGGCAAAGCTGGTCCAGTGGAGACCCTCTGCGCGGCAAGCTTTGGCAAGATCTTCAAGATCTTGGTTTTTCGCCTTTGGTGGGGCGCACGCTGGTGGATTCCATTCCCGAGGGGCTGGACCATGTGCAAGCCAGTGCTTGGGTGATTGAGGCCATCACCAGCAAACTGTCCAGCCTACAGCCTGAAGTGGAAATGGTGCAAAAAGGTGGGGTGTATGCCGTGGTAGGGCCCACTGGCAGCGGCAAAACCACCACGATTGCAAAAATAGCCGCCCGTTGCATGGCCCTGAAGGGGCGTAACTCCGTTGCCCTCATCACCACCGACACTTACCGCATTTGCGCCATCGACCAATTGCGCACCTACGGCAAAGTGATTGGCGTACCAGTGCATGTGGCTTTGAATGCCGCCGAGCTGGAGGCCCACTTGCAGGCTGTGAAAGGCAAACACCTGGTACTCATCGACACCATGGGCCTTTCTCCGCGAGATGTGCAGATCACTGAGCAAATTGGTTTGCTGGACCACAACGACATTCAAAAGCTGTTGGTGATGAATGTGTCTTCCCAGCCCCGTGCACTCAGTGAGCTTGCAGACCGGTTTCGTGGCAAGGGGTTTTATGGTGCGGTGCTCACCAAACTGGATGAATGTTCTACCATTGCAGGCAGCATCGACCTGGCCCTGCGAGAAGGTTTAAATTTGATGTACATGTCCACCGGCCAGCGCGTGCCGGAAGATTTGTACCTGGCCGACCCACAGTTTTTGGTGCAGCGTGCCATGCGTAAGCAGTATGGCGAGGCGTATGCCAAAACTGAAGAAGAATTGAACTGGCTGCGCTATGGCGTTGCCAACGAGGCGGTGCGCGACGATGTTCGACGCACTTGAAAAAGCCGCGCTGCTGGAGCGGCACATGCCGCTGGTGCAGCAGATTGCCCGGCAGATCCAGTACAAACTCACCGCCAATGTGGAGTTGGACGACTTGGTGCAAGTGGGCATGATCGGTTTGATGGATGCGCTACAACGCTATACCCATGGCGAGTCTTCCTTCGAGGCCTATGCGCACTACCGCATTCGGGGGGCCATCATGGATGACCTGCGTGAGAAAGACGATTTGCCGAGGGCCATGCGCCAAATGCGCAAACGCATTGAAGCCTGCGCAAACAAATTGACGCATAGCTTGGGGCGTGCACCCACCGATGGCGAATGTGCACAAGCGCTTGGCATTGATCTTCAGACTTTCCAGCGTTTTTGCAGTGAATACGAAAGTCTGCAAGTGTTCTCCATCGATGACCTGGGCGACAGCGATGCGCCAAGCCAAGACATTCTGGACCGCATGCTGCATACGCCTGCGGCCGATGATGAGGCCACCCGCGAGGCTGAGCGACGCGAAGAAATGCTCACCATGTTGGAGCAACTTTCTGACCGCGAGCAAATGGTGCTGCGCCTGTACTTTGAGCAAGAGATGACCTTCAAGGAAATTGGCAGCTTGATGGGGGTGAATGAGTCTCGTGCTTACCAAATGCACAGCAGTGCAATTGCAAACCTCAAAGGCCTTGCTGCCCGGCAAGAAGGGGCTTGAATAGCCCACCGAAATCCACTCTTTTCGGACCTTTGATTGATCCACTGACTGGTTATTCTTTCAGCATGATCAATCCACATGTGTCCCTGCCATGAGTGCCTTGTCCTCTGAAGTGAATGCTGAGTTTTTCAAGAAATTGGAAGAGGCCGCCCGCAGCGCATTGGTCAGCGGCAATTACACCCGCAATTCGCTGATTAACCCAGCCACCGTGCTGATGTTGCTCACCGAGTTGGAACGTTCACGCACCTCAGCCAAAGCTGCTGCTTTGGAGGGCGAGTATCAACAGGGCTACCGGGATGGTTGGGTGGATGCGCGCTTAAGCCCGCCCGCTGATTGCAAACCTGTGGCATGGGCAATTGTCCGCAAGGGTGAGCATTTGGTGAAAGTGTACGCGGAGCCACCCAAAGACGTGCCAGCCGACGCACAATGCCGGGCGCTGTACATGCAGCCTCAAACTTCGCTGTCCTCCAGCTCCGCGAAATAACGCTGGTAATGCTTGCTGTCCAGGTTCACTTTGGGGCCAGGGCGGCTTTGTATGTCGCACAAGCTGCACACAAACTTACCAGCCACATCGTAAGGGTCCACCACAAAATTGCCCCGGCACACCGTGCACTCCATGGTGCGCAATACGCCGCTGGCCACGTGTCTGTGCAAGCTCCAGGCCCGCGTGATGCTCAGCAGCGGCGGGTTTTCAATCGCTTGCACCGTGCTTAAATACAGGGTGTAGGCAGCAATCAAATGGTCCACTTTGTCCAGTTGCGAATTGCTGGCCGCCAGTTGTGCATGGATGCTCATAAACAAGCTCGCATGCGCATTGGGTGCACGGAATAAAAACCATTCAGTCGAAAACGGCAGAGGACCTTTCTGCGGTGCCTCACCTTTCACTTCGCGGTATATAGACATGCAACGGTCGCGGGACAAACCCGGAAATTCGGTTTGTATCACTTGCAGGCGAGCACCCAGCTCCACCAAACGGATGGCCTTTTGCACGCAGCCCGCATCGCCAATCACACTTTTTTTGCTGGCCATGCTTAGCCTGCCATGGCATTGCGCGTGGCTTGCTTGAATCCCAGAATACTTGCATGCAGTCCGCCAATCCGTGGGTCGCTGTGCGCCTGCGTGGCTGTGGTCAGCAATTGTGCATCATCAAACCGCAGGGTGCACAGGGACATCGAGCTGTTGGCCAGTTGAAGCAGCTCAGTGGTGCCCATGGCCAGCAAACGGTCGGCCACTGCATCACTTAAACCCAACTGGCTTTTGGCTGTGAGGCGGTTGTCTAACAACATCTTTTGTGCCAGCAATAAAAAATTCAGGTTCAGGTCGCGCAAATCGCTCAGCGTTTTGTCGCCATGCTGTTTGCCCATGCTGTAAGTGCTCATGCCATCTCCTGTTGTGGTTCAAACTGCTTGTGGAGTTTGAAGTTTTCGCTTTAGAATTCGTGCACTGGGTTGTCGCAAATCCATGCATGCTTCATCAAACGTTCCAAATCAGTTTAAAAATTGGGGAACGTTCTGATGGGAAAGAAAACCGCACTATTTGGAGGATTTCTCCTCCTGATCCTCCTGGTGGCGGGCATCGCAAGTGGTGTGATGTACTACCGCGCACATCAGTTTCAGCAAAGCTTTCAGCAGTGGTCAGGCGTATCTCATGTGGAATTCGGTCACTTGCGCTTTGGCATGGGCGATCTTCAGCAAACTGAGAACTTTCCGCGCTCCACCGGGCAATTCCGCCTGAATGTACAAAACCGCTGCTCGGGTGATTTGATCGATCTGGGGGTGGTGAAGTACAGCATGGGTCACGTGCCGGGGCTAGAAGAGGGTGGCCAATTGCAGTGGTTGCCCGCTGGTTGGGAGGATGAACAGCCTTTGCTGACATGGGGTTGGAGCCGGCAGGGGGAACAATGGCAACTTGCTTTGCAAGCAAGCCCCTGGCTACAAACGATAGCACTCCATCCACAATGGTTGGTGGAGCGCAATGCGAATGGCTGGCGCATGTATGTTCAGGCCGACCTCATTAAGCTCGCAGACATTACCAAAACACCAGACGACTTTCTGGCACGCGATGTGGCCCTGGAAGCCAAGCTGAGTGACATCGATTCACTGGATTCTGGGCTCACCTTTTCTGCCAGCCAGTTGAGTATCGGCACCAACAGCCTGGGCAAAACCGAACTTCGCTTGTTGCCTGACTCAGAAGAAGAAGGGCAAATGGAATGGACGCTCACCGGCCAAAGTGATGCGTTACGCTGGGGCGATTGGTTGCTCACTCAAACCAGTTTGAATGGCAAACTGTTTGTGGGCGACACCGCAGCCAGCAACCTCATTGTGGCCTCGGCAGTACAAAGCTGCGGCGGGTTTGCCACAGCCAAGAGCCATGAGTTTAACGTGCAGTCGGCATACAACAGCCTTATTCAAAAAGGCTTGAGTGCAAGCATGCAGTTCAAGGGTGAGGTGCAGGGCAGCCCGCTCGCGTTTAGCACACAGGTGCGGATGAATCCGCAAATCGACTTCAACACAGGCCTCATTCACCTGGGCCGCACCATCGAAATCGTGCATGAGCAAGACATCCCCTTCCAGAAAGTGGGTAAAAAGCAGCGTGACCAGGCGCTGGCCACAGGGCTGTACGGTGAGCTGGAGTTGATGGGGCGTCACCAACAAAAATGGACACGCAATGCCTTGTTATTGCAAACACAGCTAGCACAGCTCGGGCGCAGTCACTCTCGCGCTGGGGATAGCTTGGCTGCGCACTGGGCAGAGGGGCTGAAGACCAGCCTGGCTGACTGGGAGCAAAGCCTTTACCTGCGTGAGTTTGCTTTGGCCCAGCAAGCCGAGCCCACCCCAAGGGTGAACTTTGAAGGGCTGGATGGCGTGCGCATTGATGCGCAGGGTGGTGTACGCAAGCTGTTGCAAGTGCCCTAAGCGCCAAAGAAGAAAACGCACCAAATTGGCCTGTTTCTGTTTGCGCAGGCGCACAGCGGCCCATTGATAATCAAGAAAACCACGTGAGAAGAAAGCCATGAAAGTCATCATCAGTTTTATTGTGGCCACCCTGAGTATTTTTGGGGGATACATGCTGGCCGGGGGGCAGCTTTATTTGCTGATGCAACCTGCCGAGTATTTGATCATTGCTGGCGGTGCCGCCGCTGCGTTTTATCTTGGCACAGGCAGCAAATCGATTGCGCTTATTCGCAGCACATTGCGCAACAGCATGCGCAACGAGCTTGGAGGCGTCGATTACTTGGACGTGATGGGGGTGATGCACGACTTGCTTTCCAAGTTAAGCCGCGAGGGCATGATTGCCGTGGAGGCTGACATTGAAAGGCCCGAGGCCAGCCCCTTGTTTGGTCGTTATCCGAGCGTGATGAAAGACAAGCTCACCCTGGAATTCATCACCGACTACTTGCGCATGATGGTCACATCCAAAATGACCGGCCCGCAAATTCAAAATGCCATGGACGATGAGATCAACACCCGTCGCAAAGAAAACGAGAAGGCCAGTGGAGCCCTGTACCGCACCGCCGATGCCTTGCCCGCATTTGGGATCATGGCCGCTGTGATGGGTGTGGTGCATGTGATGGGCTCGGTGGGGCAGGTGAGCAATGCCGAGCTGGGCGTGATGATTGGCAGCGCCTTGGTGGGCACGTTCATTGGTGTGTTGATTGCTTATGCTTATGTGGGTCCCCTGGCACAATTTGTGGAAAACCGCCTCAACGACAATGTGAAAAAACTGGAGTGTATACAGGCCATTCTGGTGGCGCACATTGGGCATGGGTTTTCGCCCGCGATGGCGGTGGAGTTTGGTCGTAAAACGCTGTATAGCGGCGTGCGTCCCAGCTACACCGATTTGGAAAACCATTTGCGTGGGTTGCGTGGCAATGGCGGTTCCTCAGGCGCTGGGGGCTCGTCCATGCCGCAGGGCAACGCGTTTCAGGCAAGGTGAGTGTTTTAAAGCATGTTTGATAACAACGCCAAGCCGGCCCCAGTCGAGATCACTCGACGGGCGGAGCAGCAGGAGGAGTCCAAGCCCTACGGAGCCTGGAAGCTGGCCTATGCCGACTTTGTGACAGCCATGATGGCCTTCTTCCTGTTGATGTGGTTGTTGTCTTCCCCCAAACCATCCGATTTGGCGGGCCTTGCCGATTACTTCACCTTAAGCCAGCCCAACGCCACGCAAAACAAAGGCCAGTCCTCATCGCAAAGCGCCAGCAAATCCGAGATCAAAGACGCCAAAGAAGTAAAGCCCACCAATGATATGTTGGAGATGGCGCGCAAAGAGCTGGAGGTGCAGCGTGAGCAGCAGGAAGCCAAGATGCTGGAAAACCTGAAAGAACAGATTCAGGAAATGATCAACAACGACCCCAATACACGGCCCTTCAAAGATCAGATCGTGCTGGACAACTCTGTGGAGGGTTTGCTCATCCAGTTGATTGATGGTGGCAAGCGACCCATGTTCGACTCCGGCAGTGCCAACCTCAAACCTTATGCAGCCGATATTTTGGGTCGACTCACCCAGGTGCTTAACCAAGTGGACAACCGCCTCACCGTGGCCGGGCACACCGACAACGTGGTGTTTGCCTCACGCGGGGGAGCGTACACCAACTGGGAGTTGTCCTCCGACCGTGCCAACGCCTCTCGGCGTGCCATGATGAACAGCGGCTTGCCCGAAGAAAAAGTGATTCGCGTGGTGGGCATGGCATCGTCCACCCCTTTGGTGGAAGATGGCAGCGAGGCGGTTAACCGCCGGATTGAAATATTGGTCCTCACCCGCAAGGCAGAAGTGGCTTTGTTAAAACGACGCATACTGGAAGGCCTATGAGCACCGAACCGCAAGACGATGTGAGTTTTTTGGAGTCTATCCCGCGGATTAACAAATTCACCGGGGTGCGTGAGCCAGAGCTGGCTGCACGCAACAACAGCTTCAAAGACTCCTTGCCGCTGCAAGGCAGTACGGTGCTTATTCTAGACCGCAGTGCGCCCTCTACCAAACACCTCAAAGACGAGTTGGCCCTGATGGGCGCCACCCAGTTTGATGTGGTGAGCAATCCCAATGACTTTTTTCGGTATGTCTACGACCGCAACTACGATTTTGTGTTTGTGGATTTCAACATTGACGAGCGCCGCAACGGCGCTGTGGTGTTGGAGGAGCTGCGTGCACGCCAACCTGCGCACTTCAACAGCAGTTTGATTGTGGTGTCGGGTGACCGAACCTCCAATGCCCTGGTGGGCATGATGGAGTTTGAGCCAGACGCCTTCCTTATCAAACCATTCTCTGCAGAGGAGCTTTCAAAGCGGGTGATTCGCATTCATGCTCGGCGCATGGTGCTCAAGGCCGCCAGCAAAGCACGCATGTACAAACAGTACGATGCAGCGCTTGCGCTGTGCGACGATGTGCTGCGCGAGTTTCCCCATTACGACAAAGAGGTATTTCGCCTGAAAGTGGAACTGCTTTTGCTGGCCAAACGGCACCACGCGGCCGATGCTTTGCTGAAGGCTTACACGGGTTTGCAATCCCCGGCCTGGATGGACCTCACCCTGGCCAAGATCAACCGCGAGACAGGCGAGCGCGCCGAGGCAGAGAGCTGGTTGCGCAAGGCCATTGCCTCCACGCCGCACTTTGTGCAAGCCCACAACCTGTTGGCAGAATTGCTGGTGGAGGCAGGGCGAAGCGAAGAGGCATTGAGTGTGCTGGAGGGCTTGAACGCAGTGGTCACGCCATCCATTCATCGCCTTCGATTGATGTCAGAATTGACAGAGCTACAGGGCTACGACGACCGCCAGCGCCAATACCTCAATAAGCTGATCGAACGCACCGTGGGCACCACATTGTTGTCGGCCAACGATTTTTATCGGCTGGCAAAAGCCCACATCGACAATCAGCGACCCGACGAAGCCTACAAAGTGCTGGGCCGGATGCGCAGTGTGGTGGACGCGGTGGAAGCTGAAATGGCTGAAAACCTCTTGCTGGTGTATGGCTACTACCTGAACAACGATGTGGAGCGCGCCCGCAAAGACCTCGAAGTGGTGGTGAAGCGGCAAATCAGCAAGGGCATCCAGCTTTGCCTGGAAGGGCAGATTATTTTGATGGGTCTGTGTGCTCGTTTGGGACTGGCAAAAAAGGCAGAATCCATACGCCTGCAATTGGTAAAAAGCACCAACAACTCAGCCACCATGTTGCGAATTCAACGCGCCATGCAGGCACCGCAAGGCAATGCGCTGGCCGAGCAGCGCGGGCGTGTGCGTTAAGCTGCAGCGGCTGAATTAGCCCTGCTGGGCCTGCAAGGCACCCAAACGCTGACTAAGCAGGTTTTGGCTGGCCTGCAGGCTGGCCAAGCTGGCGTCCAGCGCCGTGAACTGTTTAAACAGGCTTTTTTCCAGGCGGCCTACCCGTTGGTCAAACCGCAGGCGATCGTCGTCTATGCGGCGAATGGCCGCGTTGAGAGAATCGTTGCGCAAAGCCAGTGGCCCACCTGTTTTTGTGAAGTCTGTGAGGTAGGTGTCCAGGTTTTTCAGCAGGCCATTGGGATCGCTTGCGTTGCCAGAAAAAAACTCCACCGCCGAGTTTGGATTGGCCTGCACCATGGCATCAAACTTGGCCGTGTCGGCAAACACCATCACCCCGTCTTTGTCGATTTTCAGGCCGTAATCGGCCATGCTCTGCCCCAGTGCGCCCTCGGCCAACACACGGCGAATGCCCAGCTCGGCCTGGCCTGGCAGGGCCTCCCGACCCAGTTTGGCGTCTTTGCCTTGGGCTTGCTTTAAAAATCCAACGGTTTTGTTATAGGCCGCTACAAAATCAGTGATTCGGGTTTTCAGTGTGGCGTTGTCAATGCCAAACGAGCCAGTCACCGTGGTCATGCCTTCCTTCAGCGCAGTGAAACTGATGCCGCTGATGGTGTTGTTGAATTGATTGGTGGCGCTTTTAAACTGCTGGCCATTGATGGTCACCGATGCGTCAGTGGCTTGTTGGGTGCGCGTCACATCGGCATTTTGGTTGGGTTTGGAGGCATTGAATCGCAGCACATTCAGCGCCGGCACATCGGAGGTGATGGAAAATGCCTGCGCTGCCCCCGTGTTTTTGCTTTCAATCACCAAGCGCTTTTCAGAGGTGCCTGCCAAGGTCTCTACACGGGCCTGCACAGCATCTTTTAGCCCGGTTTTGGCATTGATGGCATTGGCAATGTCTGTGAGGCTGTACTGCCCACCGCTGCTTGCCACATTCACCGTGAAGTCAACCCCGGCGTTGTTCAGCGGATCCAGGTCGAAAGAGAGCACCGCATTGGCGCTCCCACCATCTGCGATGGTGCCGTTGGTGTAAGTTTTGCTTTGTATTGCCTGCCGGCCAGCCAGCGAGGTCACATTGAATTCGTAGTTGCCAATGGTGTTGTTTTGTAGCGTAACATCCAGCACCGTGGGGTCGGAGTTGGTTGTCTTTTGGCTACCGCTGGCCAGGTCGCGGATTTTTTTTGCGGCGTCTTGCAGGCTGGCCAAATTGCTTTTAAGCAAACCAAACTGGCTGATGCGCTCGCGGAAGTCGGCCTGCTTTGCTGCTTTGGGGTTGAATTTGGCCCGCTCCTGGTTGATCAATTGACCCACCAGCGCATTGATGTTTAAGCCCGAACCCAAGCCGCTTGCAGAAAGTGCCATGGTTTAATTGTCCTCGCCCAGCATGCGGGCAACTGCCGCAGAGTTGATGTTTGCTTGCGCCTTGATCGCGCCTTCGCGCGAGCCTTGCATGGCCTGGCCCAGTGCCGCCATCATTTTTTCCATGCCCTGGCGGTTGTTCAGGTCTTCGGTGGCTTTGTTGCCCGCCGTGCTCACCGTGTTGGTGAGGTTTTCCAAGCGGGCTTGGGCCTTGCTGAGTGCCTCGTTCACCACACTGATGGCCTCAGCCAGGTTTTGTAGGCTGGCTGTGTCAGCTTTGTCCAGCCCGCCCTTGGCCACACGCGCCAACACGGCCACCGCGTCTACCACGTCGGCAAAGCTCGCGGTTTCACTGCTGGCCAGTTTGGTTTTAATGCTCTGCAGCTCCTGCTGGGCGCGCACGTTGGCAATGTTTTGCAGCAAGTCGAGGGCCTTGTCCCCAGCTTTTTTAAGCTGCTCATCGTCTGCGCCTTCCAGCACACGCTGCTCAATTTCTTGAAACGCACTGTTGGCCGCCTGGAAAATGCTTTGAGCTTCTTGCAATTCTTTCAAGAACGCATTGGCCGTGTTCACCTGCTGTTGCTTTACACCGCTCAGCTGCACCTGGTCTGCGGGTGCCTCGGCCCGTGCCGTGGGCCCAGCAGTGCCTGCGCGGCCCAATGCGCTGGGCTCGGCGGACACAGGTGCAATCAAATTCAAGCTGTTTTGGTTCACGGCGTAAAACCCCGGTGCATTGGTGCCAGAGGGCATTGTTATTCTCCAAGTGTTAATACGACCAAGCCATCACTCAACTTTATTTTTCTACACCTTACCTTGCCATACAGGCTTTGCCACAAATGAAATCGGGCCAAAACCGAGGTTTTGACCCGAAGCCCCACCTGAAGGAGCAACAACAGGTGAGGATAGACTTGGGGGCCATGACCCCCCATGTTTTATTAGCCCAACAGAGACAACACGCTGGAAGGCAACTGGTTGGCCTGTGCCAACACAGAAGTGCCTGCCTGCTGCAGAATCTGTGCACGGGTGAGGGCAGCAGTTTCTTTGGCGAAGTCGGCGTCGATGATGCGGCCGCGGGCAGACGACAGCGATGTGATGCTGGTGTCGAGGTTGCCGATCACGGATTCCAGGCGGTTGATGCCAGCGCCGATTACGGAGCGCTGGGAGCTTACATCTTTGATAAAAGTGTCCAGTGCGTCAATCGCTTCTCTCGCATCTGCAGCATTTGCAATGCTGGCCGCGTCTGGTGTGGCAGCAGAAGTGAAAGCGGTTAACGCGCTCCCTTGCGTATCTGCCAAACCAATCACTAAAGAATCGGTAGACTTCGTCCCTATTTGAATATTGAGATCAGTTCCAGATGCGGCAGTCGTTAATAAGTCGATGTTATTGAAGTTGGTGCTGGTAACAATCTTATTGACGTTATCTTTTAGCGCGTTGTATTCCTCAGTCAATTGCGCCCTGTCTTCTAATGTTAGGGTACCGGTTGATGCCTGTACGGCAAGCTCACGCATACGCTGCAGGCTGTCTGTGATTGAGCCCAAGGCGCCTTCGGCCACTTCAAGGGCTGAAATGCCGTCGTTGGCATTGCGCTTGGCCACTTCCATGCCGCCAATTTGTGCGCGGAATTTTTCAGAAATTGCCAAACCTGCGGCGTCGTCTTTGGCGCTGTTCACGCGCAGGCCAGAGGACAAACGGGCAATGGCGGTGCCCAGTGACTTTCCTGTTTTGGCCAGGTTGTTCTGTGCGAACAGGCTGGCC
>DASUEF010000032.1:0-7719 GCA_036275215.1 Limnobacter sp. | reverse complement strand
CAACACCGAGGCGCTTGATTTTGACTCGGTGCAGCGCAGCAACCCCGAAATGGAACGTCGTGCACAAGAGGTGCTGGACCGTTGCTGGACCATGGGTGAAAACAATCCGATCCTGAGCATTCACGATGTGGGCGCTGGCGGCATTTCCAATGCTTTTCCAGAGCTGGCCGACGCATCCAACCGTGGCGCAACCTTTGATCTGCGCAAAGTGAATCTGGATGAAAGCGGATTGAGCCCTGCTGAGATTTGGTGCAACGAATCCCAAGAGCGCTATGTGATGGGCATTGCGCCCGAATCGCTGGCGCTTTTTACTGAACTGTGCGAGCGCGAGCGTTGCCCATTCTGTGTGGTGGGTGTGGTCACTGAAGAGCGTCAGTTGAAAGTGCTGGATGCAGAGAGCGCAAGCAACCCCGTGGACATGCCCATGGAGGTGTTGCTGGGCAAGCCGCCCCGCATGGAGCGCATGGACCAACATGTGGAGGCTGCCAAAGCGCCGATTGACCTCACTCAAAGTGAACTGAGTGAGGTGATTTCCGAAGTACTGAAGTTTCCAGCGGTGGCCAGCAAGCGTTTCCTCATTGCCATTGGTGACCGCACCGTGGGTGGCTTCACTGCACGGGACCAAATGGTGGGTCCTTACCAGGTGCCCGTGGCCGATGTGGCGGTGACCACCAACGATTACACCGGGTACACCGGCCAGGCGATGGCCATGGGTGAGCGCACGCCATTGGCGGTGTTGAATGCCCCGGCATCGGGCCGCATGGCGATTGCCGAAGCGCTCACCAACCTGTTGGCTGCTCCGGTGGCCAAGCTGGAAGATGTGAAGCTGAGCGCCAATTGGATGGCTGCCTGTGGCACACCTGGTCAAGATGCCGCTTTGTTTGACACTGTGAAAGCCGTGGGGATGGATTTGTGCCCCCAACTGGGCTTGGGTATTCCGGTGGGCAAAGACTCTCTCTCCATGCGCACGCGCTGGAGTGACGGCGCAGAGCAAAAAGAGGTGTTGTCGCCTGTCAGCCTGATTGTGTCTGCATTTGCCAAGGTGGACGATGTGCGCGGCACCCTCACGCCGGTGCTGGACACCACAGAAGATTCCGTGCTGGTGCTGGTGGATTTGGCACGCGGAAAGATGCGCATGGGCGCCAGCGTGCTGGCTCAAGTTACCAACCAGTTGGGCGAAGACACGCCGGATGTGGAAAGCGCCGAAGACATCAAAGCGTTTGCAAAGGCGATGGTTGAGCTGCGCAGCAAAGGGTTGGTGAAGGCTTATCACGACCGTTCAGACGGTGGTTTGATGGCTGCCCTGGCCGAGATGAGTTTTGCAAGCCGCAGTGGTTTGTCGATTAACCTCGACATCATTACCATCGACCCCCATGCCGCCGATTGGGGTGATTTTAAAATTCGCCCGGAGCAGGTGGCTGTGCAGCGCAATGAGCTTACGCTGAAAGCCCTGTTCAACGAGGAATTGGGCGTGGTGCTGCAAGTGCCAGCCGCCCGCAAGAGCGAGGCCATGGACGTGCTGCGTGCCGTGGGCCTGAGCAAGCACAGCAATATTATCGGCAAGCCAAACGATCGCGATGTGATTGAGTTGTACCGCGACGCCAAGTGCGTGTACTCCGAATCCCGCAGTGTGCTGCAAGGCCAGTGGGATGAGGTGAGCTTTCACATTGCCAAACGCCGCGACAACCCGGCTTGTGCGCAAAGTGAACACGCTGTGCAAGCCGAGTTGCCCAGTGCCTTGGTGTGGCAACCTGCATTTGACACACAAAACAACATAGCCGCGCCCTACATTGCCAGTGGCCAAAGGCCACGCGTGGCCGTGCTGCGGGAGCAGGGGGTGAATGGTCAGCTGGAAATGGCTGCGGCATTCACCCAGGCGGGTTTTGAGGCGGTGGATGTGCACATGAGTGACCTGCTGACAGGCAAGCGCACACTCACCGAATTCCAGGGCTTGGCTGCCTGTGGTGGCTTTAGCTATGGCGATGTGTTGGGCGCTGGCGAAGGTTGGGCCAAAACAATCCGCTACAACAGTGTTCTGGCGGACCAGTTTGCTGCGTTTTTTGCGCGCACCGATGTGTTTGGTTTGGGCGTGTGCAACGGCTGCCAAATGATGGCCACCCTGAGCGACCTGATTCCGGGTGCGCAACATTGGCCCAAGCTCATGCGCAATGAAAGTGAGCAGTATGAGGCCCGCTTGGTGAATGTGCGTGTCAACAAAACCCCTTCCATTTTGTTGCAAGGCATGGAAGGGTCTGTGGTGCCGGTGGTGGTGGCCCACGGTGAGGGGCGGGCAGATTTTTCCCGCCAGGGCAACCATGCGCAACTCAGCGCCAACGGCCTGGTGGCGGTGCAGTACGTGACAGCCAATGGCGAGCCCACCCAGCAATACCCGTTCAACCCCAACGGCAGCCCGGAGGCTTTGGCAGGCTTCACCACCCCCGATGGCCGATTCACCATCATGATGCCTCACCCTGAACGCGTGTTCCGCACCGTGCAAATGAGCTGGGCGCCCAAAGGCGAGGGCGAGTATTCACCCTGGATGCGTTTGTTCTGGAATGCAAGGAAGGCCTTGGGTTGATGGTGTCTCGCCCCACGCTTTTTAAGCCGGGGCGCGAGCCTCAACCGGGTGACTCGGAGGGGCGGTTGTTTTGTGGGCGAGTAAAAGGCTTGTAGCCTGCGGTCTGCTCAACAACCCGTGGTTCGCAAGAGCGAATCACCTTCAACCATGTCCGTCAAATCTTTGATTCTTCGTTTTGCAATCCTTTTCCCTTCGATTTATGTGCTCGCATTGGGATTGGCTACATTTTTCGAATTGCCCAAATTCACGGGATTTGCTGGCTTGTTGCTGATGGCCTTGACGATGAGTTTGGTGCATGCATATCGGGAGGCCAATCCGGGAAAATCGCTTCGTGAAGACATGTGGCGTATTTTCTTTTCATTTTTAGCCGTTGATGTTGCGATGGAAAGTCTGCTTGCCCTGCTTTTGTTGCGCAACCCCGAAGTCCAGTTGCCTTGGGACCTGACCCTCTTTGCTTTGGCGATGAATGCTGTATTGTCTGCGATGGTGGTTGGCATTGCCATGTTTGCTGCAAGCAGGATGAAATTGCGTGCTGCGTTGAACTGAAGCGATTGGCCTCTGTGAGTTTGTGCCTGCTCACCCGCAGGGCCGCCGTACTCACCGCGACTCTGTGGACAAGGGTAAAATAGGCCCATGAATTTTTCGGCGATGCCCATGACTCACTCTTCCAACCCGTACGAACTTGGTTTGCCAGGTGATGCTTGGCGACCCAAGCCCATCGATCAAGCCTGGGCCACCGAGCTCTTTGATGTGCATTGCACGGCTTGCCCTCGCCTGAATGCATTTCATGCGCAAAACCGCAGCAAGTTTCCGGATCATTTCAATGGACCCGTGCCGCCGTTTGGTCCCGCATCGGCCGAGTTGCTGATTGTGGGCTTGGCCCCCGGCTTGCATGGAGCCAACCGCAGCGGACGCCCCTTCACGGGCGATTATTGTGGGGAGTTGCTCTACAGCAGCCTGAATAAATTTGGCTTGGCCAGCAAGCCCCAATCGCTCGCTGTGGGTGACGGCTTGCAATTGCTCAACGCCCGGGTGAGCAATGCCGTGAAGTGTGTTCCGCCCGAGAACAAGCCCACGCCTGCCGAGATTAAAACCTGCAACCGGTACATTGCGCGCGAGTTGGTGGTTCATCCACCCAAAGTTGTTTTGGCGCTCGGTGTGGTTGCTCACCAGGCGGTTTTGAAGGCCACATCCCACAAGCAGAGCGCGTATAAATTTGCGCATGGGGCGCAACACGATTTGGGCGCATTGCGCTTGTTCGACAGTTACCATGTGAGCCGTTACAACACGCAAACAGGGCGACTCACCACGGCGATGTTTGAATCGGTGTTGCAAGGGATTGCCGATTATTTGCACCGTTGAGGCGCAAACAGCATGGAAGAATCTACCGAAGCCCAAAGCACTCAAACGTCTCAAGAGACGTTTGATATTGCCGCTTTTTTGAAAGACTTGACCACACGGCCTGGTGTGTATCGGATGATCGACGCCAACGGCGTGGTCATGTATGTGGGCAAGGCCAAGAATCTGAAAAAAAGGGTGTCTTCATATTTTCAGAAGACGCATGCAAGCCCGCGCACTGCGCACATGGTGGAGCGAATTGTTCGGGTGGACGTGACCCCGACGCGCACAGAGGCAGAGGCCCTGTTGCTTGAAAACAATCTCATCAAAAGCCTGAACCCGCGATACAACATTTTGTTTCGCGATGACAAAAGTTATCCCTATCTGCGCATCACCAACCACGTATACCCGCGAGTGGCTTATTACCGGGGGGCGGTGGATAAGCGATCGCAGTTTTTTGGTCCGTTTCCAAACGCATGGGCGGTGAAAGAAAGCATTCAAGTGTTGCAGCGCGTTTTTTTGTTGCGCACCTGTGAGGACACGGTGTTTGCGCATCGTTCACGGCCTTGCCTGCAGGCGCAAATTCAGCGTTGCAGCGCACCGTGTGTTGGGCACATCAGCCCAGAAGATTATGCCCTTGATGTGGCGGCGGCCTCTCGGTTTTTGCGGGGGGATCATCGCAGTGTTCTGGCAGAGCTGGAAGAAAAAATGTTGGAGGCCAGCGGCTTGCTTGAATTTGAAAAAGCTGCGGTGTACCGCAATCAGATTTCTGCCCTGAGCCGTGTGTTGCAAAAGCAGAGTGTGGACACCACGGGCGGTGACGACGATGCTGACATCATTGCGGTGGTGGTGAAAGGCGGCGCTGTGTGCGTGAACTTGGCCATGGTGAGGGGGGGGCGGCACTTGGGCGATAAACCGATATTTCCGAGTGTGGTGCAAGCCACCGAAGACATTGGCCCTGAGGTGCTGGAGGCTTTTTTGAGCCAGGCTTATGTGGACAGACCCATTCCCAATTTATTGATCGTTAATCAAGACTTGGATGCCCCAGAACTCATGATGGCCCTTTCCGAGCAGGCTGGCAAAAAAATCAACCTGATCCGGCAGCCGCAAAGCGAACGCCGCAAGTGGCTGGACATGGCCGTGGACAACGCACACATCGCGATTGATCGCCGCATTGCAGAGCAGGGGTCTGCACAATTTCGGACGCGTTCTCTGGTGGAGGTGCTTGGTCTGGAGAGTCGCTTGGAAGAGGAGTTGCAAACCCAGCACGGTGTGGCAGAACCCACCCAGAGCGGTTCTATGCCCACTGCGGAGGCCGAGGACCGTGCCGCACTGGCACAGTCGGAGTCGGTGGATGTGCTGAGCACCTTGCGTGTGGAGTGCTTTGATATTTCTCACACCGCTGGTGAGGCCACACAGGCCTCGTGTGTGGTTTTTAACAATCACGACATGCAAAGTCGGGAATACAGGCGTTACAACATCGAAGGTATCACGCCGGGTGACGATTACGCCGCCATGCGACAGGCCGTGACCCGCCGTTACCAGCGCGAGGGGAAAGCTCCCATCGCGATGCCCCATGTGGTGTTGATTGACGGTGGCAAGGGGCAAATTGAGGTGGTGCGCCAGGTGTTTGAGGAGTTGGGCCTGGACATTGGTTTGATTGTTGGCGTTAAAAAAGGGGAGAACCGCAAGGTGGGGCTTGAAACCTTGGTGTTTCCCGATGGAAGGCCTAGCTTGGAATTGGGGCCAGGGCACCCAGCGCTTATGTTGATTGCGCAGATCCGGGATGAGGCACATCGCTTTGCAATCACGGGGATGCGAGCAAAACGTGCCAAGGCCCGACAGGCCTCGGCATTGGATGAAATTGAGGGCATTGGGGCCAAACGCAAACAAAAATTGTTGACCCGTTTTGGCGGGTTGCGCGGCGTGAAAGCAGCCAGTATCGAAGATTTGCAAACGGTGGAGGGCATCTCCACCACCTTGGCTGAAGAAATTTATCGACGCCTGCATTGAGGGATGCTCGCCCAAATCCGGTGCACGCTGATATATTCTGAAATGACAGTGCACTTATTGACCCAAAGAACAAAAATACCATGCCATTGAACCTCCCCATGGTCCTCACCTGGATCCGGATCGTCCTCATTCCCCTTGTGGTGGGCGTTTATTTTCTGCCAGATACGGTGATGTCCATTGCCATGCAAAACTGGGTGGGTGCCTGGATTTTTATTTTTGCTGCGGCCACCGATGCCGTGGATGGTTATCTTGCTCGGCGATGGAACCAAACCTCTGCATTTGGTGCATTCCTGGATCCGGTGGCAGACAAGCTGATGGTGGGGGCGGCGCTTATCGTGCTGGTGGATTTGGGGCGCATCGGGCCGTTTATCGCGCTGATCATTATTGGACGAGAAATCACTATTTCTGCGTTACGGGAGTGGATGGCCAGCATTGGCGCGCGCAACAGCGTTGCCGTGAATTGGCTTGGTAAGCTCAAGACGATTGCGCAAATGGTGGCCATTCCCATGTTGCTGGCGCATGAAACCTGGCATGGACTGAATTTTCAACTGTTGGGCACGCTGTGCATTTGGGTGGCAGCTGTGCTCACCGTGTGGTCTATGTGCTATTACCTAATGAAAGCCTGGCCTGATATTCGAGACAGAGGCTGATCTGTCCACAACACAACCATGAACAAGAGCAACTTATTGCCCCAGCCTTACCCTCTGCGGCAAGCACTGAACGACGAAGTCCACTCACGTCCCACCGAGGCCCTTTGGCCCCAAGAAAGGGTGTTCCACATTGCCCTGCTGGTGCAAGCAGATGTAACACCCGCACTGGTGGCACAATTGCAGACCTTGATTGAGTATTGCGGGTGCAAGCCGGTGTCTGATGAGGAGTTGGCTGCCCCGCAAGTGAGCCTGAATTTGTGTGGAGGTGAGTCCGCATTGCGTTTGCGCCTGGAACGCCACAACGAGTTTGTGACGCTCACTTTTTTTGAGCGTGCCGACCATGCGATTGTATTTGATCGCCCAGTGACGCGTCGTTTGCCGCCGAGCTGGATGGCGGCCTTGCCGGGTGTGATGCTAGTGGCCATTGAGCTCTTTGTTCAAAAAACGGAAAACCCCAGGGAGCCGCGCAGCGTGGCTGGCTATTTTGACGGCAACACATTAATTGGCGGCATGATTGCCAATGGGGCAGGGCAGGCTTTTTCAGATTTACGCATTGCAGACCGTGGGGCAACGCGCATACTGATTTGCAACCTGAAGATGGGTTCGCGTCAGTTGGGGCGTGTGGTTCAACGCACCATTGAAATGGAAACTTACCGGATGATGGCGCTCTTAAGCTTCCCGGTTGCTCGGGCCACTTTACCAAAACTGTCTTCTTATGAAGACCAATTGGTGCGCTTGGCCACTGAGATGGCCGCCACCAGCAAATCGGAAGATTTGGCGGAAGTCACTGCGGAAGACCTTGAGATGGACCGAAATCTACTGAGTCAGCTCACCGATTTGGCCGCCAAAGTGGAGCAATTGAGTGCGGAAAACCGCGTGCGATTCACTGCTGCGGAGGCATACACCGACTTGGTTAAAAAGCGAATCACCGAGCTGAAAGAGATTCCGATGACAGGCATGCAAACCTTTGGTGAGTTCATGGACCGTCGTTTGGGTCCTGCGATGAAAACCTGCACTTGGACCGCTCGCCGTCAAGATGAGCTGGCCGCAAGAATTTCCAGAATCACTCAGCTATTGAGAACCCGGGTTGAAATTGAACGCGAAAGCCAGAACCAGCGTTTGCTCACCAGCATGGATCGG
>DASUEF010000031.1:0-9720 GCA_036275215.1 Limnobacter sp. | reverse complement strand
GGACGCACGCACTTTGACACGCCGCATCAAGGCAATGGAATCGTGGATTGCCAATCCTGAGTTGTTGAAGGGCGATGCAGACGCCGAGTACGCTGCGGTGATCGACATTGATCTGGCCGACATCAAAGAGCCCATCCTGGCTTGCCCGAACGACCCGGATGATGTGAAGTTCCTAAGTGAAGTGGCTGGCGACAAGATCGACGAAGTGTTCATCGGTTCTTGCATGACCAACATTGGTCACTTCCGGGCGGCCGGCAAAGTGCTGGAAGGCAAGAGTGACATTCCAACACGTTTGTGGATTGCCCCACCCACCAAGATGGACCAGCACATCCTCACCGAGGAAGGTTACTACGGCATTCTGGGCCGCACCGGTGCACGCATGGAATTGCCAGGCTGTTCGCTGTGCATGGGCAACCAAGCACAAATTCGCAAGGGTTCTACGGCTGTTTCTACTTCTACACGTAACTTCCCCAACCGTTTGGGCATTGACACCCGGGTGTACCTCAGCTCGGCCGAACTGGCTGCAGTGTGTGCACTCATGGGCAAGATTCCTACCGTGGAAGAGTACATGGAGCAGGTGAAGATGCTGGGCAATGTGTCTGGCGAAGTTTATCGTTACATGAACTTCGATCAGATTCCAGAGTTTGTAGAAATCGCAAACAAAGCGAAGTTGGCTGCGTAACCAGACTGAACCACAAAAAAGCCACCGAGAGGTGGCTTTTTTGTTTTGGTTTAGGCCATCTCTGTGTCAGGCTTGTCGGTTTTACTTCGCTCACGAGGTTTTGGTTTTTGATTCTCCTTGCATCGCAAAAGCATGTCTTTTAGGCAGGCGTGCATGACCTTCACCTCTGCAAGTTTACCCAGGCAGCAAATATCCCGGCCATGTATCAATTGATAATGCAAGTCTGCGTGGAGCTCCTCCATGAATAGCACATGTGCTTTTTTAAATGCACGCATCACCGATTGCAGATGGCGATTTTCCGACTCCGCCGATATGTTCATGTCGAACACCACCAACTCGGCGTTCATGTAAGTTTTCATGTCTGCATTGGGGTAGGTGTTCATCAAGACTAGATTGTCGTGCCCCAGCGACTTAAAAAAACGTGCGTACCCCATTTGTTTGATGGGGTAATCACTGAACACAACACATGGTCCCTGACCTTTCTTCATCCTGATTCGTTAAATGAACATCGATTGACATAAGTCACAGTGTCGATGAATCGGCCCCCGATGGATACTCCCTGAGTGGGGTAAGATATTCACTTACATTTCACCCATTTGGATGATATGGGAGACAAAACCAACATGGCAAATTTCAAAGAATATGATCAATATGATGCACTTGGGCTGGCCGAATTGGTGCGCAAAGGGGAGGTGAGTGCGTCCGAGCTTTTGGAAGAAAGTATTGCAAGAACCAACACAGTGAATCCCACCATCCATGCGGTGATCAGGCCCATGTACGAGCACGCCCGCTTGCAAGCCAAACAGCCGCAGGATGGGCCGTTCATGGGGGTGCCATTTTTGTTGAAAGACTTGATTGCCAGCTACGCTGGTGTTGAGATGACCAACGGCAGTAGGTTCTACCGAGGGTTTGTTCCAGCTGAAGATTCTGAGTACGTAAAGCGGTTCAAGCGTGCGGGACTTAATATTTTTGGCAAAACAAACACACCCGAGTTTGGCATCACTCCATCCACTGAGCCAGAGTACACCGGTGCAAGTCGTAACCCGTGGGACACCTTGCGCAGTCCAGGTGGGTCGAGTGGGGGATCCGCAGCTGCGGTGGCGGCTGGCATTGTGCCCATGGCCAGCGCAAGCGATGGTGGTGGCTCCATTCGAATCCCCGCATCGTGCTGTGGTTTGTTTGGACTAAAACCCACCCGTGGGCGAGTGCCCTCTGGCCCGGATTTGCCCGACGGCTGGTTCGGTTTTATAGCTGAGCACGTCGTGTCCAAAACTGTTCGTGATTCAGCCCACATGCTTGATGCCTTGCATGGCAACTATTCTGGACAGGTGATGCGAATTGCACCGCCCAACAAAAGCTACGCCGATTCACTCGATGAAAAGCCAAAACCTCTGAGAATTGCTTATTCTTTGGATCCATTGTTGGGTAGGAGTCTGCACGAAGATTGCCGGGAAGGCGTGTTACAAACAGTGAAGTTGCTTGAAAGCTTGGGACATGTTTGCGAGGAAGTTCGTCCACCGATTGCACGTGAGGATTTTATTTACGCATACTCGGTGTTGGTGTGTGCGGAAATGGCCGCCACCTTAACCGAAGGCGAGCGTTTGTTGGGGAGGTCAGGCAAGCCGAGTGATTTTGAGGTTCGCACTTGGGCCCTCATGAAACTGGGGAGAAGCTTTCACGGGGGTGATGTGGCACAGGCTGTGTGGTTCATGAACATGTTTACTCGCCAGTGGCTGACATTTTTTGAACCTTACGACGCGCTTTTAACCAGCACTTTGGGAGATCTACCGATTGCTGTTGGAGCATTGCGGCCAACACCCAGAGAGTTGGTTGAGCTCAAAGCCCTTGGCTACCTGCCAATTGGCCCCATCGCCAAACAAAAAGATTTTGTGATCAAAAGTGCGCAGAGGGTGTTTGATTATTGTTCTCAAACCATGCCGGCCAACGTCACAGGGCAACCTTCCATGAGCGTGCCTTTGCACTGGAATGCGAAAAACATTCCGGTTGGTATGATGTTCACTGGCCGTTTTGGGGAGGAGGATTTGTTGCTTAATCTGGCTGCACAACTTGAGCAGGCAAAGCCATGGATTCAAAAAAGGCCGCCAGTTTACGCTGTGTGATATACATGGCCCCTGCCGCATATTTCAGGCAGGGGCGTTGACCGTTCAACCGAAGCGGGTGAGTGCACTGGCCAGTGTTTGCATAGACATAGCAACTCCTGTTTCGACAGCGGGCTTGCTGGCAAGCTCTGCAGATTTGGCACTTCGAAGAAGTTCAATTTGTGCTGCATGTGCAAAGGTTCTTAGTGGGTTCGATTGCGTTGGATCCATTTCAGAGTTTTGCCCTTTGACCAGGTCGATCATTTCTCGGCTCAATTTAAATTCGCTCTCAACTTTCTCAAACAGCGAACGGGTGTCAGGGCTAAGCGATGCATATTGTTCTGCGATTCTCATGTCTGCTTTTTGAATCGCTGATTCTGCACGATCGATTAGATTTTTAAAGAATGGCCACTCTTGATACATCTTTTTAAGTTCAGCAATTTTCGTGGTGGCCTGTCCTGGTACGCTGTCAATGTGTTGCCTTAAGCCACTGCCTAAGCCAAAGTAAGCGGGCGCCATAGACCCAGACTGGTACCATGCCGCGACGTATGGAATAGCACGCAGTTTGGCTAAAAATGCTGGGCCTTGCAGATTCGCGATGCGAGATGCTGGTCTACTGCCTGCATTGCTCAATCCAACATAAGGAAGCGGCGTTGTTTGCTGTAGAAACTCTGCAAGTTGTGGATCTTGATACAAGGCCTGATAAGCAATGTCCGCATGACCAGAAATAGAGGTCATGGTACGCTCATGCTCGGCGATTTTTTTGTCGCTTCCCTGTGCACTGGTTTGCAAAGCGCTGCTGATCATCTCACTGATGTTGTTGTCCGACAGGGCCCGGTTGCCAAATTTCTTGAAGACTTCCTCACCCTGTTCGGTTTGAGTGTAGCCTGCCTCAAGGGAGTCGCCATCCACATGCGAGATTTCTTCCGTGTAGCCATTTCTGGCGCCTCTGGCTTCAGTACCACCACGGCCATGGAAAAAGTGGAGCTTCACCCCGGCCGCTTTGGCCACATGCAACAATTCACTTGGCAACTTGTGTCCTTCCCAGGCGGCCGAAACGATGCCATTGCCGCGCATGCTGTCGCTGTACCCCAGCATCACTCGTTGCAACTTGCCGGCAGTTTCAAGATGAGCGCTGTAGGCGGGTGTATTGAGCAGGTCTTGAACAAGTGCCTTGGCGTTTTTCATATCGGGCACCGTCTCGATGAGCGGCACCACATTCATACCCAAGCCCGCTTCTTTGCCCAGCCCGGCATATTTCAACATCACGCACACTTCCAGCATGTCGCTCAAGGTCTCGGTGTTGGCGGTGATTATGGTCGGCAAGGCGTCATTGCCAAACCGGGTGCGCAAGCCCTTGTAACTGTCAAGAAATTTGATTTCCTGCTGAACTTCAGGCGATGAGGCAACAACCCTTTGGGGCATCTTGAATTCGGGATCATTGTTCAAGATTTTTGTTAGCAATGCGACTTTGTCGCTTTCCTGCAGTGAAGCATAGGAGGTGCCAGGTTTCGTGGCTTCGACCAAAGCGTCCACCGTGCGTAAATTGACCTCGCTGTTTTGACGAATGTGTGTACTAACACCGTGAAATCCAAAGGTGTTCGCCCACAAGCCAAGTTGGTCCAGTTTTTGGTTCAACAGGTTTTTCTCTTCGGTGGAGAGTGCCTGCCAATCAAGATCCGACTTTAGGCTATCCACATAGTGTGTGATTTCAGCAGGATTCTCAAAACGACCCTCTGTGACGAAGGCAGACGCATTGTCAACCACATGGCGACGGGTTGCCTCCAGTTTTGTTTTCAGTGCTTGCAGTTGTTCTTGATGGCCTGCGCGGACGAATAGATTGTGCAAACAGTTGGGCCGTTGCTCTGCATTGGTGTCCGAGACTTTGTGGAGATATTGATCAAATGCCAATGTGCTCCACAGAGTCATCACTTCGCCCAGCAATTCTGGCGTGATGGTTGGATTACCGTCTCGGTCTCCTGCAATCCAGTTACCAGCTTCCAACCAAGGTGTTCTGCCTGAGCTTTGTGCGTCATCAGTTTCCTGCATCAGCACTTTTGCATTTTTTCTCATGGATGCCATGATGTTTTTTACCGCAGGTGCTGCTGCTTTGGCTTCATCAAGAACGCTTGGTTTTTCTGTGCGTCGGCCTGCCCGGGACCACAAACCCTCGGCGAAGGATTGTGCCTCAAATTCGCTGTCAAAGCCTTTTGCGGGATAAGTAAGCAGATGCTCGGAGCTTTCTGGGCGGCTGAGCTGCGTAGGGTGGCTCGTTACAACTGGCCCCAATCGGCTTGCTTGGTTAAGCAGTTTGCTTCGGTTATTTGATATGGAGTTGGGTGAACCGCGAAGATTGTCCATGCTCTGCCGCAGCAATCCGATGCTGTCGCGTTGACTCAATGCTTTGGCTTGTACGTTTTGATGATCCAGCATGAAGCGACAGGTCAGGTATTTGAACAGGCAGTCCATGACTTCCGGTTCGGTTTTGTAGGTATTCACAAAACTCTTGGCCAACTCGATTGCTTCCGCATGGTCGAGGTGCATGCTTTGCTCTAGTACATCAAGCGTTTGCAATAAATCAGCTTTTGCTGCTGAAGGTGCATTTTGTATTGCCAATTGCTTTAAGTGCGCCTGTGGCATGTTGGCGTTGTAAGCTGGATTGATCGAGCCGGAGGAATGAAGACTTGAGCTGCTGGAATGAATACCTGTTTGCTGTGTATGTGCCAGCGAGGCGGTGGTTGGCATGACGGTTTTGCTCCTTGATCGTTGTTCTGAGGTTGGAGCGTTGAGAATAGGCAATTGGAGTGAGTGTCACTCTAACGGGGGTGTCTCCTGGGGGGTGATTGGACGCTTACATGGAAGTGAACATATCCTGAGGGCATATGTCTTTTTTCATTGATTCAGGTTTTAGCCGCAGGCCCTCTATAGGCAAAGATGTGTAACCACACGCAGCGATGAGTTCCATTCCAATTGCTTGCTGCGTGTGGTTTGTGGTTTATATGGTGTCGTGAGGCACGCGCACCCAGCCCTCCATCAACACCCGCGCACTGCGGCTCATGATGGCCTTTTTAACCACCCATTGGCCATTTTCCTGCACAGCCTGCGCACCCACGCGCAAGGTGCCACTGGGGTGACCAAAACGCACTGCTTCGCGTGCTGTGCCGCCTGCTGCCAGGTTCACCAAGGTGCCGGGTACAGCGGCTGCCGTGCCAATGGCCACCGCAGCAGTGCCCATCATGGCATGGTGTAGTTTGCCCATGCTCATGGCGCGCACCAGCAAGTCAATGCCCTGCGCCTCAACCACTTTGCCACTGGAGCTGGTGTAGGTTTTCGGTGGGGCCACAAAGGCCACCTTGGGTGTGTGCTGGCGTGTGGCGGCTTCATCCACATGTTTGATCAAACCCATCTTCACAGCACCGTGGGCGCGAATGGTTTCAAACTTCTTCAATGCATCTGCGTCGCTGTTGATCTGATCTTGCAGCTCGGTGCCTGTGTAGCCGATGGCTTCGGCATTCACAAAAATGGTGGGAATACCGGCATTGATCAGCGTGGCTTTCAGCATGCCCACACCAGGCACTTCTAGGTCGTCAATCAAGTTGCCCGTGGGGAACATGGAGCCCGAAGAACCATCCTCTCCCTCATCAGCCGGGTCCAGGAATTCAAGCTGTACTTCAGCGGCTGGAAAGGTCACCCCATCCAGTTCAAAGTCGCCGGTTTCCTGCACCAAACCATCGGTGATGGGCACATGCGCAATGATGGTTTTGCCGATGTTGGCTTGCCAAATGCGTACAGTGCAGGTGCCGTTTTGGGGCACACGCGCCGCGTCCACTAGCCCGCTGGCCACCGCGAATGAACCCACTGCCGAGGACAGGTTGCCGCAATTGCCGCTCCAGTCCACAAAGGCCTTGTCGATGCTCACTTGCCCAAACAAGTAGTCCACGTCGTGATCGGGCTTGCTGCTTTTGCTCAAAATCACGGTTTTGCTGGTGGATGATGTGGCGCCGCCCATGCCGTCAATTTGCTTGCCGTAGGGGTCGGGGCTGCCGATGACGCGTAATAGCAATTTGTCACGCGCAGCCCCCGGCTTTTGGCAGGCTTCGGGCAGGTCTTGCAGGCGGAAAAATACGCCTTTGCTGGTGCCGCCACGCATGTAAGTGGCAGCTACTTTGATTTGCTGTGTGGCCTTGTTGGTCATGCTGTGGCCCCTTCCAGAAAGTCCTGTGCGAAGCGCTGCAGCACGCCGCCGGCTTCATAAATGGACACTTCTTCGGCGGTGTCCAAGCGGCAGGTCACCGGGAACTCCACGCGCTCGCCATTCTTGCGGGTCATGATGACGGTGAGTGTGCCGCGTGGCGTGCGTTCGCCCACCACTTCAAACACCTCGCTGCCTTCAATGCTGTAGGTGTGGCGTGTTTCGCCCGCTTTGAATTCAAGGGGCAGGGTACCCATACCAATCAAATTGGTGCGGTGAATGCGCTCAAAGCCTTCTGCAATAATTGCCTCCACACCAGCCAGCCGCACGCCTTTGGCTGCCCAGTCGCGTGAAGACCCCTGACCGTAATCTGCGCCTGCAATGATGATGAGCGGTTGCGCTCGGTCCATGTAGGTTTCAATGGCTTCCCACATGCGGGTCACTTTGCCTTCAGGTTCAATGCGCGCCAGCGAACCTTTTTTCACCTTGCCGTCTGCATCGCGAACCATTTCATTGAGCAGGGTGGGGTTGGCGAATGTGGCGCGTTGTGCAGTCAAGTGGTCGCCACGGTGGGTGGCGTAGCTGTTGAAGTCCTCTTCGGGCAGGCCCATTTTGTGCAGGTATTCTCCGGCGGCGCTGTTCATCAAAATTGCGTTGGATGGGCTGAGGTGGTCGGTGGTGATGTTGTCACCCAACACCGCCAGCGGGCGCATGTTTTTCAGTGTGCGCGGGCGGGCTGCCAATGCACCCTGGCCTTCGGTGTCCCAATATGGTGGGCGACGAATGTAAGTGGACTGCGGGCGCCAGTCGTACAGCGGGCTGGGGGCTTTCTCCACTGCGCCCAGGTCGAACATGGGGATGTAAATTTGGCGGAACTGCTCGGGCTTCACGTGTTGGTTCACGATGGCATCGATTTCTTCGTCGCTGGGCCACAGGTCTTTCAGGCGAATCTCTTTGCCGTTGACCACGCCAAAGACGTCTTGCTCAATGTCAAAACGCACCGTGCCAGCAATCGCATAGGCCACCACCAGCGGCGGGCTGGCCAGGAAGGCCTGCTTGGCATACGGGTGAATACGGCCATCGAAGTTGCGGTTGCCACTCAACACGGCGGTGGCGTACAAATCGCGGTCAATGATTTCCTGCTGAATTTTGGGGTCGAGTGCACCACTCATACCGTTACAAGTCGTGCAGGCAAACGCCACAATGCCAAAGCCCAGCTTTTCCAGCTCGGTCAGCAACCCTGCTTCTTTCAGGTACAACTCGGCCACTTTCGAGCCCGGTGCGAATGAGCTTTTCACCCACTGCTTGCGCACCAGGCCCAGTTCGTTGGCTTTCTTGGCCAGCAGGCCAGCCGCCACCACGTTGCGAGGGTTGCTGGTGTTGGTGCAACTGGTAATGGCGGCAATAATCACCGCGCCATCGGGCATCAGGCCTTGTTGTTCTTCGGCCTTGGCCTTGTCCAGGTTCACAGCAATGCCACGCTTGGCCAACTCGGTGGTGGGCATGTGGGCGTGTGGGTTGGAAGGGCCCGCCATGCTTCGTGTCACCTTGCTCAAGTCAAATTTCAGCACGCGCTCGTATTCGGCTTTGACCATGCCATCGGCCCACAGGCCAGTGTGCTTGGCGTATTGCTCCACCAGAGCCACTTGCTCGCATTCGCGGCCAGTCAGCTTCAGGTAGTCGATGGTTTGCTCATCGATGTAGAACATCGCGGCGGTGGCGCCATATTCAGGCGTCATGTTGGAGATGGTGGCGCGGTCGCCAATGGTCAGGCTGCGTGCGCCTTCCCCATAAAACTCCACATACGCACCCACCACACGTTCTTTGCGCAAAAACGCGGTCAGCTCCAGCACAATGTCTGTGGCGGTGATGCCGGGTTGGCGTTTGCCGATCAGCTCCACACCCACAATGTCGGGCAGGCGCATCATGGAAGCACGGCCCAGCATCACGGTTTCAGCTTCCAGCCCACCCACGCCCACAGAAATCACCCCCAAGGCGTCCACATGGGGTGTGTGGCTGTCGGTGCCCACACAGGTGTCGGGGAAGGCCACCCCATCGCGCACTTGCACCACGGGCGACATTTTTTCCAGGTTGATCTGGTGCATGATGCCGTTGCCCGCAGGGATCACATCCACGTTTTCGAATGCGGTGCGTGTCCAATTGATGAAATGGAAACGGTCTTCGTTGCGGCGCTCTTCAATTTCGCGGTTTTTGCGGAAGGCATCCGGATCAAAGCCCCCGCACTCCACTGCCAGTGAGTGATCCACAATCAGCTGCGTGGGCACCACGGGGTTGATTTTGGATGGGTCACCGCCTTCCTTGGCAATCGCATCGCGCAGGCCAGCCAGGTCCACCAGGGCGGTCTGGCCCAAAATGTCATGGCACACCACACGGGCCGGGTACCAGGGAAAGTCCAGATCACGTTTGCGGTAAATCAGTTGTTTCAGGCTGTCGGTCAATGTGGACGGATCACAGCGGCGAACCAGCTGCTCCGCCAGAATCTTGCTGGTGTAGGGCAGACCGTCGTAGCTGCCGGGCTCAATCGCTTCAACAGCTTCGCGGGTGTCATAAAAGTCCAGCTGCGTGCCGGGCAGTTTTTTTCTGAATTGGGTGTTCATGGTCATCCCTTGCAATTACTTGCGCTCTTTCAAAGGCACAAACTTCAGGTCTTCGGGGCCGGTGTAGTTGGCGCTTGGGCGAATAATCTTGCCGTCAATGCGCTGCTCAATCACGTGGGCGCTCCAGCC
>DASUEF010000030.1:0-2169 GCA_036275215.1 Limnobacter sp. | reverse complement strand
TCGCTGCAGGAGAACGTGCAAACCTTCGAATCCTGTTGGCAACCATTGAAGGGGACTGACCATGTTACAAAACCTGAAACACGCAGCGCGCAATGGAGAAAACGTCACTGCAGGGGGCGGCGTTTTTTCACCGGCTGAAGTCCGCGAGTTCGTAAAAGTTGTTCAAGACGCCTTGCTTGTCCTTGATGAATGCAGCCGGGTTCCGGCCGTAGTAAACGACTCCTACTTGCGCGAAGACCTTGACTCAGTTTTACGTCGCGCACACACGCTAAACCTAACCTCGGGGGTGCACCTACGTGCGAAACAGCTCGCACGCTCTCTCGTTAACCGTCTCGAAGGAGAACCGACATGAGATACCAAGACCAACACGAGAGCCAACGCAAGGCGTGGCTGTATGAACTGCAAGACGACGGCGACGTGTTCAACGCGCTTGAATGGACGATCATTGCAGCCTGCGTAATCGGCATCGCCGTTGAACTTGCTTTGGGGGTGTGACCGTGCTTAAACTGACCGACCAACAACGCACAGCGCTGAACTTGTTCACGCAAAAGCCACGGCAAGCTTGGCAGAAAAACACTCACCTCGCAGCCGAGGGGGCCGACGGTGTGGTGTGGGCCAGCAATGGCGCTTCGCTTTTTGCCATCCCCTTGGAACTCGACGACTTCGCGGCGTACCCAACCTACTACCTCAAAGACGGTGCGTGGCTGCCGGTGGACTACGCAATCCCGGACTTTGACACGGTGCTCGAACGCGCCCGCTGTCCAACCGGCGAGGCAGCCCAGTACGACCCGGAATTGCTTTTGCTTTTCAAGCAGGCGGCCAAAGAACTCGGAGACCCCACTGGCTTTTTCAAGGTGCACCACAACGGCCCTCAAAGGGCTGGCACGGTCCACTTCAAAGACTTGAAATGCTGGGGCCTGATCATGCCCTACGTGGACTACATCGGCAACCAGCCACCGCCTGAACTGACAACATTAAACGGAGAATGACCCATGACTGAAAAAACCGAAACACTACACCCACTGGTGCAGGAAATCTTCGACAAATACCCTTGGGTGTACGCAGTCATTGATCGTGAAGACGGCCTGCACGTGGTGGGACCAAAGTCCACGGTCAAGGAAGTGCTAACCCGGGACGCCGGTGATCAGTCCTGCGTGATCTGGCGCCCCGAACTCACCCAGACCCAGCGTGCAGTGCTAACCTTGCTGGCCAACCCGGACCTGTCAATCCACAGTGTGGCCAAGTACTTTGGTCTGGACGTCGGGGGCATCAGCCGGGCACTCAAACCCTACGTCAAACCCTGCCCCGCCTGCGGCACCAATCAACGCCCGCAACAGCCCCCTGTCATCGACGCCAAGTCAGCCTGACACGCCCCCGGCCACAGCGCCGGGGTTTCTGTGTCACTCAACCCTCGTGATCGTAAGGCCCCCTTTCTCCGTTTTACCAGACAGCTTGATGCCTTTTCTTCGACCCAAGATGTAGGCGTTTGCAAAGAACCGCGAATACGTGTCTTTGCCCTCAAAGAAAACTGAATCAAACAGCTTCATGTCGTCAATAAAACCGTATATGGTTTCTTTGCTTTCAACCTTGTTATTTTCTTTCATACTTACCTCCTAAAGCCAAAAGGTAGCGTTTATTTTCAACGCCGTCAACCCACCCATTGCATCACCGCATCAATGACCGCCTGCTCGTTCTCCTGATTCGTCAGCAGGGCCTGCAGCGCTGCCTCATCGCTCGAGCCCTCGGCAATCAGGTGAATCAGCTTGACCGTGTTTTTCTGCCCGCGCCGGGGCAGTCGCATGCACGTCTGGCTCCACAATTCCTGACTGCGTATGATCGAAAACCAGATCATCACGTGCCCGCCAAACTGCAGGTTTATCCCATGTCCGGAGGCTTGGGGATGAATCAACAGCACCTCGATCTTGCCCGCGTTCCACAAATCCTCTTGAACCTTGCCCTCGTACAGCACCGCATGCGGCAACACTTGCCTGATGCGCTCAAGCTCATGCTGGTACCAATAACACACCGCAACGCGCGTGTTGCGCTTGGCAATCTCGGCCACCAGTGCATTAAGCTTGCTTCGGTCAAACTCGATGTAGCCCGTTTTGTCCGGGTTGTAGCACGCACCGCTGGACAGTTCGCGGATCTTGCCCGCCAACTTGCCTGCAC
>DASUEF010000029.1:0-2738 GCA_036275215.1 Limnobacter sp. | reverse complement strand
TTGAACACGCCCGCCTGCATTGGGGTCAATTTCAACCTTGCCATTCAGTTCAGTGGTTTGTGTGTGCTCACCTTGAAACACCATCTGCGTGCGTATTTCCATGCGGCGCTGACCCAGTTTGGGAATGTTCACGCTGCCATCGGGCAGGCGCGCCCGCCCGCCGGGGTTGGTGTTTGCAGGTGCATCCAGATGTTCACCGTTGGGGCCATGCGCACCGGGTGCGGCCAACACCGGGCTTGAAAACAGCCCGACCGACAGCGTTGCAGCTGCAACAAGGATTGCGGGAATGAACAATTGCGTCATGATCAAATCTTCCTTGAAACCGCGCTTGAGCCGCGGCGGCGAATGCGCTGAACCACCAGAACCAACAACCCAAGCACCAGCGCCAAAGCAAGCCAGGCGTAGGGGGAATGGAACAGCTCTTGAATATGGCCGTGGCCATCGTGTTCGTGGTCATCGTGGTGGGGGTGGCCGTGTTCCACATGCTCTGTTGCGGCACCGGTGGATTTCAGTGTCGCCAGCAACAGGTCACTCTGCGTGGGTGTGCTCAGTGTAAAAATCAGTTCGTGTTCGCCAGGCTGTTGCAACAAGGCCAGCATGGTAGGGTCATCGAAGGCATAGTCGCCTGCGTCCTCATGAAACACCGCAGTGCCTTTCAGGTTACCCACTTCCAGTTCCAGTGTGGCATTCAGCACGGGGGCGTTCGTGTTGTATTCATCGACCAGCACCGACAATTCCGTGCTGTAAAGCCTGGCCACCAATTCAAAATTTTCAGTGAAGGTTTCCGTGCGTGGTGTGGCATCGTTCACTGTGCTGCCAGTACCAGGCGCGTCCAAATGTTCACCATTGGGGCCGTGCGCACCGGGCGCCGCTATGGCAAGTTGGGCTGTCAGCAACGCGCTGATCAAAAAAAGTGCGATGTTTTTCATGGATTGTTCTCCGGCAAAATTCCAAGAGCCTGTTTGTAGTCCGACACCTTGGCGGCATGTTCTACAGTGGCTTTGCGTGCAAGGCGCTGCGCCTCAAAGGCCTGCTGTTCAAATCGGAGCAGGGTGGGCAAATCGGTTTCGCCCAGCTCGAAAGACTTCTGGATCAGGGCAAAGGCTTCCTGATTGGCCTTGGCCCTTTCTTCGGCTGTTTTCTTGAGTTCTTCAAACAGACTCACGCTGGAAGCTGTGGCTTTTGCCCTGGCTTTCAGGCTGCTTTCCAGCTTGCGCAAACTGGCCTGTGCCGCCAGTTCATCGGCTTGTGTAGTCAATATTCTGCTTTGGTGTTTTGCACTCGATCCCAATGGAATTCGGGTGCCAATCATCAGTGATTTTTCTTCAGGGGCGGTAAAGCCCCCTTTGTCGCTGACCAGCCCCAGGCTGATTTCTGGATTTGGGCGACTTTGGACAGCAGCTAGTTCGCGCCTGGCTTGCGCAAGGCTGACCTGTTGTTTGGCATGAAGCAAGGCGGGGTGTTCAGACAAACTCAACGCGCTTTGGAAAGCCAGCATGCCTTCGGTTTTTGGATCGCTCAATGCGCTGGCCGGTAACCCGGTCAACGCAGTGAATTCGGCAGCCAACAGCGACACATTCGATACGGCATTGCCAAAATCGGCTTTGGCTTGTGCATGCAGCGCCTGGGCCTGAAGCTGATCAACGGTTGCCAAATCTCCGGCCGCAACGCGTTTCTCAACATCGCTGAGCAACCGTTGCGTGCCCACCAGGCGAGCTTGGGCAATTTCAACATCCAGGTGCGCTGCAATGGTATTCCAGTAGGCTTGCCGAACCTGCTGCGCCAATTCCAGTTTTTGAAGGGTTGTGGTCAGGCTGGCCATTTCAAGCTCTGCATTGGCCAGGTTTTGCGATCCTTTGCGTTCGCCCCACAGCCAAACCGGTGCAACTACACCCAGCTCTACTTCCCTCAAGCCCTGGTTGTCAAAGTTTCGGTCAGACCGGTACGAGCCCTCGAGGCTAAGAGGTTCAGGGGTCAGGCTGTTGGCAGCCTCAGTGGCATATCGTGCTGATTCGAGGCGCTTTTCTGCGGCCTGAAGTTCAGGGTCTATTGCAAGCGCGGATTCAAAAGCCGATGCAATGCTGATGCCCCGTTCTGCGGCTTGCAAAGGTGTGTGCGCCAGGGTCAACAAGGCTGAGAACACCATACCAAGCCGCACCACGCAATGTGGTGTGTTCATGGACTACTCCGTTAATCAAAGGTCAATAAGAGTGTTGACGGTTGATTAACGCCAGTTCGGCCGTTCGATGCGTTGGGAAAAAAGGGTTTCCTGCCAGGCTGGAATGCTGCTGTGCTGTACAGCAGAGGGCGACGGAAAATCAGGAATGTTTACTTCACTGAGCATGGACACTGTGTGCACATGAAAGTGGTGATGGTGGTCAGTTGCGTCGGATAAATCCCGATCGGATTGATCCGGGTTGCTGTCTTGCCCGTGTGCGTGATCGCCATGGAAGTGCGAGTGGCTGTGGGCCGAGTCGAAGTGATCGTGAAACACGGCTTCGACCAGTGAATCACTGGAACCATGGCTGTGATAAAGCTGCGCTGAGGCCCAAGCGGACTGTAGCGGTAGCAGCATGATCAACAGAAGGAATCCCAGTTTTTTCATCTTTTCAGTTTAGCACAGCTTGTAATGTCGCTGGATTTTGAAACATCCACCCGCGCCTTCAGGCGGGTGACCAATAAGAAAAGACCGCCCAGCTTGCGGTGGATGAACAAGCAATCAATCGGCGGGGCATGCC